>JANLSK010000207.1:0-49270 GCA_031362415.1 Actinomycetes bacterium | reverse complement strand
GCGGTTCCGACGCTCGGTCGATCCGGTGACGGTCGTCACGAACATCGTGTGCGTCGACAGCACCGGGATGCCCGCCGATTTCCTTGCCCGCCTGTCGGAGCACGGCATCCTGGGGGGGATGCTCGGCGCAGGGACGATCCGGTTCGTGACCCACGCCGACATCGACGACGCCGACATAGACCGGACCATCGCCGCCCTCGACTCGCTGGCCACGGAGTGACCCCGTGACCCCCGAGAACCAGCCCAGCCCGTCAGCCGCTCCGCTGTGGACCCCGTCCGTCGATCGGGCCGCGGCCACGGCCCTGGGTGCCCTCATGCGTTCCACGGGACACGATACCTACGAGGCGCTCCATGCCTGGTCGCTCACCGACCCGGCCGGGTTCTGGCACAGGATGTGGGACGAGACGGGCGTCATCGGCGAGCGTGGAGCCGACGACCGGGCGTTCGTGCACGAGGGCGGCTCGATGCGCGCGGCCCGTTTCTTTCCCGACGCCCGCCTCAACGTGGCCGAGAACCTCCTGCTCGGGGGTCCAGCCAGTGGCCCCGGGTCCGATCCGACGGGACCCGCGTTGATCGTCCGGGGCGAGGATGGACAGCGCGAGGTCTGGTCGTGGGACCGGCTCCGAACCACCACGGCGGGCGTGGCCCGGGCCCTGCGAGACGACGGCGTCGTCCCGGGCGACCGGGTGGTCGCGTGGATGCCCAACGTCGCCGAGACCGTGGCGCTGATGCTGGCCGCCACCAGCGTGGGTGCGGTCTTCTCCTCCACCTCGCCCGACTTCGGGGTCGACGGTGTCATCGACCGCTTCGGTCAGATCGAGCCGGTCGTGCTGGTGGCCGCCGACCGCTATCACTACGGCGCCAAGGTGTTCGACTGCCTGGAGCGCCTGGGCGACATCGTCGAGCGCCTCCCGAGCCTGCGCCGGATCGTCGTCCTGACGCTCGACAGCACCACAGGTGGCACAGGGACGGCGGGCACAGGGACAGGCACCAGAGCCGCCGGCGGGACCGCTACAACCCCTCGAATCCCATGGGTTTCCTGGTCTTCCTGGCTGGGCGCCGATCCCGACCCGGCCACCCAGGCGTTCGAGCGCTTCCCGTACGATCATCCCTGGTATGTGCTGTACAGCTCGGGCACGACCGGACCACCCAAGTGCATCGTGCACCGGACCGGCGGCGTGCTGCTCAAGCATCTCGTCGAGCACCAGCTCCATTGCGACGTGCGCCCCGGCGATCGGGTCCTCTACTTCACGACCACCGGCTGGATGATGTGGAACTGGCTCGTCTCGGTGCTGGCTTCGGGCGCCACGGCCGTCCTGTACGACGGCTCACCGTTCCATCCCGGTCCGGAGGCGCTGTTCCGGATCGTCGAGGAGGAAGCGGTCATCCTCTTCGGCGTGAGCGCCAAGTTCATCGACTCGGTCAAGAAGGCCGGCTACCGCCCACGCGAGCACCACGACCTCTCGACGGTACGAACCATCTGCAGCACGGGTTCACCGCTGGCTCCCGAGTCGTTCGCGTTCGTGTATGAGGCCTTCGCCGACGACGTGCACCTGGCGTCGATCTCCGGCGGCACCGACCTGTGCGGCTGCTTCGTGGGCGGCGATCCGACGGCGCCCGTCTACGCCGGTGAGATCCAACGGGCCGCGCTGGGCATGGCCGTCGAGGTCTGGGACGAGCTCGGCCGACCGGTCACGGGCGAGCGAGGCGAGCTCGTGTGCACGGCACCGTTCCCGTCGATGCCCCTCGGCTTCTGGGTCGACACCGACGGCCATCGCTACCGCAGCGCCTACTTCGAACGCTTCAGCCACCTCGCCGAGAGCGCCACGAGCGCCCCCACCCCGACCGATGTCTGGGCCCAGGGCGACTTCGCCACCCGAACGGCCCATGGCGGGTTCGTCATCCACGGTCGCTCTGACACGACCCTCAATCCCGGGGGCGTGCGCATCGGCACCGCTGAGATCTACCGCCAGGTCGAGCAGATTCCCGATGTGGTGGAGTCGCTCGTGTTCGGTCGCGAGGTGCTCGACGCCAGCGGCTCGACCGACGTGCAGATCGTCCTGCTCGTGCGCCTGGCCCCTGGGAGCGTGCTCACCGACGACCTCGAGGCCGAGATCCGACGCCGCATCCGAACGGGCTGTACGCCGCGCCACGTCCCGGGCCTCATCGTCGACATCGACGACCTGCCCCGGACGCGTAGTGGCAAGCTGGCTGAGCTGGCCGTCGCCGATGCCGTCAATGGCCGCGTCGTCCGCAACACCGAAGCCCTGGCCAATCCCGAGGCCTTGACCACCATCGCCGAGCGGGTAGCCCGGGAGCATGCGGCTGCCCCACGAGGAACGAGAAACCCATGACCGGCTTCACATTGCGGTTCGACATGCGGGCTCCCGAGATCGCCCCGACCACGCTCGTCGAGCGCTACGCGGCGGCGCTCGACATGTGCGAGTGGGCCGACGGTCTGGGTTGCGCCAGCATCGTCATCTCCGAGCACCATGGCTCTCCCGACGGCTACCTCCCGTCGCCGATGGTCTTCGCTGCCGCCGTGGCGGCCCGCACGAGGACCACCAGGATCGTGCTGAGCGCGCTCATCGTCCCGTTGCACGATCCGCTCCGGGCGGCCGAGGATCTGGCCATCCTCGACGTGATCTCCAATGGGCGCTTGGTGCTCACGGTCGGGGCAGGGTACGTGCCATCGGAGTTCGCCATGTTCGACCGCCGCCTCGAAGACCGCGCCGCACTGCTCGAAGAGGCCGTCGCCGTCTTCCAGCAGGCGTGGACGGGTGAGGAGTTCGAGTACCGCGGCCGGACGGCCCGGATCACCCCGCGCCCGGTGCAACAGCCTCGTCCGCCGATCCTCGTCGGCGGGTCCACCAAGGCCGCGGCCCGTCGAGCGGCCCGGTTGGGCGACTGGTTCAGCCCCGGGGCCCCCGAGCTGTGGGAGACCTACCGGGCCGAGGTGCAGCGCCTCAAGGGGTTCGATCCCGGCCCCGAGGCCATGAGCGGCCCGCTGTTCGTGCACATCGCCCACGATCCCGAAGACGCCTGGAAAAGGTTGGCGCCGTATGCGATGCACGAGATGAACGCCTACGGGCAGTGGTGGCAGGAGACCAACGACGCCGGGTATCCGATGGCCTCGCCCTATTCGCCCGTCGCCGACGCCGACGCACTCCGAGCGACCGGGATGTACCCCGTGCTCACCCCGTCCGAGGCGGTCGAGTTGGCGGGGACGCTCGGCGACACGGGGATGCTCCTGTTTCACCCGCTCATGGGCGGCACCGATCCCGAGCTGGCGTGGGAGAGCCTGCGGCTGTTCGAGACCGAAGTGCTTCCGGCCATCTCCGCGCCGAGCTGAACGGGCTGGCTCCGGTCCCGGCCCTCAGCGGCCCGACCGTCAGGCGTTCGACAGCCGGAGGCCCATCCGTCAGGGGCTCGACAGCGGCACGAAGTAGGGCAGGGTGATCTCGTCGTCGATGACCCTGAACTCGACCCGCACGCGCAGGCCCACGTGCACGTCTTCGGGCGTGCAGGCGATCACGTTGGTCATCATCTGGTAGCCCTCGTCGAGGTCGACGATGGCCACGGCGTACGGCACCGTGAACGCCGGGGTCTGGGGCCGATGCACGACCGTCCACGAATACACCGACCCGTGGCCTGCGCTCGGCTCCCAGGCGAGCTCGGGCGACAGACACCGGCGGCAGGCCGGCGACGGGTTGAACGCGATCGCCGAGCACGCACGGCAACGCTGGAACAGGAGCTCGCCGCGCCGACACCCGTCCCAATAGGGCTGGGAGACCACGGTGGGCCGGGGCAGCGGGATCCCGGCGCGCTGGGCGTCGAGATCGCCGTCGGCCCGGCTCCACTCGCGGCTCGGACCCCCGGCGTTCACGCCGCCTCCTTGCCGAGCAGCATCACATCGGTGAACAGGGCACCGGGTCCGCCGTTGCTGCACATGGCGACCTCGGCCCCGGCAACCTGGCGGCTCACACACTCGCCCCGGAGCTGCTGCACGGAGCGGATGACCCGCTGCAGCAACTGGACGGTCGCTCCGCCGTGCGAGAAGGCCATCAACCCGCCGTCGGTCGTGACGGGATAGCGGCCCCCGACCTCGATGGTCCCGTCCATCACGAACTCGCCGCCTTCGCCTTCGCCACAGAAGCCGAACGCCTCGAACTGGCGGATGATCTCGAACGAGAAGGGATCGTAGAACTCGCACACGTCGACATCGCTGGGAGCCAAGCCACACATGGTGAACGCCTGCTGAGCAGCACGCCGACCCGCCCACCCATTGGCGTACTCGCCGCCGAGGCGGCCCGTGAGGTCGAAGGCCGGAGGATGCTGGTACGAGGGACCATAACTGTCCGTTCCACCGCCCAAGAGCCATACCGGGTGCTGGGCCAGGTGGCGGGCCCGTTCGCCGGTGGTTAGCACCAGGGCAGACCCGCCTTCGCTCGTCATCGAGCAGTCGAGCAGGTGGAACGGATCGGCGACCATGCGCGAGTCGAGGATGTCCTGCGGGGTGAAGGGGCCTCGCCCGGCGTAGATCGCGTCGGGGTGCACGTGGCCGTTGTTGCGGATCGTCGCCGCCACCGTGGCCAGGTGTTCAGGGCGCGTGCCGTACACGTGCATGTGGCGCCGGGCGATGAGGGCGAACTCGGCCGCGGTGAACAGGCCCCAGGGAACCACGAACTCGTTCGCCGGACGGGTCCACGGCGCTGTCGACTCGCGCTCGGTGTACACCCCGGCCGAGCCGGCGGCGATCACCACGGTGGTGGCCAGACCGGTGGCGATGGCCGAGGCCGCTTCGAGCACCTGCGGAATCCCGTCGCCCCGTCCGCTGCGCCAGGCCGGGCCGCACCCGAGCTGGTAGATCCATTGCGTGCCCTGACCGCCGATCGACACGCCGTCGATGTCTCTCGGTCCGAGCCCGGCGTCGGCCAGCACACCGCGAACGGCGTCGAGCGTGATCGTGTCCGACGTGTGACCGTCGAGCACCCGGGCCTGCGCGGTGTTGTGGACGCCCACGATGGCGACGTCGTGCAGCGGATGTCGGGACATGAGCTCGGAGGCTAACGCCCGGTGCGCGCCGTGCGCCCAGGGACGGGCGTCGGCCGGGCCACGGCGCGTAGTCTCCTCGAATCCAACCGACCTCCGACCACCCTGGAGCTCCGATGATCGTCGTCGCCGGCACCCTGCCGATCAACCCTGCCAAGCGCGCCGAGGCCGTGGCCGCGTGCACGAAGATGTCTGCCACCTGTAAGAGCAACGAGCCTGGTTGCCAGGCCTACGAGTTCTCGTGGGACATCACCGAGACCGACACGATGCGGATCTTCGAGGTCTACGACAGTTCCGACGACCTGGCGTCGCACATGCAGACCGAGCACTTCAAGGAGTTCGGTGGTCTCCTCGGCGGTCTGCTCGGCGGCGCCCCGGTGTTGCTGAAGTACGAGGTCTCGTCGGCAGGTCCGCTGTTCTGAGGGGCAGGCTGGCGGCCGGGCCTCGGGCTCAGGCGCGGCGGCGCTCGGCCGCGCCCCTCACCCCGGCTGCGATCACCAGCACCATGATCAGCGCGCAGCCGAGGAACACGTCGGAGAAAGCGTCGGTGTCGACCACCGCCTTGGCCCCGACGATCGACACCACGGCAGCAACGCCGAGCGAGTTCCCGATCCGCTGCAGGGTCTGGTTCAGGCCCGCGCCCGCGGGCACGAGCTCGATGGGAAGCTGGCGCATGATGATCGGGAACAGGGCGCCCCAGAGGAATCCCGAGCCGACCCCGGCAAGCGAGACGGCGGCCAACCACAGCGGTCGGTCGCGCTCCGCGTCGAGCGCGAACGCCATCCAGAGACACGCCGCGCCCCACACGAGTCCACCCGACACGATGATCCACCGGTACCCGAAGCGCTCTCCCAAGCGTCCGCCGATGGCCGTGGTGACGGCCGTGGTCACGAACACCGGGGTGGCCAACAACCCGGCCTCGGCGATCGAGTGCCCCCACACCTCGGTCAGAAACCGCACACATGTGAACTGGAAGCCGAAGAAGCTCACCGCGTAGGTGAACATCGCCAGCGTTCCGAAGCTGAAGCCTTCGAATCGCAGTAGATCCAAGCGCAGCAAGGGATTCGGGAGACGCTTCGACCTCACGACCACCCACACGAGGAGTGCGGCGCCGAACGCGAAGGCGGCCACGGTGCGCTGATCGTCCCAACCCCAGCTGCGGCTCTGCACCAGACCCAGGACCACCCCGGCCACCCCGGCGAACAACGCGACGCAGCTCACCAGGTCGGGCCACGGCGTATGACGGCCCGCCGGTGAAACCGCGGGCCCGGTATTGGGGACCACCTTGATCGCGGCAATCACCGAGCAGATGCCCAAGGGAACGTTCATCCAGAAGGCCCACCGCCACGATCCGACACCGATGAGGAAGCCGCCGAGCGACGGTCCGACCGCACCCGCCGCAGCCCCCACGGCCGACCAGGTGGCGATGGCCGTTCCCCGGTGGCTGGGCGGGAACTGGGCCAGCACGATCGTGTTGGCCGTGGGGAGGAGCGCGGCAGTCGCCAGCGCCTGAACGCACCGGAAGCCGATCAGCACGCCCACCGTCGGCGACAGCGCCGCGCCCACCGAAGCCAGCGTGAACGCAGCCGTGGCGCCGACGAGAATCCGCTTGCGCCCGAAGCGTTCTCCCGCCGCTCCCCCGAGGACCAGCGTGGAAGCCGAAACGATCGTGAAGATGTTCACGACCCATGACAGCTCGGCCGTCGACGAGTTGGGGAACGAGCTCGTCAGCGCGGGGAAGATGACGAAGATGATCGACAGCGACATGGCCGTCTGAAAGCTGCTGAGGCTCACGACGGCCAGGATCAGCCACGCCCGCCGCAGATCGGGCTGCTGCTGTCCCGCTGTCGTCACACCGTGGATCGGCAGCTCACCGGGAGAGCTGTTCATCGACAGCCTTCCTGGCCTCGAGGTCGGCCAGGGCAGCCTCGGCCCGGGACAGGAAGGCCGCCGCGAAGACCCGCCGGGATTCGATGGCGTCGACAGGGAACGTCACGATCTGGCAGCAGGCCGGCACGGTGTAGGTGATCGAGGCCGTAGCGCAAGAGCGTGGCGCCGTAGCTCCGGCCATGCGTGGCCTCGGGCACCCACGCCGCCTCGGCCAGACGCCGGGACGGATCCTCGTATCGGACGTGCATCCGGGCCAGACCCTCGAGAGCACCGGCAGCCGCATCGGGGTCGATGCCCCAGGGCGCACGTCGGTCACGTCCACCGAGGCGACCACAATGCCGTGATGGCGCTCGGCCAGCGCCTCGGTGAGCCACTCGGCGGTGAGTTCGAGGGGATGGGCGGGGATCGGCTGCCCGGTCCCGGGGCCGGCCATCGTCAGCGGCCCTCGGTGGCCGGCCCGGGCCCCGGCTCCGATGCAGCTTCCGAGCTCGGTTCTGACTCGGCCAGGAGGCGGGCGGCGAGGGAGCGGACCGACTCGGCCAGCTCGGGCCGGCAGATGAGGAGGTCGGGGAGCCACGGACGTTCCTGGTTGTACACGAGGGGGGCACCGTCGAGGCGGCTCACGTGAAGCCCGGCGGCAGCGGCGACGCCCATGGGAGCGGCGTTGTCCCACTCCCACTGACCGCCGGCGTGGGCGTACACGTCGACGGCGCCGAGCACGACAGCCATGGCCTTGGCCCCGGCCGAACCCATGGGCACCAGGTCGGCGCCGACCTCCTCGGCAAGCTGCTTCGTGAACGCCGGCGGACGGGTTCGGCTCACCACCAGTCGGGGGCGCTCGGGGATCGGGCCGGTCGAACCCGGGGCGGGTACTCCGCCGGGACCGGTGTGCAGGATCCGCCCTTGGGCGGGCAGTCCCACTGCAGCGGCGGTGATGCCCAGCCCCCGCTCCCACAGGGCGATGTGCACGGCCCAGTCGTCGCGCCCCTCCTCGTTGTACTCGCGCGTGCCGTCGAGCGGATCGATGATCCAGACGCGCCCGGCGGTGAGACGCACCAGGTCGTCGGCCGACTCCTCCGAGAGCACGGAGTCACCCGGACGCTCGGCCGAGAGGCGCCCGAGGATGAGCGCGTCCGAACGCACGTCGGCCTCGCCCGGCGTGGTGGTGCGAACGGCGAGCAACAGCTCACCGGCCGCGGCGGCAAGGTCGGCAGCGAGGCGATGGTCGTCCATGGAAGCCGCAGCGTATCGGTGACCCTGCCCCCGCGACCGCCGCGTGTGCGACGGGCCACAACTATGCGACGCTGCACCACACCTGTACTCGAAGGAGGGGGTCATCGTGGCCGCTCGTTGGGACACGCTCGACCGGTACCTGCTGATCTCGACCGACGGTCATGCCGGCGCTGATCTGCGCGACTACCGGCCGTACCTGGCATCGCGCTGGCACGACGAGTTCGACGCCTGGGCCGACGGCTACGTGAACCCGTGGGGTGATCTCGTCAACCCCGATGCCAATCGCAACTGGAGCCACGAACGCCGCGAGCGCGAGCTTGACGCCGAGGGCATCGCGGCCGAGGTCCTGTTCCCCAACACCATCCCGCCATTCTTCCCGTCCGGGTCGCTGTTGGCGCCGCTGCCCGCCGCCGCCGAGTACGAGCACCGCTGGGCCGGTTTGCAGGCGCACAATCGCTGGCTCGCCGACCTGTGCTCCGCCCAGCCGGGACGCCGGGCAGGCATGGCCCAGATCCTCCTGAACGATGTCGACGACGCCGTGGCCGAGATCCACTGGGCCCGGGAGCACGGCCTCTTCGGCGGCATCCTCCTGCCCGGCGTGGCCCCCAACCATCCCGACGTGGCTGGGTTGTGGTCAGACGTCTTCGAGCCCATCTGGCGTACCTGTGCCGAGCTCGACATGCCGATCAACCACCACAGCGGCGCTGGCCTCCCCGACTACGGCATGACCGCGGCCGCCCGGGCCGTCCAGCTCGTCGAGATTCCGATCTTTTCCCATCGCGGCATGTGGCACCTGATCTTCGCCGGCGTGTTCGAGCGCCATCCGTCGCTCAAGTTCGTCCTCACCGAGCAGGGGACGGGCTGGATCCCCGGTGGCCTGGCCAGCCTCGACTGGTTCCTCGGTCGCATGAAGCGGACCGGTTCGGCCGAGGCCATGTTCGGCGGCGAGGCCGCGGCCCGACTGTCGCTCACCCCCACGGAGTACTTCGCCCGCAACTGCTGGGTGGGCGCCAGCTTCATCCGCCCCATCGAGGTCGACATCCGCCATCTCGTTGGTGTCGAGAAGATCATGTGGGGCGCCGACTATCCCCACAGCGAAGGCACGACGCCGCTCACCCGGGAAGCGCTGCGGGCCTCGTTCGCCAACGTGCCCGTCGACGAGTGCCGGCTGATGTTCGCCGGCAACGCCGCGCACGTCTACGGCTTCGACCTGACGGCCCTCGCCGCGGTGGCCGAGCGCATCGGACCCACCGTCGCCGAGGTGCACGTCCCCCTGCCCCCAGCCGAGTACCCGGCCGACACGACATGCGGAGCCTTCGACGCCGACGCCATCATCCGCTCCTGGTAGCTCGGACCCCCAGGCAACCTCGCCCCAGCCCTCGGGGAACTACAGGCTCGCCTTCCACCAGCGGGCGGCGGTGATCTCGGCGGGGTCGGTGGTGACGAGCGCCGGGTCCTGGCCCAGATCGGCCGGGGTGGGCCCGATGCGGTCGGCGATGGCCCGCAGCTTCTCGATGTCGAAGCCGTAGACCCGAGCGCAGGTCTCGCCCAGGAGGAGCCGGGCGTCGGCCAGGGGGACGGCGGCGAAGTCCTGGCGCAGGCGGGTGATGGTGTTGGGCCAGGTGCCTTCGGGGTGCGGATAGTCGGTGCCCCACATGGCGACGTCGCAGCCGATGGCGTGGCGGCGGCGGATCTCCTCCTTCGACATGGTCGAGGCGCCGATGAAGATGTTCGTGCCGAAGTACTCCGACGGGAGCTTCGAAAGCTTGCCGGCCATCAGTGCGGCCATCTTCTTGGTGGTGTGGCCGCCGCCGAAGTACACGTCCCACTTCCACATCATGTCGGGAGCCCAGTATGCGGCGGCCTCGGTGACCACGAACTTCAGGGCGGGGAAGCGTTCGAACGCTCCCGAGAACAGAAGATGGGCGATGGGTCGGGTCGTCCACCACACGACCTCGGCGAGATAGATGCCGATGTGGTCGCCGTACTCGTCGCGGGGCGCCTCGCCCGAGTGCACGTGGACGGGCAGCCCGTGCGCCTGGCACGCAGCCCAGACGGCGTCGTACGCCGCGTCGTTGTAGGGCAGGCGATCGCGCCACATCGTCGGGATCATGATACCGCGGATGCCCGGCTGCTCGGCCGCCCACTCGATCTCGGCGACACCCCGCTCGATGTCGTGACAGATCGGCACGAGAGCAATGCCGGCCCGCCGCTCGGGATGCTCCGAGCACAACTCGGCCAGAAAGCGATTGTGGGCCCGGGCCCCGGCGAACGCCAGATCAGGGTCGGCGATGGCCCCGGCTGAGAGCCCTGCTCCGAACGGCGGCGACTCCATGCCGGTGATGGCGTCACTGTCGGGGAACAGCACCTCGCCGGCAACCCCGTCGGCATCGAGCTCCTTGTCACGACGAGCCGGATCGTGCGCGCCCTGGAGGCCTTCCTCGTGCTCGGTCTCCCAGTTCATGATGTAGTCGTAGTTCATCCGCAGCGCCTCGCCGCGTGCCGCGTTGCGCTCGGCGAGGAAGGCGTCGAACGGCTCGGTGTACCGGGAATCGAGGAACGGCCGGTACTGGTCGCACGGCAGCCCGGCATGACAGTCGGACGACACGATCATGTACCGCTCGCTCGTGGGGTCCTCGGCTACGGCGGTGCCGGCGTCCGCTCGCTCGTCCACGATCAGGCCTTGGCCCCATTGCCGGCACCAGAGCCGGTGCCGGCCCCGAGCACCGACATGTCGTCGTAGCGTTGGTGCACGAACGGCAGGAGCCACTCGGCGGGGACGGTGCCCTGGATCTCGCCGATCTGGTGGGTGGCCCGCTCGGTCCAGTTGAGGTCGACGACCCGGCGCACCACGAGATCGGCGATGGGGTCGAGGGGCGAGTCCTTCAGAATGATCTCGCCGTCGATGCCTTCGTGCACACGGGATTTCTCGTGCTTCTTGCCGTACACGAGCAACGGATCGCGGTCGAGGCCGGCGCCGTCGGGCGCCTGGCCGAACTTGAAGTAGAAGTCGATCTTGTCCTTCTCGTACGCCGGACGGGTACCAGTGATGCGGCCCCTGATCTCGCAGACCGTGAAACCCATGCGGGCCATGACCCCTTCCACGTGGTCGCCGTCGCGCTTGACCCACACCTCGCCGATCTTCTTGGGCTCGCCATAGGTCTCGCGTCCACCGACCGTCGCCTGCTCGGTGGTCATGGGCATGAACAACGGGTACTCGCCCTCGATGTCGCCGTGGCGGGCCCGCACCCCGAACCAGCCGGCGCCGAAGGGGCGGCCTCCGGGCATGGTGACCGTGGTGATGGTCGCCCGCACGAGGGGCCCCGCCGCCAAGGAGGGTTCGAGGGGTCGGGGCAGGATCGCCGCGATGATCTCGGGATCGGTCTCGTAGATGCAGGTGATCGCCTCCGACCAGATCTCCGCCGTGGTGGCTTCGACCTCACGGTTGCGACGCTGAGCGGGCTGGCGCGCCGCGTAGCGAATCGTGCTCATGACCGTCCTCCATATGGGCCCGGGGCATCTCGGATAGCTCGGGGTAGCTCGGGGCAGCTCGGGCTGCCAGCGTGGCACGTCGCCGCCGGAGCCGCAATGGTCGAGCCCGACCCGCCATCGACCCGGAGCCTCGGGGAGTAACCTCGACCCATGAGTGTGGCCGAGATACCGCACTGGCGATGGACCATCGAGGCGTACGACACCGCCACTGCCGCAGGTCTGTTCGACGGGCAACGCGTGGAGCTGATCAACGGAGAGGTGTTCCAGTTGGCCCCGATGCTCCCCCGTCACGCCGCAACCGTGAACATCGTCCACTCATGGTTCGTTCGACATCTCGACACAGAGCGTTGGGCGATCGGTGCGCAGACCCCGGTCCGCCTCACCGACGACGAGCCTGAGCCCGACCTCTGGCTCGCTCGGGGCTCGCTCCGTCAGTACCGCCGACGCCATCCAACCGCTTCCGACCTGACCCTCGTCATCGAGATCGCCGAGTCGTCACTCGCGTTCGATCGCGACATCAAGCTGCCCAGGTACGCCAAGGCCGGTGTCGCCAACGTGTGGATCGTCGCCCTCGGCACGTCCAGCGTTCATGCCTTTGCAGAGCCGACCGGCACCAGCTACCGGTTCACCCGGGAGGTCATGGCAGGCGACACCCTTCTCGTGCCGGAGACCGAGACGACCATCGAAGTCGCCACCCTTCTCGGTGACGCCTGACGGCTCAGCGGCTCACGGCTGACGGTTGTCGCTCAGCGCTTGGCCGCTGTGAAGTACGGAGCGGGGCCGGCCCGGTGGTCGGTGACATCGACAACGGCCGCGACCTCGGCACCGAAACGCTCTCGTAGCAAGGGTTCCACGCCCTGACGCAGGGTCACCTCCGACAGCGTGCAGCCCTGGCAGCCCCCCTCGAAGCGGAGACGTACCGTCGCGCTTCCGGGCTCGACGGCATCGACGGCATCGACCCTCACCCGGCCACCGTGGGCGGCGATAGCCGGGTTCACCGAGTCGTCGAGGAACCAGGCGATGCGCTCGTCGAGCGCCGACGCTTGGGCGGGACCGTCATCGGACTGAGCCGCAGCGGCATCGCCGGCATCGAACGGGCCGACGATCACCCGCTCGATCGACGGATCGTGGCCCCGCAGCTGACGGTCGATCGCCGAGCGCATCGGCGCCAACGCGCCCGGCGAACCGGAGGCCACCAGCCGCACGTCCGAGCCCCGACGCTCGACGAACTCCAACCCCCCGCCCCGGGCGATGGCAGTCGGCCGCAACGACTCGTCGACGAGCGCGGCCACCGGATCGACGGTCGGCCCGGGCCGAGCAGTCGTCGCCCGAGACGAAGCGCTGGCCGCCTCCCAGCCGCGCACCGCGTCGAGGGCCTGTTCGAGGTCGGCCGCGATGTCGTCGATGGCTTCCAAGCCCACCGAGATCCGCAACAGGTCGGCGGGGACGGGCGACGACGGCCCCTCCACCGTCTTGCGGTGCTCGACCAGCGTCTCGGTACCGCCGAGTGACGTCGCCCGCTTCACCAACTCCAAGCGGGATAACACTTCCAGCGCCGCAGCCTCACCGCCGCGCAGGCGCAGCGAGAGCATGGAGCCGAAGCCGCCGTCCATCTGCCGGCACGCGATCTCGTGACCCGGATGCGACGCCAGGCCGGGGTACAACACGGTAGTCAAAAATTGACTACTGTCGAGCCGCTCGGCCAGGGCCAGCGCCGTGGAGCACGACTGGCGCACCCTCACGAACAACGTGCGCATGCCCCGCAGCAGGAGCCAGGCCTCCATGGGGCCAGGGACGTTTCCCGTGCTACGCCGCCAGGCCCGGATGCGCTGTACGAACCCGTCGTCATGGGGGAAGACCACCGCCCCGGCGAGCACGTCGCTGTGACCGTTGAGGGCCTTGGTGGCACTGTGCATCACCAGGTCGGCGCCGAGGGCCAGGGGACGAGTGAGGACGGGCGTGGCTACGGTGGAGTCGACGACGACGCGAGCGTGAGCCCGATGGGCGATCTCGGCCACGGACGCGATGTCGGTGATGTCCCAGGTGGGGTTGGCCGGGGTTTCCACCCACACCAGCCGGGTCTGGCCGTGCCGCAGCGCGCCACGCAGAGCAACGAGGTCGCCGGTGTCGACGTACTCGACGTCGATCCCCCACGAGACAGCGAACTCCGAGAGCCATTTCCTCAAGCCCCAGTAGACGATCCGGGGGACGAGCACGTGGTCGCCGGGCACGAGGGCGCAAAAGATCGACGTGGCTGCGGCCATCCCCGATGAGAACAGGAGCGCCCCGGCCCCGCCTTCGAGAGCGGCGAGCAGCCGCTCGGGCTCCTCGAACGCCGGGCTGTCGGCCCTGGCGTACCCCCGGGGGTCAACGAGCGCGTTGTCGGGCCCCCGCTCGAACGTGGTGCTCATGTGCACCGGCGTGACGAGCGCCCTGGTGCTCGGATCGACATGTCCCATCGCCTGTGCAGCCAACGTCTCGGGCGACAGCGACCGGTCCATGACCGAGGACGGTAGCCCAGGCCACGAGCACGGCGACCGGCGAGGCCGTAGGGTTCGGGGCGAGGCGCCAACACCGTGTCGACGAGGAGATCATCAGTGTCGAACAGCTACCGGCCATCGCACTTCGGGATCTGCGTCACCGACCTCCAGCGGTCGCTGCGGTTCTACTGCGACGGCCTCGGATTCGAGCCGGCCGAGACGTACACGATCGGCAACGAGTTCGCGGCCGGGCTCGAGGTCGATGGCAACGTCGATCTCGACGCCGTGTTCATCCGCAATGACGCCATGGCTATCGAGCTGCTCGCCTACCGGTCACCGGCGCCGGTAGGACGGCCGTCGGCCAGCCGAGGCCAGCTCGGCCTCACCCACTTCGGGTTCTACGTCGACGACGTCGACGAGGCCGCCGCCCGACTCGTCGCCTGTGGCGGCACCCTGCTGCCCGACACCCGCTGCAAGACCGACGCCGTCGAGATGATCTTCGTGGAGGACCCCGACGGGGTTCGCGTCGAGCTGATGCGCTCGTTCCTGTAGCCGCAGACCACTCAGTCGTCAGTCAGTCGTCGGTGAGGAGCTGCACGAGCGACGACGTGTCCCACCGGCGGCCGCCACGGTTTTGCAGCTGCGCGTAGAACTGGTCGACCAGGGCGGCGACCGGGAGACGGGCGCCGGTGCGACGGGCCTCGTCGAGGCAGATGGCAAGGTCCTTGCGCATCCAGTCGACGGCGAAGCCGAACTCGAACTCACCCCGGCACATGGTGGGAGCCCGATTCTCGAGCTGCCATGAGCCGGCCGCGCCCTTGCCGATCGTGGCGATCACCGCGTCCATGTCGAGACCGGCGCGCTGACCGAAGTTGATGGCCTCAGCGAGGCCCTGCACGACACCGGCGATGGCGATCTGGTTCACCATCTTGGTGAGCTGCCCGTGCCCCACCGGGCCGATCAGGTTGCAGGCCACGGAGTAAGCCGCGACCACCGGGGCAACCGTCTCGAAATCGGCAGGGGAGCCGCCGCACATCACCGTGAGGCGCCCGTTCTCGGCACCGGCCTGCCCGCCCGACACCGGCGCGTCGACGAAGCTCACTCCGCCCGCACCGGCGCCACTAACCACCGCTGCGCATGCCGTCGACAACTCCCGGGCCAGATCGGCCGATGCCGTCGTGTGATCGACGAGCACGACGCCGCCCGGGCTCGCGGCCCCCGCCGCCATGCCGGCCATACCGGCCATGCCGGCCAGGACACCGTCGGGCCCGTACACCACCGAGCGCACGTCGTCATCGTTACCGACGCACATGAACACCACGTCGGCACCGGTTGCGGCCTCCCTCGGCGAGGCGGCTACCCGTCCCCCGTGACGCGCTGCCCACTCCGTGGCCTTCGACCCGGTGCGGTTGTACACCGTCACCGAATGCTCAGCCGCCATGAGATGCCCCGCCATCGGGAATCCCATCACTCCCAGCCCCACGAACGCGCACGCCACCATGGCTCGACGCTAACTGCTCAGCCGCTGTTCCTCGGGCTCAATGGAGGCGCGAGAGCGCGGCCAGGACCAGAGCCGCCTGCTCATCGGCCGAGCCGTGGGACGGGTGCAGCACGAGCTCGGGTGACAGCGGCGCTTCGTAGGGATCGTCGATCCCGGTGAAGCCGGTGATCTTGCCTGCGCGCGCCAAGGCATAGAGGCCCTTGGGATCACGGGCCTCGCAGAGCTCGATGGGCGTGTCGACGAACACCTCGACGAACGGCACCCCGGCAGCGACATGGATCGCCCGGGCCCGTTCGCGGCCGGCGCGATACGGCGAGATGAGCGGGACGATGGCCACCACCCCGGCATCGGCGAAGAGCCGGGCCACCTCGGAGGCTCGGCGCACGTTCTCGTCACGGTCGGACGGGCTGAACCCCAGATCGCCGTTGAGGCCATGGCGCAGGTTGTCGCCGTCGAGCAGGTACGCCGGACGGCCCGCGCTCACCAGGAGCCGCTCGAGCGTCACGGCCACGGTCGACTTCCCCGACCCCGACAACCCGGTGAGCCAGACCGTGGCCCCCGAGAATCCCAGTGCGGCAAGGCGATCGTGGCGCGACAGCGACCCCGGATGCCACACGACGTTGGGCGAGACCGGAGCCGAAGAGCCGATCGGCCCCGCCGAATCGCCGGCAGAATCGCCGGCAGAATCGTCCACCGAAACGGCCGGCTCCGATGGGCTCATTGCGTGGGGCCGAGGATCATCCCGGCCGCGACCGTTGCGTTGGTGGCCTCGTCGACGAGGATGAAGGATCCCGTCGCCCGGTTGCGCCGGTACTCGTCGTAGAGGAGCGGCTGGGTGATGCGCAGCGAAACCCGCCCGATCTCGTTCAGTGCCAAGGCCTCGGCGCCCTCTTCACGATGCAGGGTGTTGATGTCGAGGCGGTAGTTCAGGTTCTTCACCAGCGCCCGGGCCGACCGGGTCGTGTGCTTGATCGTGTACTTCGCCCCCGTGCGCAGCGACACCTGCTCCGACATCCAGCACACCATGGCGTCGACGTCCTGGCCCACGGTCGGTTGGTTGTGGCGCCGGCAGATCATGTCGCCACGCGACACGTCGATCTCGTCCTCCAGCCGGATGGTCACCGACATTGGAGCGAAGGCCTCGCCCACCTCACCGTCGGCCGTGTCGATCGCAGCGATACGCGACGTGAAACCCGACGGCAGCACGATGATCTCGTCGCCGGGCTTGAACGTGCCCGAGGCCACCGTGCCGGCGTAGCCCCGATAGTCGTGCCACTCGTCGCTCATGGGCCGGATCACGTACTGGACGGGGAAGCGGGCGTCGATGTGGTTGCGGTCGGAGGCGATGTGGACCTCCTCCAGGTGGTGCAGCAGCGACGGCCCCTGGTACCACGGCGTGTTCGCCGAGCGGTCGACGACGTTGTCGCCGAGCAGCGCCGAGACCGGGATGAACGCCAAGTCGGTGACATCGAGCTTCGCCGCGAACTGACGGAACTCGGCCTTGACGTTCTCGAAGACCTGCTGGTCCCAGTCGACGAGGTCCATCTTGTTCACGCACAGCACGAGATGAGGGATGCGCAGCAGCGACGCGATGAACGAGTGCCGGCGACTCTGCTCCAGCACCCCCTTGCGCGCGTCGATCAGCACCAGGGCCAGGTCGGCCGTGGAAGCGCCCGTGACCATGTTGCGGGTGTACTGGGTGTGGCCGGGCGTGTCGGCGATGATGAACTTGCGCTTGGGCGTGGCGAAATAGCGGTAGGCCACGTCGATCGTGATGCCCTGCTCGCGCTCGGCCCGCAGCCCGTCGGTGAGCAATGCCAGGTTCGTGTAGTCGAACCCCTTGTCGCGACTGGTGCGCTCGACGGCCTCGAGTTGGTCCTCGAAGATGGCCTTGGAATCGTACAGTAAACGCCCGATGAGCGTGGACTTCCCGTCGTCGACCGATCCTGCGGTGGCAAAGCGGAGGAGTTCCATCTCGTGCCGCCTCCAAGCACCTACGGTGCCCATCAGAAGTACCCCAACTTCTTGCGATCTTCCATGCCGGCCTCGCTGATGCGATCGTCGGCCCGGGTGGCGCCCCGCTCGGTGATCCGGGTGGCCGCAACCTCGCGAATGACATCGTCGACGGTGGCTGCGGGTGACTCCACCGCCCCCGTGCACGACGCGTCGCCCACGGTACGGAAGCGGACGGTCGCCTCGAAGAGGTCCTCCCCCTCGCCGCGAGTCACGAACGCCGTGTCGGCGAGCAACATGCCGTCGCGCCGAAAGACCATCCGCCGGTGCGCGTAGTAGATGGCCGGTATCTCGATGCCGTCGTCGGCGATGTACTGCCAGATGTCGAGCTCGGTCCAGTTGCTGAGCGGAAAGATCCGGATGTGCTCGCCCGGGCGGTGCCGGCCGTTGTACAGGCTCCACAGTTCGGGGCGCTGGTTCTTCGGGTCCCACTGCCCGAACTCGTCACGGAAGCTGAACACCCGCTCCTTGGCTCGGGCCTTCTCCTCGTCGCGTCGCGCCCCACCGAACACGGCGTCGTAGCGGCCGTCCTCGATCGACCGCAAGAGGGTGGCCGTCTGGAGCCGGTTGCGGCTCGCCCGCGGGCCCCGCTCTTCGGTGACGCGGCCGGCGTCGATGTCGTCTTGCACCGAGCCCACCACGAGCTTCACGCCGATACGGGCCACCGCACGGTCGCGGTACTCGATGACCTCGGGGAAATTGTGGCCCGTGTCGACGTGCATCACGGGGAACGGCACGCGCGCCGGCCAGAAGGCCTTCTCGGCCAAGCGCAGCATGACGATGGAGTCCTTGCCGCCCGAGAACAGGAGGACAGGCCGCTCGAACTCGGCCGCGACCTCTCTGATGACGTGGATCGACTCCGCTTCGAGCGCCTTGAGATGCGAGAGCTCGTAGTGCGACGTGGTCGGGGGGCTGCTCACACGGCTCCTTGTCGCCGGTCTTCAATACCTGACCAGTTTAGTCGGGAATCGATCTCACACCCCCGCTCGGAACGGACGAGAGTGGCGACAATCCGGACGATTCGACGGTCAGTGACCGTGATCGCGTAGGAGCCGTCCGGCGTAGCGGTCGGTCTCCTTGTCGTCTTCGATGGTCACCTCACCGTTGACGAGCACCCACCGGTAGCCGATGCCGCGCTGGATACGGCGCCATTCCCCCGCCGGGAAGTCGTAGGCCTGCTCCACGTCGGTCATGCCCAGGCGGTCGAGGTCGTACACGACGATGTCGGCAGCCATGCCCACCTCGAGGGTCTCCCGATCGGTGAAGCCGCCGCAGCGAGCGGGAAGCGCCGAGAGCTTCCAATCGGCCGATGCGGGCGATGCCGCCGTCCTTGATGGCGACATCGGCCAGGCGGCGGGGCATGCGGGTGCCGTCGACCACCATTCCGTTGCGGATCAGGACATCGAAGCGGGACTCGGTCACGGTGGCTCCAGTCGGCTGCGTCGGCTGCGTCGACTCCCTCGACGCATCGAGCCGGCGTTCGAACGTCGCCAGCGTAAGCGCATCGGCGGGCCGCCTCCACCGTGCACCCCGAGACCGCGCACCCCGAGACCGTGCGCAGAGACCGAGACCAAGGCCGGGACCGAGACCGCCGTGGGCCCGACGTGGGCCAACGGGCCGCCTGACGTGAGGGCTCACGCCGCAGGGCGGCTCCGCATCGGGGTGTGGCCGTCCTCGAGACCACCGGTCGAGGCCGCCTCGAGCGCCACCGCCAGCACCTCGTTCATCGTCGACGCGAAGTGGATGGCCACCTCGCTGCGAACGGCCTCGGGCACGTCCTCCACGTCGGGCTCGTTGCGCTTGGGCACGATGACGTCGGTCAGCCCGGCCCGCTGGGCTGCCAGCACCTTCCGCTTGACCCCGCCGATGGGCAGCACCTTGCCTTGCAAGGTGATCTCCCCCGTCATGCCGACCGTCGAGCGCACCACCCGTCCCGTGAGGAGTGACACCAAGGCCGACGCGATCGTCACCCCTGCGGACGGTCCGTCTTTCGGGATCGCGCCCGCGGGGACGTGCACGTGGAACCGGCGACCCTCGAAGAGAGCCGGCTCGATGCCGAGCGACTCGGCGTGGGAGCGGACGAACGACAGGGCGATCGAGGCCGACTCCTTCATGACGTCGCCCAACTGCCCGGTGAGGGTGAGCCCGGCCTCGCCGGGCATCGACGTGACCTCCACGAACAAGACGTCGCCGCCCGTGCCCGTGACGGCCAGGCCGGTGGCCACGCCCGGGACCGACGTGCGGTCGGCCGACTCGAAGAAGAACCGCGGTCGACCCAGCCAACGGCGAACGTCCTCGGGGCTGTGCACGAGCACAGGCATGTCGGTGACCTCGCCGGCCGAGATGGCCGTTGCCACCTTGCGCAGGAGCTTGCCCAACTCCCGTTCCAGGTTGCGGACCCCGGCCTCTCGGGTGTGGTCGACGACCACGACACGGAGGGCGTCATCGTTCACGTCCACCTCGGCCGACGACAGCCCGTTGCGTTCGAGCTGACGGGCCAACAGGTGATCGCGAGCGATGTCGACCTTCTCCGCTTCGGTGTAGCCGTCGATGTGGACGATCTCCATGCGGTCGAGGAGCGGACCGGGGATCGTGTCGATCACGTTGGCGGTGCTGATGAACACAACGTCCGACAGGTCGAGGTCGACCTCGAGGTAGTGATCGCGGAACGTGTGGTTCTGGGCCGGGTCGAGAACCTCGAGGAGCGCCGAGGACGGGTCGCCTCGCCAGTCGTTGCCGAGCTTGTCGACCTCATCGAGCATCAGCACCGGGTTCATGACCCCCGCGTCCTTGATGGCCCGGGCGATGCGGCCGGGCATGGCGCCGACGTAGGTGCGCCGATGGCCCCGGATCTCGGCCTCGTCGCGCACGCCGCCGAGGGCGACCCGCACGAACGGCCGGCCCATGGCCCGGGCCAGCGACTCGCCGAGCGAGGTCTTGCCGACGCCCGGAGGTCCCACGAGCGTGATGATGGCTCCGGCGCCGCGACTGCCGGCCACGTGCAAGCCACGTTCTGCTCGACGCTTGCGCACGGCGAGAAACTCGACGATCCGGGCCTTGACGTCGTCGAGCCCGTTGTGATCGGCGTCGAGCACCCGTCGAGCCTCGACCACGTCCAGGCTGTCGGTGGCTCTCACGCCCCAGGGCACGTCGGCGACGGCATCGAGCCAGGACCTGATCCAGCCCCGCTCGGGACTCTGCTCGGACGTGCGCTCCAGCCGGCCCAGCTCACGCTCCACCGCTTCGCGAACAGGCATCGGCACCGACCCGTCGGCGACGAGCGCTCGGAACCGCTCCAGATCGGCGTCGGTGTCGGTCTCGCCGAGCTCCTTGCGGATGGCCGCGAGCTGCTGGCGCAGGAGGAACTCCCGTTGGGTCTTGTCCATCCCTTCCGAGACGCCCTTGCGGATGCGGTCCTTCACGGACTGCTCGGCGAGGACCGTCTTGGCCCAGCCCACGACCTTGTCCAACCGGACCTCGACGTCGAGAGCTTCGAGCACCTCGATCTTCTGCTCGAGCGACAGGTCGGGTGAGTAACCGGCCAGATCGGCGATGGCACCGGGTCCACGCGCCCCGCGCACGACATCGCCCAGCACCGCCAGGCCCCGAGCCTCAAGGATCCCCTCGATGAGCGCCTGGTACTCGAGGGCCAGAGTTCGAGCGCGCTCGGAGTCGGCGTTGGTCTCGGGCGCCGTCGTGGCCTCGACCCACAGGGAGGTCCCGCTCCCGGGGACCCCCAGGCCGATGGTCGCCCGGTGCAGACCTCGTACCACCACCGCCCGCACGCCGTGGCCGAGCTCGCCCTGCTCATCGACCCGGGCGATCGTCCCCATGCCGGCGTAGCGGTTGTCGACGCGAGGCACGACGAGCAGGAGACCGTCACCGGCGGCGTCGACCGCGGCGCGGGCCTCCGGGGTCTCGAGGGCCACGGTCACGACCATGTGCGGCAACAGCACACCGCTCCCGAGCGGCAGCACAGGCAGTGTCGTCGTCGACGATGCGGGGTTCGCGGTCGGGAAATCAGCCATGAGGTCACCAGACTTTCAACGGATGGCAGGAGAACAACCTTGCCGGCTCTCCTCGCATTCCCGGTCCCAGCGACGGGCTGCCGCTCGCCTGGGAGCGGCTCATCGGCAACGATCTGGGTGATGAGCGGACACCTCAACCAGCCTGACGGGCCGTTCCGAGTCTCGCCCCACCCCGCGGTGGTCGGTCGCGAACGGGAGTTGCGCCGTCTGGCCGACGCCGTCCGGGTCCTGAACGAGCTCAGCTGCACCCACGTCGCCGACGCCGAGACGACCACCCGGCTGGCCGAGGCCGTGGAGGCCGTCAACAACCGCATGGCCCCGCTCGTGCCCTACCCGCTCCCGCCGCGCTACCTGCACCCGGACGAGCTCCCATTCCACGAGCGTCATCCTCATGACGGCTCGCAGTTCGACTACGTGATCGGCTTGTACAACCCGCTCGCGCTCCCCGTCGAGATGGAGCAGAGCGACGGTGGACGAGTGCTCGGGCGGGCCCGGTTCACGACGCCGTACGAAGGCCCGCCGGGCTGCGTGCACGGCGCGGTGATCGCCGCGTGCTTCGACCAGGTGATGGTGCTAGCGATGATGGCCACCGGCATGGGCGGGCCCACCGTGCACCTGGAGTACGACTTCAAGCGCCCGACCCCGCTGCACAGCGAGGTGGTCTTCGAGGCCTGGGCCGATCGCGTCGACGGGCGCAAGATCTTCGTGGAGGGTCGGCTCCTCGTGGACGGCGAGGTCTCGGCCATCGCCCATGGGGTGTTCGTCGACCTCGATCGAGAAGGGGTCGAGCGCCTGCGATACGGCCGTCCCACGAGCACCAGTCCCAGCAACGACCGTCCCACGAACGACCAGGAGACGCCATGAACGACATCGCCACGCTCGTCGACGGACGGGTCTTCCTCGAAGGGCCCCGGTGGCGGGGGGATCGCCTGTACTGCTCCGACATGCACGCCCACGAGGTGATCTCGGTGACGGCCGACGGTGCCGTCGAGATCGTCGCGACGCTCACGGGGCCGCCGTCGGGCCTGGGCTGGCTCCCCGACGGCCGTCTCCTGATCGTGTCGATGGACGACCGGCGGCTGCTCCGCCTCGATCCCGACGGGTCGCTCGCACTCCACGCCGACCTGGCGCCCTTGGCCGCACACGAGATCAACGACATGGTCGTCGACAAGCGCACGGGCATCGCCTACGTCGGCCAGTTCGGGTACGACATGCACGGTGGCGGCGCTCCCACACCGTCGGCGCTGCTCCGGGCCGATCCCGACGGGACGGTGTCGATCGCGGCCGAGAACCTGCGGATGGCCAACGGCATGGCGATCACCACCGACGGCCGCACGCTGGTCGTGGCCGAGAGTGCGGGCAAGGCGCTCACGGCGTTCCGGATCGGCGACGACAGCGCGCTCACCGATCGCCGCATCTGGGCCGAGCTCCCCGACCATCCCGACGGGATCTGCCTCGACGCAGACGATGGCATCTGGATCGCAGCCCCCGTCGGCGATCGCTTCGTGCGCGTCGTCGAGGGTGGCGCGGTCACCGACGTGATCGAGACCCCCGGTCGGCACGGCATCGCCTGCGGGCTCGGCGGGCCCGGCGGGCACACCCTGTTCATGCTCACCGCCGAAACCCTGGGCAACGCCGAGCAGTCACGCCAGCGACGCAGCGCCCGCATCGAGACCGCCACGGTGGCCGTCCCCGGATGCGAGTCGCCGTGACCCCACCCTGCCCCGTCACATCACGGGGTTGCCGTACATCTCGCCCAACGGATCGTGGATGAGCTCGACGCGAGCACCGTCGGGGTCACGGAAGTACAGCGACGAGTGGATGTTCAGCGTGTCGACACCCGCGGCGGCGAGCTTCTCGCGCAGATGGTTCCAGCGTTCGGGGGCCACCGAGATCGCCAGATGGTGCAGCCCGCCCAGCACCTCCGCGTAGTCGCCCAGGCCGAGACCGGGCATGTCGAAGAACGCCAAGGCGTTGCCGCTGCCGATGTCGAAGAAGAAGTGCGTCGAGCCCTGGTAGTCGCGGTTCTCGAACAGCTCCGTGAGCGGGAACTCGAGCAGCTCCTGGTAGAACTGGATCGTCCGTTCCACGTCAGCCGACAACAGGGCCACGTGGTGCACCCCACGGGCCGAGCTCGGTGGCCGGGAACCCGAGGGCCTGAGATACCGACTCCGCAGCGCGTCCCACTCCTGTGTGCGGTCGATGGACATCCCGTGCCGGACGGGTTGCTCGGGGTGCTCGGTCGCCGCTGCGTGCTCTGTCGTCATGTCGTCTCCAGTCGGTCGTGGTCGGACGCGGACGCGTCGACCGGTCGGTTGGTCACGCCGTCGCCCACACGATGACCTCCGCCCCGCCGTCGGCGGCGTGGAGCTCGAGGGCGCCGGCTCCGGTGAGCCGGGCGGCATCGCCCTGATGCAGCACGGTCTCGGTGGCTTCGACGCCGTCAACAGCGACGCGGCCGAGGACGACGCCGCAGAGGGTTGCGCCCCCCACGGCGAGGAACACGTGCGTGTGCTGCGCCTCGGGTACAGCCACCGTCTCACCGGCGCGCAGACGACCCACCCAGAGCTGGGCATCGCGTTGGTGGATGGTGATGGCGGCCGCCTCGGCGGACGAGCCCCCGGCGGCGACGAGGACGAGCCCACCCCCGTCGAGCTGCGCGTTCACATCGACCTGCTGATAGCTCGGCGCCACCCCGGGGGTGTCGGGCTGCACCCACATCTGCACGAGTCGCACGTCGGCCACCTGGCTGCCGTTGTGCTCGGAATGACGGATGCCCGAGCCCGCGCTCATGCGCTGGGCCAGACCCGGGTAGAGCACACCATGGTTGCCCTCGGAGTCACGATGCACGAGCTCACCGCTGAGCACCCAGGTGACGATCTCCATGTCGCTGTGCGCATGGGTGCCGAACCCGCCGCCACCGCTGACCACGTCGTCGTTGCTGACCAGCAGGAGCCCGTGATGGGTGTTGGCCGGGTCGTAGTGGTTGGAGAAGCTGAACGAGTGCCACGAGTCGAGCCACGACAGCCGACTGTGAAAGCGGTCGGCAGCCCGGCGGATGTCGAGGGTGGTGGAAGCTGTCATGCGGGCGTGAACATTCGTTGCGTCCGCAATATTCCCGCCGCCACGATCCCGGTCACCTCGAGTCGATCGTGAAGAAGGCTTCGGCGAACCGTCCGACGGGCCACCCGGCGCTCTCGGCGGTGACGCCCATCCAGCTCCGTACCCGCTCTCGCACACCCGCCGGGTCCTGGTGCTGGCTCTCGTGGCACAACAGCGCCTCGATCTTGCGCTCGATCGTGTCGGTCACGTCGACCATGTGATCGGGCGTGGGATGGGCCATCAGCCACACCTCATCGACCGAGTGGGCCTCCCAACCCTCCTCCAACAGCTCGGGATGGGCGTACGGGTTGCGGGAGTCGGGGTACACCGCAGCCAGCGCGGCCACCCCGACGGCGAGGTGGTCGGGATGGCTGGGATACATCCGCTTGAGCATCCGGTCGGGTGAGGGCTGCAACACCCGCTGCGGACGGGTCTGGCGGATCACCCGCGCCAGGTCGCGCCGGAGCGCCATGGTGGCCTCGACCCGGCCGTCGGGATAGCCGAGGAAGATCAGCTTCTCGACCCCGACCACCGTGGCGGCAGCCGTCTGCTCGGCTCGGCGGATCGAGCCGATCTCGCTGCGCGGGACGGCGTCATCGAACCCTCCGGCGTCGCCGTCGGTCACCAGGCAGTAGGCGACCTCGACACCGGAATCGGTCCACGTGGCGACCGTCCCCGCAGCGCCGAAGTCGATGTCGTCGGGATGGGCGGCGATCACCAGCGCCCGTTCGATCGATGTGTCGCTCATCCGTCGATCGTACCTACGCCGCGGCGACGTCGACCCAGGTTCCGTTGCCGGCATTGGAGCGACGGGCCGCGTCGATCACCAACTGGGCGGCCAGGCCGTCGTGGAAGGTGGGCGTCGGGGGGGAGTCGGGCGACGGCTCGCTGCCCTCGATCCGGTGGCGGAACCGCTCGGCCAGCCGGATGTAGGGCCCCAGCTCGAGATGGGTGAAGGCCTCCCGAGGATCGGCACTCGGCGCGGGAGCGGGAGGTACCTGGAGATCGGGGGGCACGTCGAGGCGGTGCGAACCATCTCGATAGCCGAGCCAGGCGTCGGTCCCGTCGCTCCAGACGCTGCCCAGCCGACCGAAGACCCGCGTGATGCGCGACGGTGTCCCGAAGGCCGAGGAGCAGTGTTGCGCGGTTCCTACGGCGCCCGAGGCGAAGCGCATCGTCAGCGTGTAGCTGTCCTCGGCCGACCCGGTGGGATGGTCGCCGATCACCTGGAGGTGCGCGCTCACGGCGGTGATCTCGCCCAGCCAGGTGCGGAAGCGGTCGATCACGTGCACCCCGGCGGCATTGAGGATCCCGCCCCCTCGGGTCGAGTCGAACCACCACTCGTCGTTGAACGCCTTGGGGAGCCCGGACGCCACGAGGGCGCTGTGTTGGACGAAGCTCGCCAGCGCCAGCTCGCCGAGGATCCCGCTGCGGATCACCCGGCGGACCATGGCCTCGTCGGGGGCCCAGCGGAACTCGGTGCCGAGCATGTGCACGACGCCGGCGCGCTCGGCCGCGTGAAGCATCCTGCGGGCATCGGAGGCGTTCGTGGCGAACGGCTTCTCGCAGAGCACATGCTTGCCGGCAGCGAGCGATGCGAGCACGGGGCCGATGTGGGAGTCGGGCGGGGTGGACACGGCCACGACCGAGACACCGGGCACCGCCAAGGCTTCAGCGAGGTCGACACTCGCGAGCGGTACGCCGAGCTCGGCGGCCCGGGCCTTGGTGCGGACGGGATCCCGGCCGACGAGAGCTGCTATCTCAAAGCCCGCGGCCCGCAGCGCAGGGACCTGGATCCGCCCCCCGAAGGACGAACCCACCACGATCGCCGACAAACCGCCCATGCACGCAACGTAGCCGAATCGACCACGAACAGGGAAGTCGGACTCGCCCGGCGCCTTGGGGCCGGACCGGGGCGACACAATGGCGGGCATGACGCGACGGGGGAGCATGCTCGAAGGATCGGTGGCACTGGTGACCGGCGCCGGGCAGGGGATCGGACGAGGTATCGCCCGGGCCTTCGCCGACCAGGGGGCGTCGGTCGTCGTCGCCGACGTCAACGCCGACACGGCCGCGAGCGTGGCCGCTGAGGTGGCGGTCGACTTCGGCGAAGGGCGGGCGCTGCCGTACCGCTGTGACGTGACCGTGCGGGAGTCGTGCGAGGCCGCCGTGGCCTTCGCCGTCGAGCGGTTCGAGCATCTCGACGTGCTCGTGAACAACGCCACCTGGACGCGATCGTTCGTGCCCCTGGTCGAGACGACCGACGACGATCTGGCCCGCACACTCGACACCAACCTCTGGGCCACGTTCCACACGATGCGGGCTGCGTACCCCCATCTCGTGACCTCAGCGGGAGCAGGTCGAGCGGCGCGGGTGATCAACCTGTGCTCGGCGGCCGGTACGGAGGGCCACGCCGGCTTCTCGGCGTACGCCGCGGCCAAGGAGGGGGTACGGGCGCTCACCAAGGTGGCGGCCCGCGAATGGGGGCGCGACGGCATCACCGTGAACGCCATCTGCCCCTACGCCAACAGCCCGGCGATGGAACGCACCGCAACCGAGCGGCCCGGCCGCATCGAAAAGGCACTCAAGCGTGTTCCCATGGGGCGCCTGGGCGACTGCGAGGCCGACATCGGACGCATGGCCGCGTTCCTGGCCGGTCCCGACGCCAGCTACCTCACCGGTCAGACCTACTTCGTCGACGGCGGCGTGGGCATGGTGAAGTAGCGATCGTCACCGCGCTCGGCGCCCCAGCACTCGGGCGCAGCAATCAACGCGGACCGGCGAGCGGGCCCCGAAGGAGGCGGCCGGGGACGGCGCCCGTGGGCTCGCCGTCGATGAACACGGGCTCCCCGTTCACGATCGAGGCCCGGAAACCCAGCGAGCGCTGGACGATGCGCTTGGCCCCCGCGGGCTGGTCACACTCGATGCTGGGCAGGCATGGAGCAACCGTCGCCGGGTCGAACACCACCATGTCGGCCGCCCGGCCCTCGACCACCAAACCGCGATCGTCGAAGCCCCACAAGCCCGCGGGATCGGACGTGAGGATCTTGATGGCGTGCTCCCAGGTGATGGCCTCCCGCGCGCGCACCCAGTGGGCCAGGAGGTGCGTAGGGATCGAGGCGTCGGTGATCTGCGAGACGTGCGCTCCGGAGTCGGATGCGCCGATCATCGTGCCGGGATGGCGCAGCAGGGCCAGCACGTCGTCCTGGATGTGGTTGGCGAACGGCTGCAGGAACAGCTGATCGAAGTCGGAGGCCAGGGCCAGGTCGATCATCACGTCGACCGGGGTGGTCTCGCCAGCAGCACCAGCCGCGCCACCAGCACCGCCCGTCCGCGATGCCGCCGCCGCGAGGTCGGACAGGCGGCGATGCGGGGGCAGAGGCGAGTCGTAGACCCACACCCAATCCCAGTCGGGCTCACGGGCCTCGGCTCCGAGGGCCGTGCCGTAGGGACCGTGCATGGCCTCGGAAACGAGCCGAGCCCGCATCGTCGGATCGACCAGCGCGGCCCTCTGCTCCGCCAGCGGCCGACGACGGATCTCCGACCACGTCGGGAGCTTGTCGAACGGCAGGTTGGCCCGGAACGACAACACGGTGGCGAACTCGCGTGCGTGGACGGTTCCCACCATGCGACCACCGGCGGCAGCCGTTTCGGCGCAGAGGTCGGTGACCTTGCGCCAGGCGCCGGGCGCGACCTTCGACGTGCCGATGATGAACGTGATCGGGCGGCCCGAGGTGACAGCGAGGTCGCGGAGCCACTCGTGGTAGCGGCGCCCGTCGACCGGGTCGTAGTGGATCTCGTTCGCGAGCTGGAAGACCCCCGCGCCCATGTGCCCCATACGTCCGACGAGCGCTTCCACCTCGGCGCGGGTGGCCTGCCGGGAAGCGACGGGATGGTCGTCGGAGGTGGCGTGATTCGCCGAACGCGACGTCGAGAAGCCGATGGCCCCGGCCCGCAACGAGCCGTCGAGCTCGCGGAGCATGGCTGCGAGATCGTCGGGCGAGGCCTCGTGGTGGTACGCCCGCTCGCCCATCACGTAGGTGCGCAACGCCGAGTGCCCCACGTAGCCGGCCATGTTGAGGCCCTTCGGTAACCCGTCGATCACATCGAGATACTCGGGGAACGTCTCCCACTGCAGCGGGACGCCGGCGATGAGCGCTTCGCGGGCCATGTCCTCGGCGCGTTCGAGGCTCCGGAACACCAGGTCGACGTGGTCGACCTTCACGGGAGCGATCGTGAAGCCGCAGTTGCCCATCACGGCCGTGGTGACCCCGTGGTACGAGGTGGAGGTCGCGAGCGGATCCCAGAACGTCTGGGCGTCGAGGTGGGTGTGCCCGTCAATGAAACCGGGGGTCACGAAACAACCCTCGGCGTCGACCTCCTGACGGCCCTTGCCCGATATCTGTCCGATACTGGCGATCCGATCGCCGACAACACCCACGTCAGCCCGGTAGCGCGGTCGCCCCGAGCCGTCGACCACGGTGCCGCCACGGATGACGAGGTCGTAGCGAAGGGAATCGTCGGTGGTTGCGCTCATCGGGCCATACTGCCAGCTTCGCATGGGCGACGCCGCCAGGGCGGGCGATGAGATCGGGGAGCTGTCATGGGGCTGAAGGTCGTGGGGGCGGGACTGGGCCGGACGGGAACGCTCTCGCTCAAGGCGGCGCTGGAGCACCTGCTCGGGGGGCGCTGCTACCACATGCTCGAGGTCTTCCCGCGTCCGACCGACATCGCCGTCTGGCACGACGCGGCCCGCGGCACGCTCCCCGACTGGAACGGGTTCCTCGGCGACTTCGTGGCCACGGTCGACTGGCCGGCGGCGGCGTTCTGGAAGGAGCTGTCTGCGGCCAATCCCGATGCCCTGGTCGTGTTGTCGCACCGGCCGTCCGACGCCTGGTGGACGAGCGCCAACGACACGATCTTCCACCTGATGAGCCAGCAGCCCCCGTCCGGGGCCGACCCCATGATGGCTGCGCACCGGGCGATGGTGCTCGACCTGTTGCGAGCCCGGTTCACCGACCAGATCACCGACCGCGCCGCCTGCATCGCCGCCTACGAGCGCCACAACGACGACGTGCGCCGCAGCGCACCCGCCGGGCAGCTTCTCGAATGGTCGCCGAGCGATGGATGGGCACCGCTGTGCGGCGCCCTCGGGGTGGCCGTCCCCGACGAGCCCTTCCCCCGGGTGAACACCACCGAGGAGTTCCGGGCGAACTTCCTCGAGCGCACGTGAGCGACGTTCGCTCAGCTGGGTGCACAGAAACCGCCTGCGTGGTTGCTCAGACCCCGGTGTAGGTGATGTCGGTGCGGTCTCGGCGCCCCACGGTGAAGTCGGGCCCGAACTCGAAGCTCCGGGCGGGGTCGAAGGCCACGGTGTAGGTGAAGTCGAACGCACACACCCGCTTGGCGATGAGCCACTCTCCCTCGCGGCGCTCGAATCGGTCGACGTAGCGCAGCCCGATCACCAGATCGGACCCTCCACCGACGTGGTGGGCGATGCAGTAGGTGTCGCTGTGGGCCACCTCGCCCTCGACCCGAATGGCCGGCGGGCCCACGAGATGCATCGTGGCCTCGAAGTGCGGGAGCACCTCCATGACCCAACGGGCGAACTCGGTTCCCGAACCGCGGAACGAGTTGTGATCGTCGTAGCCATCGGGGTGATAACACGACGCCATCGCCGCCTCGTCGAGCCGGTCGGTACCGCGGGCGAGGCGTTTGATCACGTCGGTGATCTCCTCCCGGGCGATCAGATCCTCGATCGTGAGACCCATTGCGGCCACCTCCCCTGGGACGCCAGCCTCCACCTGCGAACGTCGAGGCGTCCAGCATCACCGGTTCCGACGTGCGCCGCACGTCGGAACCGCGTTGGATCGGGCCCGGGTGGCGTGGTACGCCTGCGGGATGATCAACGGCTACCGGATCGTCGACGCCGACGAGCACGTCCTCGAACCCTCCGACCTCTTCGACGGCTGGCTCGTTCAGGAGCTCCGATCGGAGGCCCCGGTGCAGCAGCCCGACGGCCGATGGTTCTGGCGGGGCGCACCCGTCCAGCACAAGCTTCCCGAGGCCGTGCGCTCGGAGCTCGCCGACCGGACGCGAGCTGCCGGCGGACGTGACACCCCCGGATCGGGCGCCAGCCCGGGGCACCGGCTCGCGGCGATGGACCGAGCCGGGGTCGACGTCGCCCACCTGTACCCCAGGAGCGGGCTGTACCTCTGGAACGTCAAGGGGATGCATCCGGCGTTCAGCGCAGCCCTCACCCGGGCCTACAACGACTGGCTGGCCGACTTCTGTGATGCCGATCCCACCCGCCTTCGACCCGTTGCGGCCATCAGCCTCGCCGACCCGGATGCGGCCGAGATCGAAGCCCGTCGAGCCACCAAGCTCCTCGACACGTCGATGATCCACGTGCGTCCCAACCCCGTTGAGGGACTGACCCTGGCCAGCAACCAGTACGTGCCGCTGTGGGACTTCTGCGAGTCGGCCGGGGTGGCAGTGAGCTTCCACGAGGGCAGCCAGGTCCGCACGACGACGGTCGGGCAGGAGCGGTTCCAGACCGAGTTCGCACTGGGTGCGGCGTCGCATCCGATGGAGATGATGCTGGCGTTCCTGTCGTTCCTCGAAGGGGGTGTGTTCGAACGCCATCCCGGGTTGCGTGTCGGGTTCCTCGAAGCGGGCTGCGGATGGGTGCCGTACTGGCTCCATCGTCTCGATGAGCGGTGGCGCCGCCTGGGATTCGAGGTCGCCGACCGCGTCACCATGGCACCGTCGGAGTACTTCCGTCGGCAGTGCTGGGTCACGGTCGACCCGTTCGAGCCCGGTGTCGGCGAGCTCGTCGAACGCGTCGGCGCCGATCGACTGCTCTACGGCGGGGGCCATGGCGGCCCCGACGGCGAGCACGATGGAGCGGCATCGGTGGCCTGGCTCGAGGCCCTCGTCGGCCCCGGCGCCACGCGTTCGATCCTCGACGCCAACGCCCGGGTCTACGCCGGGGAGACCCGGTGAGCCGGCCTTCCCGAGCCGTGTCGCGTCGGGGCTTCCTCGTCGGCGCGGTGTCACTCAGCGCGTCGCTCGCTGCGTCGGGTGCCGTGCTCGGGGCGTGCAGCGACGACGGGGACGGCAGCGGCCAGCTCGTCGACGCCACGACCGGTCTCCCCGAACCGGCAACACCCACCGGTGCAGCAGCACCCACCGGGACGGCAGCGGCAACCACGGCCGACGCTTCGCCCCCAGACACGAGCCCGGTTGCGCTCACTCCGACACCGACGTGCGACGACGAGCAGACGAGCGAGCAGACCGAAGGCCCCTTCTACTCGCCCGGCGTTCCCGAGAAGCCCGACTTCCGGGCCGATGTCGACCACGGCGATCCCATGGTGCTGACAGGCGTCGTGGTCGATACGGCGTGCACGCCCATCGCCGACACCGTGATCGACGTGTGGCACGCCGACGCCGACGGCGTCTACGACAACGAGACCTACCGGCTCCGGGGCTTCGTACGCACTGACGACGCGGGTGTGTTCCGCATCGCGACGATCGTCCCCGGGCTGTACCCGGGCCGTACCCGTCATTTCCACGTGAAGGTCGCGGCGCCGAGCGCCGCAGCGGTGCTCACGACGCAGCTCTACTTCCCCGACGAACCATCCAACGACGGCGACGGGATCTTCCGTCCCGAGCTGCTCATGGCCGTCGTCGACGCCGTCGACCCCGCAGCCGGCCCAACGGCCACGTTCACGTTCGTGATCGCCAGCTGACCCCGGGGGTGATGCCCTAGCCTCCCGGCATGTCGCCCATCTCGGTCCGCTCGATCGGCCATTGCAACGTGAACTGTCGCGATCTCGAGCGGTCGCGGCGCTTCTACACCGAGCTTTTGGATCTCGCCGCCGAAACGCACACCAATCCCGTACCCCAGGACGGCACCGGCTTCGGCATGGACGGCCCGGTTCAGTGGGACGCCTGGATCCTCCACGATCACCGGGGCTCGTTCGCCGGGCCGGCCATCGACCTCCTCGAATGGACGACCCCTGTGCCGGCCGGCGATCCGTATCCCACGCCCAACAATCTCGGCTTCGCGCGCCTCGCGGTGCACGTTCCCGACATCGACGCCATGTACGAGCGCCTCGTGGCCGCCGGAGCGCTGCTTCATGACGGCGTCCAGGATATCGGCAGCCTGCGCATGCTCGTGACCCACGATCCCGACGGGGTCCAGCTGGCTTGCTTCCAGGGCCGCGTGAGCGCGCCGGAGTTCCGTGGTGTGGCGATCAACTGTTCCGATCTGGGCCGCACCCGCGACTGGTACCTCGGGAACTTCGGGTTCGAGACGGTAGGGCAACCCTCATCCGCCAGTCGCGACGGCCGGTTCATGGGCCACGACGGGCCCTACGAGGTCGAGAACCAGCTCCTGGCGCTCCCGGGTGGCGCCCGGGTGTTCACCCTCGGGCTCGAGCACTGGAAGAGTCCCCAGTCGGTCGGTCGTCCTTACCCCGTCGCCAACCACGTGGGCATCTTCCGCATGGCGTTCATGGTCGACGACGCCCACGCCTGTCACGACCAGCTCCTGGCCAACGGCGTCGACCTGCTGAGCCCGCCGGTCTGGCTCGACATGGGGCCCGAGGTTCCGATCGACGGGCTCTGGGCGTTGTTCTTTCGCGATCCCGACGGCACCTGCGTGGAGCTGATTCAGGCGCCGGTGGTCAGCAGCGACGCCTGAGGCGTCGGGCGGGGCCACGTTGTGCCGTTTCCGCACCATTTCTCCAAGGTGACCCCCGGTCATGGGGGATATCACTCACGCACCGTGGGGGGAGCCCTGTGGTTTGATGACCCGGTTGACCCGCATCCGGGTCACCTGAGCTGCTGCATCGTGGTTGCCGGGCCCCGACCGAACCCGGAGCATGGAGCCACGCTGCGCGATTCAGCCTTCATCGAGCGGGGTCGATCCGATGACAGATGCGACGCCGACCGGAGCGCATCCCCTGCTCAGGGTGCGCATGTTCGGCTCCCTCGACGTGGCCATTGGTGATCATCACCTCGGCCCCCGAGACCTGGGGGGCGCCAAGCCCAAGCAGGTTCTCGAGCTCCTTCTCATCGCCTGCGGACGGCCGCTGGCCAAGGACCGCATCGCCGACTCTCTCTGGGGCGATCAACTGCCCGTGAACGTGAGCGCGACGCTCGAAACCTACGTCTCCGTCCTCCGCCGTCGCCTCCGGGACCACGGTGCCGGTCGGGAGCCGATCATCATCACCGAGCACCGGGCCTACCGGATATCGCGCGACCTCGTCCTGCTCGATCTCGACGAGTTCGACCAGCTCGTTCACCGGGCCAGCACGGAGCCGGGGAAACGGCGTGAGCTGCTCGACCGGGCCGTCGAGCTGGCCACGAGACCGGTCCTCGAGGATGAGCTCTACGCAAGCTGGGCCGGCGAGATCCGCGCCTCATACGCCACTCGGCTGCACGGCGCGCTCGTCGACCTGGCCGAGATGGCGCTCGTCGACGGCGACGCGACGGCCGCGCAACACCATGCCGGACGCGTCGTGGCCGAGGACGCCTTGAACGAGCAGGCCTGGCGCGCGTTGATCAGCGCCCATGACGCGGCGGGAGACCGAGCTCGCGCCCTCCAGACGTTCGAGCGTTGCCGACGCGAACTCCTCGATCAGCTCGGTATCGAACCGACTCCCGAGACTGTCGAGCTGATGACCACCATCAGGGGTCGGGCACCCGCTCGTCTCGATCTCGATCTCGATCGGCGAGCGGTACCGCACCAGCTCGTGGCGGTACCGACCCGCCCGCTGCTCACACACGCAATGACTGTCACAGCCGCTACCGCGGCCTCGGGGGCTCCGGGGGCGCTCCCGTTCACGGGGCGGGCGACCGAGCTCGACCGCGTCGTTGAGGCGGCCCAGCGAGCACTCACCGGTCGGTTCGAGCTCGTCCTGGTGAGCGGCGAGACCGGCTTCGGGAAGTCACGCTTCCTCGACGAGGTCGCCGCGCGAATCATCGGTTTCCGCGTCGGTAGGTCTCGGTGCTCGGCGTTCGACACGAACGTGCCCTACGTGGGTTTGGCCCTCGCCCTCCGGGGAGTGGTCTCCTCGGACGAGTTCGAGCAGTCCATCCTGAAACTGATGGCGAGCTCGGCCTCGATCACACCCGTCGAGGCGTTCGCCCGGCCGGTGTGCGAGCAGGCGCCCCTCGCGCTGTTCCTTGACGACCTGCACCATGCCGACGACGCCACGCTCGCCACGATCGACTACCTCCAGCGGCGCTGCTCGGAGTTCCCAATTCTGGTGGTGGCGACATTCCAGCCCAGCGCCGTAAGCACGGCGAGTCCTCTGCGCGAGCTTCGCCCGAGTGCCAGCGTGCGCCTGGCGCCACTCGATCGGGCGGAGCTCCGCACCCTGGTGCCGCTCGGCGGGCTCGAACCGGAGGCGACGGAGCCCATCCCCGGGCTCCTCTCGGCGATGACCACGACCCCAGGCACAGGCATGGGCGCTGGTGCCGACGAGTGCGCCGTCGACGACGTGCGCTCCCGGTATGTGCACGAGTGGCTGCGTCGAATGCGTCCTGACGCCCGAGATGTGCTGCGATGCTCGGGGAACGTCGACGGTTGGTTCACCCCCGCGGGACTGGCCGCGCTGCTGGGATGGCCCGAACCTCGGGTGGTCGGTGAGCTCCGGAGCCTCGTCGTTGACGGCGTGCTGGCCCGGTGCCCGGGCGGGTTCCGTGTCGCCTGGCCCGAGATCGCCGATCTGTTCGTGCGCTACGCCAAGGTGCCGCAGGGCCTGTCGAGCTGACCCGGACAAGGAGCCTGGGATCACGGCAGGCGTCGGGCCCGCAATGGGAACTGGCGCTCGGAGACCGAGACCGGAGACGACCGGGCCGCGACGCCACGGCGTATCGTCGACCTCACCAGGAACGTCGGCCTCGGAGGCATGATGAAGGTCGGGATCCATCTGCCCCAGTACGGACGCGCGGCCGGACCCGACGCGATCGCCGCCGTCGCGCAGCGGGCCGAGGAGCTGGGGTTCAGCGACGTGTGGGTGAGCGACCACATCACCCGTCCCGCGACGCAGTCGTACCCGTCGCCGTATCTCTACGATCCCTTGCTGGCACTCACCTGGGCAGCGGCGGCCACCACCACCATCGGGTTGGGTACCAGCGTGCTGGTCGTACCGCAGTACTCACCGGTGTGGCTGGCGAACGCGCTGGCCAGCCTCGACTCGCTCTCGAAGGGACGGCTCACCGTCGCCGTCGGCGTGGGTTGGTCGGAGGTCGAGTTCGCCGCGTTGGGCGCATCGTTCGGCGATCGGGGCGCCCGTCTCGACGAAGCCATCGACGTGATGCGGGCCTGTTGGGCCGACGACCCCGTCTCGTTCTCTGGCCCGTTCACGAGCTTCGACGATCTGCTCGTGCTCCCCAAGCCCGCACACCGCATCCCGATCTGGGTCGGGGGCAAAAGCGAGCCGGGCTACCTCCGAGCCGTCGGGCGGGGCGACGGCTTCCACGCCTTGGGCTTGACGCCCGACGAGGCGCGCACGCTCGTGGCCCGCATCCGACGCGATCAGCCCGACCCGGAGGCCTTCACGTTCTCGCTGCGGACCGGCTGGGACCCCCAGGGCATGGATCCCGAGCTCATCCGCCGCGAGCGGGCGGAGTTCGGCGACGCCGGTGTGCAACACATCGTCAGTGCACCCTGGCGTTCGGATGCCACGTCGTGGGTGCGCTCGATGGAGATGCTGGCCGAGCTGATCGAGCTGTGAACGCCGACGCGGTGCGGTGCGGTGGGGTGCGGGCGGTGCCCGGACACCGCTCACACGGGAGCGTCGCCGGCGATGGTGACCCGGTGCATGATGCGACGCTCGCGATAGTCGGGGACGGCGAAGTGCTGCGCCCACCGGTTGTCCCAGAAGGCGATGGTGTCAGGCTCCCAACGAAGGCGCACCTGAAACTCGGGTGAGCGCACCCAGTCGACCAGGAACGGCAGCAGGGCCTGGTTCTCGCGCTGACCGAGCTCGACGATCCGGGTGGTGAAGTTGCCGTTGACGAACAGCGCCCGTCGACCGTCGGCCGGGTTGGTACGTACGACCGGGTGCACCACAGGGGGCCAGGCCGCCTGCATGGCCCGAAGGTCGACCTGGGCGTTGCCATCGGCGATGGCGCGGGTCAGCGGCGCGGTGAGGTCGTGGGCGGCGTGAAGCCCGTCAAGCATCCGTTGCAGGGACGACGAGAGCGCTTCGTACGCCGCGTACATGCTCGCCCAGAGCGTGTCGCCTCCGAGCGAGGGAAGCTGAACCGCCCGCAGGATCGAGCCCATCGGCGGCGAGGCCATGAACGTGTTGTCGGTGTGCCAGTTGTCGGCGCCCTCTCCCTTGGGCGTCTGCTGGTCGAGCACCGTGACCTCGGGATTGTCGGGATGCTTGGGCCCGAACGGGGCCACCGAGATCGCACCGAATCGTCGGGCGAAGGCCAGGTGTTGTGCCGGGGTGATCGGCTGATCGCGCAGGAAGACCACGAGATGCCGGTCGAGCGCGGCGCGGATCTCGCCGACGGTCTCGTCGTCGAGCGTTCCCGTCAGGTCGACGCCGACCAGCTCGGCGCCAACGACGGCAGTCGCCGGGCGGACCTCGATCGATCGCCGAGGTTCCATCGCCATGGCCTCAGCGGCTCCGTTTGTCTTCGAGCCAGTCGGGGAGCTCGATCGGAGGATCGGGGAGCTGCACGACGTCGCGCTCGGCCAGGAACTGTTGGTATCCCTGGGGATCGGCCGCCCATGAGCGCGGGTCACCCATCATCACCTCGAACAGCTCGACCCCGTTGGCGCCAGCCACGAGCGGCCCGAGCGCCGCCCCGTGCGGCAGCTCGATGTGGGTGCCCGCGGGGCAGTGGACGTCGCCGCACATCATGTCACCGGCGAGCACGTACACGACCTGGGGGCTGTCGTGGCCGTGGCGGTGCACGATCATGCCCGGGTCCCACTTGGCGTACATCGACAGGTACTGGGGATCGCGTCCGAACGCGAACCACTTCTCCCACACCGACTTCTGGCCGTCGGCATGCTGCTGGGTGCGCACCTGCTGCCACGGCACATCGTCGAGATGCCGGAACGTCGGCTCGAGCGTGTCGTCGTCCATGCTGCGATCGTAGATCGACGTGCGAGCATGACCGCTGTGACCGACACCGACCCCACACCCGCTCCTGTGGCGCACCTGTCGTCCGAGGAGTTCCGGCGCCAGGGTCACGCCATGATCGACTGGATCGCGCGGTACCTCGATCGGGTCGACGATCTGCCCGTGGGCTCGGGGGTCGAACCCGGTTGGGTCCGGAGCCGACTCCCGACCCGGGCCCCCGAGACGGGAGAGCCGTTCGCGGACGTGCTGCGCGATCTCGACGAGATCATCGTCCCGGCGCTGACCCACTGGCAGTCGCCGAGCTTCTACGGTTACTTCCCGGCCAACAACTCCGGCCCGGCGATCCTGGGCGAGCTGCTCTCGGCCGGGCTCGGGGTCCAGGGGATGCTGTGGGCCACGAGCCCGGCGTGCACCGAGCTCGAGACCCACGTCCTCGACTGGCTCGTGGAGCTGATGGGTCTGCCCGGCGCCTTTCGCTCCGATGGGTCCGGTGGCGGTGTGATCCAGGACAGCGCTTCGTCGGCGGCCTTGTGCGCCTTGGTCGCAGCGCGTGAGCAGGCTGTCGCTCGCCATGGCGTCGACCCTTCGCGCGTGGTCGCGTACACCTCGACCGAGACACATTCGTCGGGGGCCAAGGGTGCTCGGGTTGCGGGCATCCGTCATCTCCGGGCCATCGAGGTCGATGGGCGTTTCGCACTGCAGCCCGAGGCCTTGGCGGCCGCGATGGCAGCCGACGTCGCGGCCGGGCTGGTGCCGGCGTTCGTGTGCGCCACCATCGGTACCACGAGCACGACGGCCATCGACCCGGTTCGCTCCATCGCCGAGGTCGCCCGTCGCCACGGCGCCTGGGTCCATGTCGACGCGGCGTACGCCGGGACGGCAGCGCTGTGCGAGGAGCACCGCCACCACTTCGACGGGCTGGAGCTCGTCGACAGCTACGTCTTCAACCCCCACAAGTGGATGCTGACCAACTTCGACTGCTCGTGCCTGTGGGTCGCCGATCGGGCCGCGCTCGTGGGGGCGCTGGGAGTCCTCCCCGAGTACCTGATGAACGCGGCCACGACCTCGGGTGAGGTCATCGACTACCGAGACTGGCAGATACCTCTCGGGCGGCGGTTCCGGGCCCTCAAGCTGTGGATGGTGCTGCGCCACTACGGCGCATCTGGTCTCCGCGCTCACGTGCGCGAGCACATCGCCCTGGCCCGGTGGTTCGAGGCCCAGGTGGCGGCCGATCCCCGCTTCGAACTGTGCGCGCCGGCGCCCTTCTCGCTGGTGTGCTTCCGCTGCGCCGACAGCTCCGGCGACGTCTCGGGGGACGCGGCGACCAAGCGGCTGCTCGACGCCCTCAACGCCTCGGGCCGAGTGTTTCTCACCCACACCCGGCTCGACGGTCAGCTGGTGCTCCGGTTCGCGATCGGCGCGACCCGAACCGAACGCCGTCACGTCGAAGCCGCCTGGGAGCTCATCTCCTCGCTGGCCGACACTCAGGCCGACACTCAGGCCGACACCGGGACCGGACCGAGCGCGTCGTAGCGCTCGGCGCTCCTATGCGGGGGCCACGGTGACGGTGAGGGCCTGGACCCCGATGGTCCCCTGGGCATCGGTGAGCCGCAGCGTGAAATTGTAGGTTCCGGCCGCAGTCGGGGTGCCGGTGAGACGCACCAGGGGCCCGGTGGCGTTGTCTTGCACGAGCGACATTCCGGAGGGAAATGCTCCGGCGGTGCGGGCCCAGGTGTACGGCCTGACCCCCCCGTCGCCGGTGACCCACAGGTTCGCAAAGCTCCCCACCACGGGCGTCCACGGCAGTTGGGGCGTGATGGTCAGCCCGAGCGCGGGGTTGATCGTGATCGTGACCGCGATCGTCGCGGTCGCGCCGCTCTGGTCGGTGGCCCTGAGGGTGAACGTTCGGGTCTGGACGGTGGTCGGCACGCCGACGACCGAACGCAACGGGGGGAAGTCGGGTGTCGCACCACCCGCGCCCGGGTTGACGAGCGACAGGCCGTCAGGGAGCTGACCCGCGATGATCGCGAAGCTGACGACCCCCACGTAGTTCGCCACGCCGAGCGTGGTACCGATACCGATGGCCGTGTCGACGAAGCTCGATCCCACATATCCCGGACCCATGTCGGTCGCCGTGGCGAAGAAGGCGAGCACGGGGGTGGGGTTGATCGTGATCTGGGTCGTCCTGGTGATTCCGTTGGCTGAGGCCGTGATCGTCACCGTCGTGGGGGTGGTGACCGTAGCGACGTGGCGCACCAGGAACACCGCCTGGTCGAAGCCCGGCTCGACCTGAACCGAGGCCACCTGGGCCGTGTCACCGAGCGTCACCCGGGCGATGCTCGGATGACTGCTGGTCACTGCGACCACCACGGGCATGGACGTGACGCTCGCCAGCCTCACCCCTCCGACCGCGTTGTTACCCACCTGGTCGAGCATGGTGTGGCTGAGCGCCACGAACGACAATGCCGGCACCGCGCTAGCGGGGGGCGTGACGGTGAGGCTGGCGGTGCGACTGACGCCGCTCCAGCTCGCGGTGAGGATGACAGCCGCTTGGGCGGCAACGGTGCTCGTCATCACCGCGAAGGTCGTGCTCGTCGCACCGGCGGGCACGGTGACGTTCGCCGGAACCGAGGCCACGGCGGCGTTCGCGCTCGTGAGGCTCACGTCCGCTCCGCCGGTGGGGGCGGCGGTGGTGAGCGTGACCGTGCCGGTGGCCGAGACGCCCCCCGCGACGCTCGTCGGCGATACCGCCAGCGCCGACAAGCTCGGCGCGGCGGGCACCGCCTGGGCGGTGAAGCGCCGAGTGGACGAGAACGAGCTGAACACGCCGGCCGCGTTGCGGGCTCGGACCCGCCACCAGAGGCGCTGCGAGGGGAGGCCGCTGATCGTCGCCTGCGAGGCGCTCACGGTCTGGTTGGCGACGAAAGGAGCAGAGATCGTCGAGGAGCTGTCGACCTGGATCTCGTAGCTCATTGCGTTGGCGACGTCGCTCCAGTCGAACGTGACCGGCTGAGCCACCGTGGCATCAACAGCGGGACTGACCAACGACGGGGTGGCCGGCCTCGGCGGATTCACGGTCAGGGTTGCGGAGCGCGTGACACCCTCGGCCGTGGCCGTGATGGTGGCGGTCGTCACCGACGAGACCGTGCTGGTGCTCACCGTGAAGTTCCGGCTCGTGGCCCCCTCGGCGACGGTGACCGTGGCGGGAACGCTGGCCGCTGTCGAGCTGTCGGCCAGGGTCAGCACCGTGCCACCTGCTGGCGCAGCCGCCGCGAGGGTGACGGTTGCCGTCGAGGAGCTGCCGCCCGTCACGATCGACGGGCTGAGCGTGAGCGACGACGGTGGAGCGGCGGCGACAGCATCGGCGGCGATCACGCCCAAGAGCGTGATGCACAACATGGTGACCGCGATTCGAGCCCGCATCGGGCCTCCCTTGGGCTGCTCAACAGCGACGGCGGCAGACACGGCCAACAGGGAAGTATCACCCGAGGTGACCGAACGTCATCGCAGGGGTGAGACGCCGTGTGTCGGAAGCGCCACGCTGATGTCAGTGTCGCCGATCGCGGTCCGTACCGCAATGCGATCTCGATCGTGGTAGCGCCCCTGCTCGGCACCACTCGCTAGCCTCGACGCTCGTGATCCTTGTGAGCTTCGACATCGACGGGACGATGGAGTTCGGCGATCCGCCGGGCCCGGTGACCCTCGACCATGTGCGCCGGGCTCGGGAGCTCGGCTACGTGATCGGCAGCGCGTCCGACCGGACGGTGCGCGATCAGCAGGACCTGTGGGACCGCCACGGCATCGTGGTCGACTTCGTGGGTCACAAGCACATGCTCGACGGGGTACGCGACCGCTTCGAGGTCGGCCGATACATGCACATCGGCGACACGAACGTCGACGAGTTCTACGCACGCAAGCACGGCTTCGAGTTCACCCACGTCGACCGTCTCCCGGCCGACGGCGCGCCAGGCTGGCTCTGGTAGGCCCAAGCTTCGGGGGCACGGCGGTCGTGGCCGCCCCCCACCCCTTCGAGCACCTGTCGCTCACAGGGCCTCCACCCCCGATCAGCGACAGGTGCTGAAGAGGATCCCGAGGATGACCATGACGCCGACCATCGACCGTGACGCTCTGGGCCAGTTGTTCGAGGCTGAACGAGCCCGTTTCGCCCACGAGCACCCCCGGTCCCGGGCTTTGTTCGACGAGGCCCGCCAGCATCTCCTCGGCGGCGTTCCCATGGCGTGGATGCGGCGCTGGCCAGGAGCCTTCCCTGTGTTCGCAGCGTCTGCGGCCGGGGCCCGTCTCATCGACGTCGACGGCCACGAGTACGTCGATCTGGCGATGGGCGACACCGGGGCCATGTGCGGACACGCCCTTGCGGCCGTCACCGAGGCGTTGGCCACGCAGGCCGCGCTGGGTATCACCACGATGCTCCCGTCGACCGATGCCGCGTGGGTCGCCGGCGAGCTGGCCCGACGTTTCCGGTTGCCCATCTGGCAGTTCGCCATGACGGCCACCGACGCCAACCGGTTCGTGCTGCGTCTCGCCCGCTACCTGACCGAGCGCCCCAAGGTGTTGGTGTTCGACTGGTGCTACCACGGCACGGTCGACGAGACGCTGGTGACGGTCGACGGGGCCGGTCGCACCGTGGCCCGTCCGTCGAACACCGGCCCCCAGGTCGACCCCGCGCTCACGACGCGTGTCGTGCAGTTCAACGATCTCGCCGCGGTCGAGGATGCGCTGGCCCATGGCGATGTGGCGTGCGTGCTGGCCGAGCCCGCGCTCACCAACATCGGGATCGTGCTCCCCGAGCCCGGGTTCCTCGAAGGCCTCACGGCCGCATGCCGACGGGCGGGCACGCTGCTCGTGATCGACGAGACCCACACGATCTGCGCCGGTCCCGGCGGCGCCACCGCGGCTTGGAACCTCGAGCCCGACCTCCTCACGATCGGCAAGCCCCTCGGCGGCGGCATGCCCGCGGCGGCCTACGGGATGACCGCCGCGGTGGCTGAGCGCCTCGAGGACCTGATGGCCGACGACGGGGTCGACGTGAGCGGTCTCGGCGGGACGCTCACCGGTAACGCCCTGGCCGTTGCCGCCATGAAGGCCACGCTGTCGGGCGCGCTGCGCGACGACGACTTCGCCATCGCCATCCCGCTGGCGCAACGGTGGGCGGCCGGCGTGGCCTCGGTGATCTCCGAGCACGGCCTGGCGTGGCACGTGCAGCGCCTGGGCTGTCGGGCCGAGTACTGGTTCTGTCCCCCGCCCCGCAACGGCGCCGAAGCCGCGGCGGCCGTCGACGCCCGCCTCGACGCGTTCTTCCACCTCTGGTGCCTGAACCGCGGCGTGCTGCTCACGCCCTTTCACAACATGGCGCTGCTGTCGTCGAGCCACGCCGGAGCCGACGTCGACCTCCACACCGAGGTCTTCGCCTCCGCTGTGGGCGCCCTGCTGACCCACTCGGCGTAGCCGACGAGCTGACGAGCTTCAGGCCGCAGTCACCCTGCGAAGACGGCGCTCGTAGTCGTCGGCCAATCCTCGGAGTGCGCCCGAGCAGTCGCCCGTCAGGCTCGATCCGTGCATCACGGCGAGCACGTTCGGGCTGAGGTCGGCAAGCGAACGGATCGTCTGCGCAGTCGTGGGCGTGAGACAACTTGCGCCGAAGACGTCCTCGGCCTGTGCCGCTGCTGCGAGCACGTCGTTCGATGTGAGAGCGGGGCCCTGACCGAGTTGGGTGAACAGATCACCGCACAGGAGCGTCTTGGTCGTCTCCTCGAACAGCACACGGGCTTCCCAACAGTGGGGAACGTGGGGTGTGTCGATGTGCCGCACCCGATGGCGGCCCAGCTCGAGCACGTGGCCGTCAGCGAGGGGAACCGGAGGGCGGTCGGCGAGATCGTTCAGCGACACCAGGCAACCGAGGCCGCCGTGAGCGACTTCCGCTTGGGGCGCAGCGGCGAGGAACTGGTTCATGGAGCCGCACTCATCGGCTTCGACGTGGCCGAAGGTGATCCATCGGAGTGCCTCGACCGGAACGACGGTGGCGACCGCTTCGCTGACCGAGTCGAACAGCATCCGCTGTCCGGTGTGGAACAGCAACGGCTCGTCGTCGTCGATCAGGAACTGGTTGAAGGTGAATCCGGTGGGGCCGACATCGGGAACGAAGGTCGACAGACGGTAGATCCCGTCAGCGATCTCGTCGATCAGCGTGTTCGTCACGGTGTGTTCCTTTGCGGTCGAGAGGGGCTCAGAGAGGCTCAGAGCGGAAGGGTGTGCTGGAGAATGCCGCTCGCGGTGGTCCGCTCGGCGAGTGTGCGGACGAAGTCGATGACGCCGATGTGGATCGCGTCGCCACCGTCACCCTGCACGAAGGTGGCGCCCGCGGGACCGTCGAGGACGAGGGTGAACGGCTCACCGTGGGTGGCCGCCCACTCGGCGACGATGTCGGCGAGGATGCGTCCGTCGTGGACGGCGTCGTGGTCGGGTTCCTCGGCGATCGCATGGGCGATGTCGATCCGGTGCGCCCACACGTCGCGGGTGAAGCCGATGTCGAACAGATATGACAAGGGCTGGCGCCCGACGGGTTCCGGCAGCTTCAACAGCTTCAAGCCGGCGATCGGTCGGGGCATCTTGGAGCGGGACTTCAGCGCCTTGGCCGAGACCGTGTCCCACTCGGCGATCAGTTGCTCGGTCGACAGCGTGGCGCGCTCGCGCACCTGAAGCTCGTTCATTCCGTCCCACCAGAACGGCGAGCCGAGCTCTGTGCAGATCGGCTTGCCCCGTCGCTTCTGGCGCAAGAACTCGCGGGGGGACGCCTGGCTCGCGGCGGAGCCGACGAGGTGGGCAGCCATGGCACGCACATCCCACCGGGTGCATTCGGTCTGCGTGCTCCAGTGCTCGGGGCTCAGCGCGCGCAACAGGTCGCCGAACTTGCGGTTCTCCACCGCGGTGATCTGCATTGCTTCGTCGTGGTTCATGCGGCTGATCGCCTTCACGTCGACGGTCGCGGTTGGGGTCTGGTTCACTTCTTCGTCCTCCTGCTCGTGGGCTGTTCGATGTTCGATGGACGTGCTGAGCGCCGGTCGATGTCGGCGACGAGCATCTCCACGACGCGGCGGGCGAGGACGATCCATCGATCGCCGCCTGGATCGTTCGCCACCTGCTGGTGGGCCAACCCGGAGACGATCGCCGAGAAGAGATCGACGTCGCTCGGCTCGTGCGCGCCGGCGGCGCGGAGCCGCTCGGTCATGAGCTCGACGAAGTGCCTCGCTGGCTCCATCGCGGCTTCCGACGGCTCGAAGCCGGGGATGGTGCGTTGGAAAAGCAGTTGATGGCGAACGGTGTCGTCGCTCGAGAAACGAACGAGGTCCTCGACGATGGCGACGAGTTCTTCTCGAGCGTCCGCAAGCGGTTCGCGCGCCAGACACCGATCGAGCAGCTGCCGTTGACCGTCTTCGAACATCAAGCCGTAGAGATCGAGCTTCGACTCGAAGTACGCGTACAGCGAGGGCTGCCGGAGATCGACGCTGTCGGCGAGGTCGCGCAGCGATATTCCGGCGAGGCCATCGCGGCGGGCCAACGACCACGCTTCCCCGATGATCCGGGCACGTTTGGCCGCATGGCGCCGACCACGTCGGTCGGGCGAGGACGATGGTGGCTGCCTGGTGGTCGAGGTTTCTCTATCATTCATAGTTTATCTATGAGTGATAGTGCACTCCTGCCGGCCCTAAGTCAAGAGGGTTCGCGCCGAGTCCCGGCAACCTACGAGGCGAAGCGCTTGCGCAGCTCCTGCTTGAGAATCTTGCCCGAGGGGTTGCGGGGCACGACGTCGACGATCTCGAGCTGCTCGGGGAGCTTCTGGACCATCAGATTCTGCGCTCGCAGGAAGTCGCCCATCGCCGTCATCGTCAGCGGCTCGGCGCCGTCGCGCATCGCGACCACGGCGCAGACCCGCTCTCCGGATCGGGGGTCGGGGAGCCCGATCACGGCCACGTCACCGATCGCCTGGTGCAGGTACAGCAGGTCCTCGATCTCCTTGGCGCTGATGTTCTCTCCCTTGCGGATGATGATGTCCTTGAGCCGCCCGGTGATCGTGAGGTACCCGTCGGCGTCGAGGTTGCCGAGGTCACCGGTGCGCAGCCACCCGTCGGCATCGAAAGCATCGGCGTTGAGTGACTCGTCGAGGTAGCCCCGCATGAGCTGCGGCCCCCTGGCGCGTACCTCACCCTCCTCACCCGGACCGGCCAAGCGACCGTCGCTCATGACGATCCGGGCCTCGGCCCCACCCCGAGGTCGGCCCTCGGTGGTCGCGAGCTTGTCGTCGGGATCGGACGGGATCCCGAACGTGATGATCGGGCACTCGGTCATGCCGTAGCTCGACACCACCCCGTGGCCCATCTCGGCGATGAGGTCGTAGTGGATCTGGGGAGGCTTGGGGGCTCCACCGCCGGTGAACACCCGCATCTTCGGGAAGACGGGAACGTCGGGCTGCTCGCGCTGCGCCGCCAGGTACAGCAGGTGGTGTGCGGTGCCAGCGGGGCCGATGGTGGCACCGACCCGGCTCATCAACGGGATGCTCGTGCGGGCGTCGAATCCTTCGAGCAACACGATCCGACAACCCGAGGCCAGCACGCCCACGAGCCAACCGAACCCTCCGATGTGGGCCACCGGGAACACGAGCGGAACCACATCGGCTGCGGTCAGCTCGAGCCCGTCGACCATGGTGGCTCCCGACACGAGGCCGGCCATGTCGCTGTGGCGAGCGCCCTTGGGGTCGGCGGTGGTCCCCGACGTGTAGTAGAGCCAGCGGACGGGGAGCTCGTTCGGATCGTCCGGAGGCTCGGGCAGAGGATCGAGCCGGGCCGGATCACCCATGGGGAGGTTCACGCCGGTTGCGTCGGTCCCTCGATCGCAGACGATGATCTCCAGTCCTCCCATGGTGTTGGCGACATCGCGAGCCATGGCCTCGAAGTCGGTGCCCTTCCAGTGCGACGGCGTGACGAGTACCTCGGTACCGGCCTGACGGGCGACGAAGCTCACCTCGCGAGCCCGGTAGATCGGGATGATCGGGTTCTGCACGGCACCGAGACGGGAGAGCCCGCCCATGAGCACCATGGCCTCGAGCCAGGTCGGGAGCTGCCACGAGACGACCGTCCCGGTCCGTACGCCCCGCTCGTGAAGCCCGGCGGCAACCCGCTCGCACAGATCGCGGTACTCCGAGAACGTGAGCGTCCTGCCCGTCTCCTCCTCGATCATGATCGCGTCGGGGCTGGCCGCTGCTCGTCGCGCGACGAGCTCCATGAGTGTTCTGCCGGTCTCCATGACCCGAGTCTGCTGGAATGCACGAGTCCGGCGCCCGACGGCCGGCCCGACGAGGGGGAGGACCACATGGGAACGGCTCTGGTCACTGGTGCAGGGCGGGGTCTCGGACGGGCGACCGCAGCTCGACTGGGACGCGACGGTCACCACGTGATCGTCGTCGACGTCGACCACGAGCGCGCCAGCGTCACCGCCGGCGAGCTCACGGCCTCGCTCGGGAGCGACTTCAGGGCCGAGCAGTGCGACGTGTCGGACCGCGATGCCATCAACGCCTTGGCCGAGCGGGTCGGACCGGTCGACGTGCTCGTGAACAACGCCGGGATCTGGCGCTTCTCGTCGCTGCTCGAGATGAGCACCGAAGATGCCCGCGCCGTCATCGACGTGAACGTTTTGGGGACGCTGTGGTGCAGCCTGGCCTTCGTGCCCGGCATGGCGGCCCGTGGTGGTGGGGCCATCGTGAACCTGTCGTCGGGGGCGGCCGTCACCAACTCGCCCGGCATCGGCGTGTACCCGGCGTCGAAGGCCGCCGTGGAGGCGCTCACCAAGCAGATGGCTCTCGAGTTCGGTCCCCTGGGCATTCGGGTCAATGCCGTGGGCCCCGGGCTGATCGTCACCGAAGGTACGGCCGTCAACTACGAGGGGGAGCGGGGCAAGGAGCGGGCGACCCGTGTTCCGATGCAGCGGGTGGGCGAGCCGACCGACATCGCCGACACGATCGCCTGGCTCGTCTCGCCCGACTCCCGCTACGTGACGGGCCAGGTCGTCTACGTCGACGGTGGGATCAGCGCCGGCAGGTCCAGCTTGTGATCACACCGTCCCAAATAATGAGACGGCCGTGACCCGGTGAGCCCGGCGGTGACACGGGCCGATCGCTCCGGGCAGCCCACTCGCGCCATCGCCGTCGCGCTCGACGCGGTAGATCCGCTGCCGCACGTGGCGGCCGTCGAGTTTCCGCAGCTCCCCGACGGCACCCTGTATCTCGACGGGAACTCCTTGGGGCGCCTACCGATGCGGACCTCGATCCGATTGGGTGAGGCCATCGCCGAGGAGTGGGGTCAGGGTCTCGTTCGGTCATGGGAACGCTGGATCGATCTCCCCACCCGCGTCGGCGACCTCCTTGCCGAGGCGCTGCTGGGCGCTCTCCCCGGGGAGGTCGCGATCACCGACTCCACCACCGTCAACCTGTACAAGCTCGCCCACGCTGCGCTGAGCGACGGGCTCGCTCGGGGCCGCGACATCGTGATCACCGACGCGGCCAACTTCCCGACCGACCGGTACGTGCTCCAGGGGCTGGCGCGCGATCTGGGCGCCGAGACAATCGTGCTGCACCTCGATGCCACCGAAGGCCCCACCGCTGCGGCCGTCGATGACGAGCTGAGCCGACGCGCCGATCTCGCGGCCCGGCTCGCCCTGGTCTCGTTCTCGCACGTCGACTACCGCTCGGGCGCGCTCGCCGACATGGCGGCGATCAACCAGTCCGTGCACGGCGCCGGCGGGCTCACCCTGTGGGACCTCAGCCATTCGGTGGGGTCGGTCACCGTCGACCTCACGGGAGACGGCAGTGGCAGCGGCACCGACCTGGCCGTGGGCTGCACCTACAAGTACCTGAACGCCGGACCGGGCGCGCCGGCGTTCCTCTACGTCAGACGCGAGCACCAGGAGCGCCTGCGCCAGCCCGTCCAAGGCTGGTTCGGTCAGCGCGACCAGTTCGCCATGGGGCCCGAGTACGACCCGGCCCCGGGGATCACAGGCTTTCTCACCGGCACGACCCCGGTCCTGGGAGCCGTCGCCGTCGAGGCCAGCGTGGGGCTCTTGGCCGAGATCGGTATCAACCTCCTACGCCGTAGGTCGGCGGCGCTGACCGGCTGGCTCATCGACCTGGCCGATTCGCTCCTCGCCCCGCTCGGCTTCACGGTGGCGACGCCGCGCGAGGCCCATCGCCGGGGTGGCCACGTGTCGCTGCGTCATCCCGACGCCTACCGGATCTCGCGGGCCATCAGCGAGCAGGCCGGTGTCGTCGGTGACTTCCGTGAGCCCGATCTGGTC
>JANLSK010000188.1:0-31847 GCA_031362415.1 Actinomycetes bacterium | reverse complement strand
ATGATGAGCGAGGTCGACGCCCAGCTCGGTCGCCTGTGGGAATGGCTCGTGGCCACGGGCCGGTGGGACGACACGATCGTGGTGCTCACGTCCGACCACGGCGAGCAGCTCGGCGACCATTGGCTGTGGGGCAAGCTGGGCTGGTTCGACGAGTCGTACCACGTCCCGCTGATCGTGCGCGACCCCCGTCCCCGGGCTGACGCCACACGAGGCTCGCACGTCGAGCGGTTCACCGAGCACGTCGACGTGTTCCCGACCGTCGTCGATCTCCTGGGCGGACGGGTGCCGCGTCAGTGCGACGGTCGACCGCTCAGGCCTTTCCTGCACGCCCCCGATCCGTTGACGGCCGCTCCGTCCGACTGGCGTCAGGAGGCCCACTGGGAGTGCGACTTCCGGTCCCCGGGCGCCCACCGGATCGACGAGCTGAACCTCTGCGTGCTGCGCGACGAGCACGGCAAGTACGTGCAGTTCGCCCTTCCCGGGCTGCCGGCGCTCTTCTACGACCTCGACGAGGACCCGCACGAGACCGTCAACCGGGCCGCCGATCCGGCGTTCGCCTCAAGGGTGCTCGACTACGCGCAGCGCATGTTGGCGTGGCGGATGCGCAATGCCGACCGGACTCTCTCGCACCACCTCGTCGGACCCGGCGGCCTCACGACCCTGTCACCCTGACGCCACCGCCCCAGCCGTCGCGCCCAACCGGCGGGCCCGGGGGGGCTCAGGCCTGGGGGCGGACGATCGCCAGGTCGGCGCTCTGGGTCAGGGCCGCGGCCAATGCCACCAGCGCCCGTCCCTGCACGGCGGCGACGGCCGCGTACTCCTCGGTGAGGCCGCCGGCGTCATCGTCGAAACCCTCGCGGGGCACGTACAGGCCGGGCGGCACCACCCAGGATGCGAAGAACCCCGAGAGCACGTTCCTGAGATCGTCGATCCCGAGGAAGTGATGCAGCGACGCGCCGGTGGCGACGATGGCCACGGCCTTGCCGGCGAGGGGAGCGTCGGGCTCACCCCAGAGTCCCCGGGGCACGTGGTCGAGGAAGGTCTTGAGCGGGAAGGCGTACGACGCCCGGTACACGGGCGATCCGAGCACCACGGCGTCGGCTCCGCGGACGGCGGCCAGCGCCTCCTCCACGGCTTCTCCGAGAGCGTCGCCGGCCAGCGCGACCACGGAGGTCTCGGCATCGGGGCCGGCCGCAGCGCGGGCTGCGTCGAGCACCAGCGCGAGCGCCTTGGCGGTCTTGCCGCTGCCAGAGGGGGAGCCGTCGATGGCCACGATTCGCATGGCGTGATTCTGTCAGGGTGGGTCCAGGGCGGCCACGGCTTGGGCCTCGGACCTCACGAGTGTTGCGACCGACCGTGGTTCTGGCGCAGGCGGCCCACGCGGGCCAGGGCCTTGTCGACCCGTTGTGAACGGGCGATCTCGTCGAGCGAGTACCGGGTGCGCCGGCGCCAGTTGGGCCGTTCGGCGCCCGTGCCGGGCACGTTCTGGGGCTGGGGCTCGAGCCAGAGGTCCTCGAGGTTGACCACCACGAACGGTGACGGCGACCGGGCCATGAGCTCGTGCATGCGGTCGACGAGCTCCAGGCGACGGTCGTCCTGGGCGGTCGCTCCGGCCCCGGCTGCGGGCCCGGCTGCCTCGCTCGGGGACGGCCGCCGCGCGTCGGGGGCCCATCCGTCGACCCCGAGGCGGCGGGCCAGGTTGGCCATGAGCTTGTGGCGGCCCAGGCGTTCGCTCCCGGCGCGGGCGTCGTCGATGAGGCCGATCTCGAGCTGGAGGTCGATGTCGTCAGCGTCGAGGTACGCGGCGAACGTGGGCGTGTCGTGGGTGTCGAGCGATGCCACCGCCGGGGCCTGGGCGTCGCGCACCCGGGCGTCGGCCCCCCCGATCGAGAACTGGTACACGTGGCATCCGAGCAATCGGTGGCGGTGCAGGGCCCGGTTCACCTCGGCCGGGACGGTGCCCAGGTTCTCGCCCACGATCGGGACCCGGGCCCGATGCGACTCCAGGCACAACAAGGCCAGGAGCTCCTCGGCCGGCTGTCTGACATACACGCCTTCGGTCGCGGGCATCCCGTCGGGCACCCAGAACTGGCGGTACAGGCCCATCACATGGTCGACGCGCAGCAGGCCGGCGAAGCGCAGGTGCTCGCGCAGGGCAAGCCACCAGGTGGAGTGTCCGGTCGCCCGGGCGGCCTCGGGACGCAACGGCGGCAGCCCCCAGCTCTGCCCGTCCTGGAACAGCCGATCGGGTGGAGCGCCGATCGACACGCCGCTGGCGAAGCTGGTCTGGTCGGCCCAGACGTCATAGCCGTCGGGATGGGAGCCGATCGGGAGGTCGAGCCAGAGGATCTGCCCGGCGTCGTGCAGGCGCTGGGCCAGCCCGCCGAGCTGCTCGGCCATCTGGGCCTGGGCGTAGCGGTGGTAGCGGAACGCCGGAGACGCCATGAGCTCACGGGCGAGCCGTCGGGGAACTTCGCCGGCGCGCACCGGGATCGGCCACCGCCGCCAGTCGCTCCCGTGCTGCTCGGCCAGGGCCCGGAACAACGCGTACCGGTCGATCTCCGGAGTGGCCGCGAGCTGCCGGCCCAGCCCTGACTGACGACCGCCGCGGCCGGTCTCGTCCGCCCGGTCGGCCAGCCGTTGGAGGAGCACCCGGCGGGCCGCGAAGACCTCGGCGTGGTCGACGAGGCGTCCGGCGCGTCCCCGTCCGCGAAGCTCCTGGGCCAACCGCAGCTCGGCCAGCGCCGTCCGATGGTCGTCGAGGTCGACGAGCTCGGGGAGGCTCTCGAGATCCAGATGCAGCTCGTTCCAGAACCGTCGGCTGACCGGCGCGTACGGCGAAGGCTCGCACGGCTGCTCAAGGAACGCCGCGAGAAGGGGCAAGGTGGCGACGATCGTCCCGTGGTGACGGCCGGCAATGCCACCGAGGCGCTCGAGATCGGCCAGATCCCCGATCCCGAGGCTCCGGCGGGAATGGAGTGCGTACAACGGCGCGAAGATCCCCCAGCCCCTCCGGTTGCCCCAGAAATGGGCTTGCCGGGGCGTCGCGACAACGGTGGCGTGAGCGATCGTGTCGCCCGCGCCGATGTCGACGCGGTGCACCCCGAACGGCAGGAGCGCCTCCAGCGGCACGCTCATGCGCACCCAGGCGCTGCCGTCGACGACGGCCTGACCGTCGATCATGAGTCGGCTCCGCCGGTGAACGGTCTCGAGCTGGGTGCCGTCCTCGAGCGTCACGAGGAGTCGAAGCGAACCCCGCCAGCGAGCCGGGACCACCACCTCGAGTGGGCCCGGATGACCGTCCCACGCCACGTGCACGGGCTCGAGCGGCCGGGTCAGACGCTCACGCTCGTGGCGGCGCAGGGAATCGGTGATCTCGCCGGGGCTCGCGGCCCCGACGTCGAGGGCCCGGAGGACGGCGATGACGGCGGAACGGGACGCCGTGACCGAACGCTCGTCGGCGCTCTTGTACGACGTCTGGACCCCGTGGGCCCGGGCCAGCGCCCGGAGATCGGGGTCGAGGCTCGTCCGTGAGCGCATGCCCCGACACTAGGGCCCGCCGGCCTGCCGGCTGGCCGCACCCTGGCGACACCCCGGGTGGTGATCCTGTCGGTGGTTGCTCGCCGGCCCGATCGTCCTGGGGCCATCCTCGTGGCGGATACCGTGTGCGCCATGTCCGACAACCCCGTTCCCCCGCTGTGGAGCACGCCGACCGCCGAGAGGCTCCGATCGTGGATCGGCCCGTTCGTGCGCACGACGGGGCGGTTCTACCGAACGGTTGGTCGCATGTTCACGATGCTGGTCGCCGGGGCTCTGGCGGCGGCGGTCGTGGTGTGGCTCGTCCAGCCCTGGACGTGGCCCGACGGTGCCGGCGGCTCCACGCGCGTACTGGGTGGGCTGGCGCTGCTGGTCGCGTTCCTCGTGCCGGCGGTTGCGGCGATCTGGGTGCGAGGCCAGATTCGGGTCGCGGCGGCCGTCGAACCGAACCGCGTCGAAGCGGAGATCGCGACCCTCGTCACGGGCCTGGGCGCCCTCGGCGAGGAGTTCATGGGTGTGCTCGCCCAGGCCGGCGAAGGCGGCTCCCTTCGCAAGCTCAAGGCGCTCAACGATCTCCGCCAGCTCCGTGAACGCACCGGCGAGCATGTGGCCGGCATGGAGCTCGGCGACATCCGCCGTCTGGGCTTCGTCGGCAGTCCTGGGTTCCAGCTCGGCTCGCTCGTCGCCATCGGCGGCGCTGCCGCGCTCGTGGTCATCGTCCTCCCGGTGGCACTCCTCATCTGAGTGGCCCGAGTCGACCGCCGAGCCCGTTCGGGCTCCGGCCTCGGCGGCCTCGGCGGCACCGGCGGCTCAGTTGTAGGGCTGCGAGCCGGGGTGCATGTGGCGGTCGAGGCTGTTCTTGAACTGCACCACGATGTACCGGTCGGTCCAGTGCCACGGCCCGGTGAACGGGCTGCTGCCGGTGACGGGGCCGCGGGCCCACTGGTCCTCGTAGCGGCCGGCGACGAGGAGGTGGAAGTCGCTGTCGGGAACCTGTTGGGCCACGGTGTAGGCCGTGGTGCTGACGGCCGTCCCCCGGTCGAGGTCGACGTCGACGAGGATGTTCGTGTAGATCTCCCGGGTGCGGCGTCCCCCCTCGGGGTACACGACGTTCGTCCGCTCGTACTGGCCCCGGATCTCGTCGGCCCCGCGGAAGGCTTGTCGGCCGATGAGATCGGCGCCGAACGTGGCGTGGCGAAGCATCTCGCCGACCGCCACGAAGTCTCCACGTTCGAGGGCGTAGCCCATCCGGTAGATCTGCTGCTCGATCTCGCGATGGGCGAGCAACAGGGCGATGGCGGGGCCGAGGTCGGGTATTGGGGTCGACGGAGTCACGTCCAGCAGTTTCGCACCATGGCTCGGTTGTGTCGTACCCCCTCCGTATGCTCATGGCAGATATGGCGAGAGAATCCGACGACGGTCGTGGCGGCGGCCCCGACGATCCCAGTTACGACGCATCGGCGATCACCGTGCTCGAGGGGCTCGAGGCGGTCCGCAAGCGGCCGGGCATGTACATCGGCTCCACCGGGGCCAGCGGGCTGCACCATCTGGTGTGGGAGGTCGTCGACAACTCGGTCGACGAGGCCATGGCCGGCCAGTGCACCCGGATCGACGTGACCCTGCTCGCCAACGGCGCCTGCCGGGTGAGCGACGACGGTCGCGGCATCCCCGTGGGCGAGCATCCGCAGTACCCGGGGAAGTCGGCGGCCGAGATCGTGCTCACGGTGCTGCACGCCGGCGGTAAGTTCGGGGGGAGCGGCTACAAGGTCTCGGGCGGGCTTCACGGCGTCGGCGTGTCGGTCGTGAACGCCCTCTCGTCCAAGCTGGAGCTGGAGATCCACCGCGAGAAGGGCTGCTTCACCCAGACCTTCCGCAACGGGGGTACGCCCACCGGGCCGCTCACCAAGGTCTCGCGATCGTCCCGGCGGGGCACGACCGTCACGTTCTGGCCCGACGACACCGTCTTCGAAACCGTCGAGTTCGACCGCCGCACCATCACCGAGCGGCTCCAGATATCGGCTTATCTGAACAATGGCCTCACGATCGTGTTCCGCGACGAGCGGCCCGGACACGACTTCCAGGAGGAGTACTGCTACTCGGGCGGCATCGCCGATCTCGTCGCCCACCTCAACCACGCCAAGGAGCCGCTGCACCGCACGGTCGGTGCGTTCACGACCGATCTCGAAGGCGCCGAGATCCAGGTGGCGTTCCAGTGGAACACCGGCTACTACGAGGGAATCCACAGTTACGCCAACGGAATCGCGACCGGCGAAGGTGGTACCCATGAGGAGGGTTTCAAGAAGGCCCTCACCGGCGTCGTCAACAAATGGGCCCGGGTCCGGGGCATCCTCAAGGAGAAAGACGACAACCTCCAGGGCGAAGACGTGCGTGAAGGCCTCACCGCGATCATCAGCGTGCGCTTGCCCGATCCGCAGTTCGAGGGCCAGACGAAATCCAAGCTGGGCAACACGTTCGTGAAGGGCGCCGTCGAGAAAGCCACCAACGAACACCTGCTCATCTGGCTCGACGGTCACGTCGCCGAGGGCAAGGTCATCGCCCAGAAGGGCCAGAAGGCCGCCCAGGCCCGCAGCGCGGCCAAGAAGGCCCGCGAGCTCATTCGCCGCAAGAGCGCCCTCGACGGCGCCGGCCTTCCGGGCAAGCTCACCGACTGCGCGTCACGCGACACGGCGTCCACCGAGGTCTTCATCGTGGAAGGCGACAGCGCCGGCGGTTCGGCCAAGGAGGCGCGCGACCCGAAGTTCCAGGCGATCCTGCCCATCAAGGGCAAGATCCTCAACGTCGAACGGGCCACGTTCGAGAAGATGCTCAAGAACACCGAGATCCAGAACCTGGTCACCGCCGTGGGTGCCGGGATCGGCGACGACTTCGACGTGAGCAAGATCCGCTACGGCAAGGTGGTGCTGCTCGCCGATGCCGATGTCGACGGGGGCCACATCCGCACGTTGCTGCTCACGTTCTTCTTCCGCCAGATGCGGCCGCTCGTCGAGCACGGGCACCTGTACCTGGCCCAACCGCCCCTGTACTCCACGGTCGTCGGGGGCAAGAAGGTGTACGTGCGCGACGACCGTGAGCGCAATCGGGTCGCCAGTGATCACTTGGGCAAGGCGCTCGAGTTCCAGCGGTTCAAGGGCTTGGGCGAGATGAACCCTGGTGAGCTGCGCGACACCACCATGAGCCCCGAGTCCCGCACGCTCATCCGGGTCACCGTGGAGCAGGCCGCCATCGCCGACGACGTGATGGGCATCCTCATGGGCGACAGCGTGGAGGCCCGCAAGGAGTTCATCCAGCGCAACGCCAGCGACGTCCGCTTCCTCGACATCTGATCGGTTCCCATCACCATGCCTCTGCACGCACCATGTCCCTGCACGACGTGAACATCGAGGATCGCGAGATCCAGGTCGAGCTCGAGACGTCGTTCCTCGAGTACGCCATGTCGGTCATCGTCTCCCGGGCCCTGCCCGACGCTCGCGACGGGCTCAAGCCCGTGCACCGGCGCATCCTGTGGGGAGCCCACGAGATGTCGCTGCGCCCCGATCGCCCCCGGGTCAAGTGCGGGCGGCTCGTCGGTGAGGTGATGGGCAAGTACCACCCCCACGGCGACGTCGCCATCTACGACGCGCTCGTGCGTATGGGACAGGACTTCTCGCTGCGCCATCCCCTCATCGACAAGCAGGGGAACTTCGGCTCGCCGTCCGACCGTCCCGCAGCCATGCGCTACACCGAATGCCGGCTCTCGGCGCTGGCCATGCAGATGCTCGACGGGATCGAAGAAGACACCGTCGATCTCGTCGCCAACTACTCGGGCGAGTTCGAAGAGCCCCGGGTGCTGCCGTCGCGCTTTCCGAACCTGCTCGTCAACGGGGGCCAAGGCATCGCGGTGGGCATGGCCACCAACATCCCGCCGCACAACCTGGGCGAGGTGGTGGCGGCCGTCTTGCACCTCATCGACCATCCGCAAGCCACGAGCGACGACCTGGCCCGGTTCGTGAAGGGCCCCGACTTCCCCACGGGTGGGGTTATCGTCGGTCGCGACGGCATCCTCGACGCGTACCGGACGGGTCGCGGCTCGATCAGGCTGCGAGCCGTCGCCCGCATCGAGCCCGGCCGCCGGGGCGATCGCATCGTCGTCACCGAGATGCCCTATCAGGTGAGCACCGACGCCGTCGCCGAGAAGATCAACGACATCGTCGAGGCCGGTGGGCTGGCGGGCGTGCGCGACATCGTCGACGAGTCGGCCCAGGGCGAGACCCGCTTCGTCGTCGAGGTTCGTCCCGGCGTGCGGGGCGACCAGGTGCTCGCCCAGCTGTTCAAGCAGACGAGCCTCGAGACCACGTTCTCCATGAACTGCGTGGCCCTCGTCGACGGCATCCCCCGCACGCTGACGCTCCGCGACGCCCTCGTGGCCTACGTCGATCACCAGTACGAGGTGGTCCGGCGGCGCACCGAGTTCCGGCTCCAGAAGCGCCGCGATCGAGCCCATCGGGTCGAGGGCCTGCTCAAGGCGCTCAACGCGCTCGACGCCATCATCGCCCTCATCCGGGCCTCCGAAGATCGGGCCGACGCCCGAGCGAAGCTCATGGCCGAGCCCTACGAGTTCAGCGAGGTGCAGGCCAACTACATCCTCGACATGCAGCTCGGCCAGCTGACCCGGCTGGCCCGCGTCGATCTCGAGGCCGAGATCGCCGAGCTCCGGGTGGCCATGGGCGAGCTCGAGGAGATCCTCGATGAGCCGGCCGTGCTCCGGCGAGTGGTCAAGAGCGAGCTGCAGGCGCTCACCAAGGAGTTCGCCAACCCACGCCGCACCGTCATCATCGAGGGCGAGGAGGCCGTGGCGTCGGCGGTCGACCTGGCCAGCCTGGTGGTCGACGCGCCGCGGGAGATCCGCGTCACCCGCACGGGCTTCGTGTCGGCCGTCGACCCTGGCGCGTTCCCCGTCACGGCGAAGAAGCGGGCCAAGGCGGTGTCGCGCAACTATCCGGACGGCGCGGCCGTCGCCGTGTTGTCAACCACCGAGTCGGCCGACCTGCTCGTGGTCACGAGCCTGGGCGCGGTGCATCGTGTCGAGGCCCGGCTGGCGCCATTGCAGGACAAGCCGGCCAAGGGCGAGCCGCTCGGGAGCCTGGTGGACGGGTTGGCCTCGGGTGACGTGCCGGTGGCGGTGCTCGAGGTTTCCGGCGACGGCGACGGCGGGGCCGGCGGCTCGGACGGGCGCGCGTCGACGGTCGATGAGCGTCTGCTCGTGATCGCGACGCGCCAGGGTGGCATCAAGCGGGTCCGCTTCGACGAGGTGCTGGGCCTGGCCCGCGCTGCCAGCGTGGTGGGTCTCGACGATGGCGATCGTGTCGTGGGCGCCTTCCTCACCCGAGCCTCGGGCGATCCGAGCCCGTCGGGCTCCGGTGACGTGCTGGCCCTGGCGACCAAGGGCGCCAAGGTGATCCGGTTCGAGGCCGAGGAGGTGCGGCCGATGGGGCGGGCGGCCGGCACCATTGCCGGGATGCGACTTCAGACCGGCGACGAGGTGATCTGGGCGGGCCTGGCTCCCGAGACCGGCGAGTGCGTCGCCGTGAGCGACATCGGTTTCGCCAAGCGCACACCGTGGGCCGAGTACCCGGTGCAGGGGCGCGGCGGACAGGGCGTGCGCGGTTTCAGAACCGGGGGCAAGGCCGGTGAGCAGGTGAGCGCGTGGGCGTCGATCACCAGCGACGCCGACGAGGTCTGGCTCGGAGCGGCCAAGGGCCACACCATCATCGGCACGGCGTCCGACATCGCCCCAGCTCCTCGCGATCACGGTGGCGCCCGGTTGGCGGTCACTCCCGCCGGAAGCCCGGTCACGACCATCCTGGTGCGACCCGTCACCGCGGCCGCTCCCGCCACCGTCGCGACCGAGCCCGACAACCCCGAGGCGGCCTCGACCGTCGCCCCGCCTCCGACGGCGCGCTCGGCGGAACCTCCCACGGTCGAGCGTCCCCCCGAGCCCGAGCCCCCGGCCGAGAACTCGCTCTTCTAGCGACGAGCCTCGACCGGTGCCGGTGCCATCCGACCGGTCGGGTCGGGAGCGGAGCGGGCCTCGTGGCCCTACAGGTGGATCTCGGTGTAGAGCTGTGATCCCAGCGTGACGATGGGGCAGTCCTTCCCCGTGATCGTCTCCATGAGCTTCTGACCCTTGGGGCTGGCCATGAAGGCGTCGGACGCGGCTCCGAAGGCCCGGTTGCTCTCGTACTCCACCACGCTCACGTGGGTGTCTGCCATCTCGCCGGCCATGGTGGCCTGGAGTAGCCGGCTCCTGAGTGCACCACCGGCTTCGAGAAGGTCGAAGGCGTCCGATGCAAGCTGGAGCGCCTGGGTGAAGCGACCGGGCACGGGCCTGTTCATGTACACGGCGACGATCGCTCCCCGTCCGGTGGCCGCGCGTCGGTCGAGGGGGATCTCGGTGAAGATGCCGGCCGACTCGGCGATGATGGGCGAGTCGACCGCAGCGCTCCGGTTGACGATGGTGGCGGTTTCGACGTCGAGCGCGGTCTCGTCGGTGAACGTGCCGTAGGCGGTCAGGTCGGCGAACTCGCAGCTCGTCGAGATCGATCCGGTCCCCGCTCCGGCGACGGACGCCTGCATCACGCGGATGTCCTGGCCGCCGTGGCGTTCGATGAGCTTGGCGGCCTCGTGAAGCAGGGCGATGCTGGCGTCGAGCCGTCCCGGCTTGGGACGGCACATCCAGGTACTCACAACGGTCATGACAATGCCTCCTGGGGCAGGGGAGCGCGACCGTCCGAGGCCGCGTTCCTACGAGGATCGGTGCGGTCGTGTTGGAGACGAACAAGGAACGGTTCGAGCCGACAGGCCGGTCCGCTCAGGGTTTCTCGAACCCGGTGGCAGCGTCGGCGCGTCACTCCATGTGACAGCAGCACATAGGCATCACCCTCCCGGGCCGTCGCTGAGCGACGGTCAACCCGCGGCGGTGGGGACGTTGAGCACGGGCGCACCACCGTGGCGGCGTCGGACCCATCGTCCAGTGTGCGCTCATGAACGGCCCGAGTCCAGACCCTTTTCACCCCGTGTGTGCGCTTCGGGCAACTCGGGCAGCGCCCGTCTGAGGACGGATGGGCCGTGGCGCAGCGTCAGTCGTCGTCGGTGGGGGGTGCTCCCAGAAGCGACGCGTCGGAGGTGAGCCGCTGGGCCACGAAGATCGGGATCAGCATCACGACCACCACGGCCATGGCGACGACGTTGGTGACCGGGCGGTTACGGGGCCGGTTGACGATGCTGTCGAAGATCCACAGAGGAGCCGTCCGCTGCGAGCCTCCGGCCGTGAACCGAGTGACGATCACCTCGTCGAACGACAGGGCGAACGCCAGCATCCCGCCGGCCAGCAGGGCGGTCCCGATGTTGGGGAGCAGCACGTACCGGAAGGTCTGCCAACCGGTGGCACCGAGGTCCATCGAGGCCTCGATGATCGAGCCCGACGTGCGCCGCAAGCGGGCGAGCACGTTGTTGTACACGACCACGATGCAGAACGTGGCGTGCCCAGCAACGATCGTCCAGAACGTGAAGTCGATGCCGAGGACGTTGATGCTCGAACGCAGGGCGATACCGGTGACGATGCCGGGAAGGGCAAGGGGCAGAACGAGCAGGAGTGAGACGGTCTCGCGTCCGAAGAACCGGGTGCGGGCGACGGCCGCCGCAGCGAGCGAGCCCAGCACCAGCGCGGCGATGGTGGCGACGATCCCGACCTTGAACGACAACCACACGGCATCGCGCACGTCCTGGTTGTCCCAGGCGATCTCGAACCACTTCCCGGTCAGGCCCGGAGGAGGGAACGTGAACGCCTGATCGTCGGTCGTGAACGCGTAGAGGAAGACGATCAGCACCGGAACGTTCAGGAACAGCAACACGCCCAGCACTGCCGACTTGAGTCCCCAACGGCCGGGTGCGCGCTCGGCCGGGTCGGAAACGGCGGACTCGGCGCGGCCAGAGGAACCGGTGGTGGCCATCAGAGCGCCTCGAATGCGCCCAGGCGCTTGGCGATGGTGAGGTACACGGCCATGATCGCGATGGGCACGAACGTGAAGGCCGCCGCGAGCGGTAGGTTCCCGGCAACCCCTTGGTACACGTACACCTGGGCTCCGATCACGGGTTTCGAGTTCCCGATGATCGTGGGCACGATGTAGTCGCCGAGGGTGAGTGAGAACGTGAAGATCGATCCGGCCACGACCCCGGGCAGCGCGAGCGGCCAGATCACCGACCGAAAGACCGTGGCGGGTTTGGCTCCGAGGTCGCCGGCCGCCTCGACGAACGACCGGGGGACCCGTTCGAGTGCCGCGTGCACGGGCAACACCATGTATGGCAACCACACGTAGGTGAACACGATGAACTGGCCGAGCAGCGAGAACGTGAGGCCCTGGCCGCCGATGTACGGGAGGTCGAGGGCCCATTCGAGACCCTTGCCGAGCCCGACCTTGTCGAGCGACCACGGCAGCGCGCCCTCCTTGGCCATGATCAGCTTCCACGAGTACACGCGGACCAGGTAGTTCGACCACAGCGGCATGATCGCCAGGAACAGCAGGAGTGCCTTGACCCGTCGGGTCGCGTACCGGGCCATGAAATAGGCCAGCGGGTAGGCCAGCACGGCGCAGGCGACCGTGACTGCCAGTGCCATCACAACCGTGCGGCCCACGATGATGCGGTTGGTGTCGTTCGACCAGAGCCGTTCCCAGGTGTCGAAGCCGAGGTCGTGGCGGACCTTCCCGGCGAAGTCGTCGAACGTGTAGAAGCTCTGCCACACCAGGCCGAGCAAGGAGCCGAGATACACGCCGCCGAACCACAACAAGGGCGGCCCGAGGAGCAAACCCAGGCGCAGCTTGGGGTGGCGCCACAAGAAGGCGGACGCGCGCCGCCCCACCCCGCGTCGTTGCGGGGTGGGAACGGTCGGCGATGACGCGGCAACGGTCAACGGACGCTCGTGGTTCAGCCGTTCATGACCGCCTGGTACTCCTCGGTCCAGGTGGAGTACGGCACGCAGTCGGTACCGGCACCGAAGCAGTCGGCTTGGGGCGTCTTCCAGAAGTGGATCTGGTCGAAGTTGTCGAAACCGTTGGTGGCGCAGCCGTCGGGCCCGAGCAGCTCGCTGCCGGTGCAGCCGTCGGGAACCGCCGGGGCCGAGCCGAACCAGGCCGCGACGTCACCCTGGACCTTGGGGTTCAACGACCATTCCATCCAGGCGTAGGCACAGTTCGGGTGCGGTGCCTTGGCCGAGAGCATCGTGGTGTCGGCCCAGCCCGTGGCCCCTTCCTCGGGCACCGTCGAGGCGATGGGAGCCCCCGCCGCAACCAGCGTGTTCACCTGGTAAGGCCACGAGGACGACGCCACGATGCCCTCGTTGGTGAAGTCGTCGATCTGCACGGTGACGTCGTGCCAATAGCGACTCACCAGCTCGCGCTGGGCTGTGAGGAGCGCGATGGCGGCGTCGAACTGCTCTTGGTTCAATGCGTAGGGGTCGGTGATACCCAGGTCAGGCTGGGTGGCCATCAGGTACAGGGCGGCGTCGGCGATGTAGATCGGGCCGTCGTAGGCCTGCACCCGGCCCTCGTTCGCCTCGCCGTCGGGCAGATCGGTCGGCTCGAACACCACGCTCCAACTCGTGGGCGGCTCAGGGAACGTCTCGGTGTTGTACATGAGCACGTTCGAGCCCCACTGGTAGGGAACGCCGTAGTGATCGGTACCCACCGTGTACCAGGGAGCGTCCTTGAGGCGCTCGTCGACGGTGGCGTAGCTCGGGATCCGGCTCAGGTCGACGGGTACGACGGTTCCTCCGGCGATGAGACGGTTCGACGCGTCACCCGAAGCCGTGACGAGGTCGTACTCGTCGGAGCCGGTCATGAGCGACACCATCTCGTCGGACGTCCCCGCTGTGGTGACGGTGACCTCGCAGCCGGTCTCGGTCTCGAAGGCCGTGACCCAGTCGTAGGCCGGGTCGGTCGTCCCGTCCTCGATGTAGCCCGCCCAGGCGACGATGTTCACCGCGCCTTCGAGATCGCCGGCCGGCACGGCGGCTGCTGTCGTGTCGGTTCCACCGGCCGTCGCGGCCGTGGTCGTCTCGCCGGCGTCGCCACCGGCGCTGGTGTCGTCGTCGTCGTCACCGCAGGCGGCTACGACGAGGCTCAGCACAGCCAACAACGCTGCGGTTCTCGTGTAACGCTTGTTCATCTTCATGAATCCCCCTTGATCGTCATGTGCCGATTGGCATCGGCCGGCCAGACGGCCCATACCCGGGAGCCCCGTCCGATCGTCGTCGGGCCGGTTCCCGTCACCGTCTGGTTCTGCTGTACCACCACCAGGTCGCAGCCGACATCGGCCTCGACCAGATAGCGGGTTTGGGCGCCGAGGTAGACGACGTCGCGCACCACGCCGTCGGCCGCGCAGTCACGCTGCGAGACCTGTGGGGGCGCGCTGCCGTCGTGGGGGCGCAACACGATCTTCTCGGGCCGAACGGTGAAGGGCTCGGGTGAGCCGGCGATGCTCAGCGCAGCGTCGCCGTTCACGACGTTGGAGATGCCCACGAATCCGGCGACGAACTCTGACGCGGGATGCTCGTAGACGTCGGCCGGTGCACCGACCTGCTCGACGCGACCGGCATTGAACACCGCGATGCGATCGCTCATCGTCAGGGCCTCCTCCTGGTCGTGGGTCACGAAGATGAACGTGATCCCGACCTCGCGCTGGATGCGCTTGAGCTCGACCTGCATCTCCTGACGCAGCTTCAGGTCGAGCGCGCCGAGTGGCTCGTCGAGCAGCAGCACCTTGGGCCGATTGACCAGGGCCCGGGCCAATGCGACCCGCTGCCGCTGACCGCCCGAGAGCTGGGACGGCTTACGGGCGCCAAAGCTCTCGAGCCTCACGAGTGCCAAGGCCTCATCGACACGCTCGGTCCGCTCGGTCCGGGCGACGCGCCGGACCTTGAGCCCGTACCCGACATTGTCGAACACCGTCATGTGGGGGAACAGGGCGTAGTCCTGGAACACGGTGTTGACATCGCGGTCGTAGGGGGCAATCCGCGACACGTCGGACCCGTGCAGCAGGATCTGGCCCGCGCTCGGTCGTTCGAAGCCGCCGATCAGCCGGAGACAGGTGGTCTTGCCCGAGCCCGACGGTCCGAGCATCGAGAAGAACTCGCCGTCGACGATCTCGAGGTCGACGTTGTCGACGGCCCGGACCGCGCCGAACCTCCGTGTGACGCCGACGAATTCGACCGCCGCTCCGGCGACGTCGCCCATCGCACCCCTTGGTCGTTCCGCTGGATCCCCTCTCCAACGGCGTGCCTGATGTTACCGGTCCGTAACCTCGGGCTCCAGGAGTTCATCGGACGGGTTCGAGTGCTCGATGGGTCGGGTCACGTCGAGGTGGGCGCCGCGCACCCGACGAGCGAGAGCCGGCGTGGGGCTCTCCTTCACGGTGAGATCGATCTCAGGCTCGGGGTGGTGCTCGGGGTGATCGAGGTCGACGACCGCGTCCACCGCGTGCATCGCCGGCACCGCCGCTGGGAGGTCGGCTGTGGGGACGGCGACCTCGGCGATGACCTTGGTGATGGCCTCAGCGATGGCCTCGGTGATGATGCCGGTGATGACCGCGGGTAAGACGTCGGCTGTGGGGACGGCGACCTCGGTGATGACCCCGACGGCCGGCGGAGCTGTGGTCGCAGTCGCGATCGGCGCGTGCATCGGCGCTGCGGTCGACGGCTCACCCGGTCGTCGTTGCGTGCCTGGTGTGCCCGGTGTGCGCCGCGTACCCGGTGTGCCCAGCGGGCCAGGCTCGATGGTGTCGCCCTGGGGACGGAGGATGCTCCGGGGGAGCTCGACACGAACGGTCGTCCCGGTGGTGCACGGGACGAAGCTGACGCGGATGGCGTGGCGGGTGGCGAGCACGCCGACGATGTCGAGGCCCATGGTCCGTGAGCCCGTGTAGGCGAACGCCGCACCCTTCGAGACCCGACGCGTGGCGCGGGTGAGCTGCTCGTCAGCGAGGCCGATTCCCCGGTCGACGATGGTGATCTGGTAGCCGGAGACGGTGCGCCGTCCGCCCACGGTCACCGTGGTCTCCGGGGCCGAGAAGGCCAGCGCGTTCTCGACGAGCTCGCTCAGGAGCTGGACGACGTCGACGGCCGGGCCGCTGTGGAGGTGGTCGTCGTCGATCTCGGCGATCACCAATCGGCTCGGAGAACCGAGATCGTCGCGAACCCAGCCCACGACCTCAGCCAGCGGGAGGTGGCCCCGGTAGACGTGCGCCGCCTCGGATCGGGCTCCGGCCAGGGCAAGGAGACCGTCGGCCCCACGACGGAGCGTGAGCATCGCGGTCTCGATGCGATCGAGGTGGGCGCCGTGGGCGCCGTGGGCGCCGTGGGCGCCCGGGTTGCCCTGGTCGCCGTGCTGGGACGTGAGGCCCCGGCCGCGGTGGTCGGCCCGCAACTGGCCGGTGAGCACCAGGGCATGATTCGCCAGGGCTCGGTTGCGTTGGCCGAGCCGGGTGAAGAGCTGTTCGACCTGGCGCAGCAAGCGCCGCTCGTCGAAGGCGACCGAGACGGCGGTCCGCTGCAACCGGTCGAACGAGCGAGCCAGCTCGACGATCGCGCGGGGCTCCTCGACGACCACGGAGGTCGGCGGCGTGACCTCGGCCTCGCCACGCGAACGATGGAGCTCCTCGACGATCAGGGGAAGCTCGGTCTGGGCGGCGTGTCGCGCTGCTGCGGCCACCTGCTCGATCGGACGGGCGATCGAGCGGACCAGCGCGATCGCTGCCCCCCAGGTGGCCAGGGCGACCAGCGCCAGAGCACCGGCGATGAGCAACAACCGATCGCGCAGCAGCGAACGGGTGCCTTCGCGATCGGCGACCTCGAGCGATCCGACATCGTCGGCCAGCTCGGCAAGCGAGGACTCCTGCGCGGCAACCAGGGGTTCGAGGCGCTCGCCGATGATGCGCAGCGTCCGGTCGATGTCGAGGGCGTCGAGTGCCGGATAGAGCTCGCCCCGCACCACGGCGTGATATTGCCGCACCCAGGCCGCCACCTCGAGGGTGAGGGCCTGACGAACACGACCATCGGCACCGTCGAAGTCCTCGCCGACCAATTCGGCGTAACGTTCGACGGCGGCGGCCTCGAGCTCATCGACTCGCACACGGAGAGCCGCCTGCTCGCGAGCTGCAACCTCGGTGGTGACGTTGCCGATCGTGACCGAGGTGAGCACCGAACCCATTGCCAGGACCGCCGCGTGGGTCTCGGAGAGCGCGAGAGGTCGGGTCTCGACGTCGAGGAGGACGGTCCTGTACTCGTCGAGCTCCAGGTCGAGAGCCCCACCGATGCGGACCCGATCGAGATCGAGCGAGATCACGGCTCCGCCCAGGACGGCCGCGATGACCGGGACGGCCATGGCTGCCGCCAGCTTCGAACGGATCCGGATCCGGCGCTTCATACGGTTGGTGCACCCCTCGGCTGACGGTGGGGTCCTTCGCTGTGGCTCCTTCGAGCGGCAGCGTCGGGGAGGTCCCGACTGTACCCACGAACCTCGCCTGGTGTCCTGGCGGCCCGTACTCTTTGTGGTCAAATGAACGCGCTGGGTGATTACCCGGCAGTGGGTCTGGCGTTGCCGCCGGCGCTCGTGGCCGATCGGTAGAGTGACGCCCCCGGTGTCGGGGCACGGCCGCCGCCAGGTTGGAGGGCACACAATGAAGCTCGGACTCGTCCTCGGTTACTGGCCCGCCCAGCCGCCGTCCGACCCCATCCCCCTGGTCCAGGAGGCCGAGCGCCTCGGGTTCGACTCGGTGTGGACCGCCGAGTCGTGGGGCTCCGACGCGTTCTCGCCGCTGTGCTGGATCGGGGCACACACCACGACCATCAAGCTGGGGACCGCCGTCACGCAGATGGCCGCCCGTACGCCGACAGCCACGGCGATGCACGCGCTCACCATCGACCACCTCTCGGGCGGTCGCTTCATCCTCGGGCTGGGCCTTTCCGGCCCGCAGGTGGTGGAGGGATGGTACGGCCGGCCCTACCTCAAGCCCTTGGGGCGCACCCGGGAATACGTCGAGATCATCCGGGCGGCGCTCAAGCGCGAGGGGCCTCTCGAGTACGAGGGCCAGTATTACCAGCATCCTTATCGGGGTCCCGACGCCTGGGGGCTGGGGAAACCGCTCAAGGTGATGACCCACCCTTTACGGTCCGATATCCCCATCTATCTCGGTGCCGAGGGTCCCAAGAACGTGCGTCTCACCGCCGAGATCGCCGATGGCTGGCTCCCGTTGTATTACAGCCCGTATCGCCAGGACGTGTATGCGCCCGATCTGGTCGGAGCCAAGCCTGGCTTCGAGATCGCCGCGCTGTGCAACTTCACGATCACCGACGACGTGGAAGCCGGCTTGTGGCCCATGAAGGCAACACTGGGGTTCTACATCGGAGGGATGGGCGCCAAGGACGCCAACTTTCATACCAACCTCATGGCTCGCATGGGCTACGCCGAGGAAGCCCACAAGATCCAGGAGCTGTTCTTCGCCGGTAAACGCGAGGAGGCGATCGCGGCTGTCCCCACCGATTTCGCCGACGAGATCTCGCTCGTGGGTCCGGCATCGCGAATCAAGAAGCGGCTCGAGGCGTGGCACTCGACGCCGGTCACCACCATGCTCGTCGCAGCGCGCGACGTCGAGACGCTGCGGCAGATCGCGTCGCTCGTCCTCGGGTAGGCCGCGCCGTCCGAGCTCAGCCCGCCGAGGGTGACAGGCCCCGCACGGCATCGGCCTGGTCGAGATCACCGATCGGGATGATCATGAGTGACGTGGTGGTGACCCCGTTGTCGAAGTAGCGCTGGATGTGAGCACGGCACTCGGCCATGGTTCCGTGCACGAACAACTCGTCGACGAGCTCGTCGGGGATCTGCTCGACGGCTCCGGCCCGGTCGCCGTTGTTCCACCGCTCCCACACGGGTGTGAGCATCTCGCTCCGACCCAGCCATTCGTGGAACTTGGCGTACACGGGGACGGTGAGGTACGACGCCATCATCCGCTTGGCCGCAGGGCGTACCACGGCCGGGTCGGCGTTGGGGCATACGAAGATCCGGGCGACGATCTCCTTTCCGGGACCGCCTTCATGCACGTACGGGACGACGGTGGCGACATCGGCGGCCGACAGCCAGTTCAGGATCGCGCCGTCGGCTTCCTTGCCGGCCAGGCGCAGCATCCCTTCGCGCAGCGCGGCGATCATGATCTTCGGAGGCTGCTCGGGCACCAGACCCAGCCGGAACCCCTTCACCGAGAAGGTCTCGTAGTCGCGGGTCACCTTGGCCCCGGTCATGGCCTCGGTGAGAAATCGTGTCATGTCGCGCACCCGCTGATAGGGCTTGACGAACGGGATCCCGTTCCAGCGTTCGACGATCACGTTCGAGGAAGCGCCGATGCCGAGGCTGAACCGTCCGGGAGCCAGGTCGGCGAGGGTCGCGACCTGGTTGGCGAGGGTCGTCGGAGCTCGGGTGTACGCCGAAACGATGGCCGTACCCAGCCGGAGCGTAGGCGCCCACGTCGACGCCAGGACCAAGGGGGAGAAGGCGTCCCAGGCGTCGACCTCGGCCGACCACGCGTCGGTGTAGCCCAGAGCGGCCAGCTCCTGGAACGTCGAAGCCTGCTCGCGCAACGGCACGCCGCGCAGTGGAATGGTCATTCCCGGGAAGGTCATGGGCGCCGAGGTTAGGCCGCACCCCTACGATGCGTCCCCATGCCGGATCCTGACACCGAGCCGCGACGGCCCCCGAGCACCGACCCCGTCGAGCGGCTCCACGACGATCGTCGTCGGGTCCGGGGGGCCATGGGTGGAGCCGACAAGATCGCCGCGCTCCACAGCGCCGGACGAGCGACGGCTCGGGAGCTCATCGCCGCCCTCGTCGACCACGGCTCGTTCACCGAGCTCGGAACGTTCACCGGCGACCATGACGGCACGCCTGCCGACGGCAAGATCGCCGGCTTCGGGCTGGTCGACGGGCGCCCGGTCGCGGTCGTGGCCGACGACGTGACCGTGAAGCGGGCGACCTCCTCGGTCGCAGGCAGCCGCAAGATCCAGCGGGTCTACGAGCAGGCCGAGCGGGCCGGGCATCCGTTCGTGTACCTCGGCGCCACCGGCGGGGCCCGTCTCCCCGACACCATGGGGGTCGACGGCTTCTGCGGTGAGCCCGTGTTCCCGTGGTTGATGGGCCGGCGCCGTGCCATCCCCGTGGTGACGGCCATCGTGGGCGACTCGTTCGGGGGGTCGTCGTTCGTGGCCGGGCTCTCCGACCACGTGGTCATGACCCGGGCCGCGACGCTGGCGGTCACCTCACCCCGGGTCGTCGAGATCGCCACCGGCGAGACGATATCGATGGCCGAGCTGGGCGGGGCGGAGGTGCACGAGCGCGTGACCGGCATCGTCGACGTCGTGGTCGAGACCGATCTCGCCGCCGTCGCCGCCGTGCGCAGGTGGCTGTCGTTCCTCCCGTCGCACGGTCGGGCCCTCCCGCCCCGTACGGACTGCTCAGCAGCCGACGGCTCGGGGATTCCGGGGGCGGCGGTGCCCCGGACGGTACCCGGCGCCCTCGCCGGCGATCCCGGTCTCGCGGCGCTCGTCCCGACGCGGCGCCGTCGGGCCTACGACATGCACGAGGTGGTGGCCCGCATCGTCGATGACGCCGATCTCCTGGAGACCCGCCTCCTGTTCGCCCGCTCGGTGATCACCGGCTTCGGCCGGATCGACGGTCGTCCCGTCGGGGTGGCCGCCACCAACCCCATGTTCCTCGCCGGATCGCTGAGCCCCGAGGCGTGCGACAAGGTGTGCCGGCTCGTGGTGCTGTGTGACGCCTTCAACCTCCCGCTGGTGTTCTTGCTCGACACCCCGGGCTTCCTTGTCGGTCGTCGCGTCGAGCACGACCGGCTGCTCCCCAAAGCCATGAGCCTCATGCAGGCGTTCCAGATGGCTCGGGTTCCGCGGCTGAGCGTCGTGGTGCGCAAGGCGTTCGGGATGGCGTTCTTCGCGCTCGGTGGCCCGGGCCAGGGGGGCGATCTGCTCGTGAGCTGGCCTGGCGCCGAGATCGGGTTCATGGATCCCGAGGTGGCGTCGAACGTGCTCTACGGCGACCTGGAGCGGGCGGCGGAGCTTGGCGCGGCCCTGGCACCGATGGCCCTGGCCGACCGGGGCTACGTCGACGAGATCATCGACCCCTCCGAGACCCGGGCGGTGCTGGCTGGGGCACTGGCACGTTTCGCGGGCGACGGTTCGGGCCCGGGAGCACGCGGCTGGGGCGCCGACCGTCCCCTCGCCGCGTGGCCCACCGGTTGGTGAACCCCGCCCCATGGCGTGAACAGACCAAACGTGTGCAAAAACCGTCGCCAGGCGACGATTTCTGCACACAGAACAGCGGGGGCTACGCGGCCGGCTTCGCCTCGGGCTTCTCGGGGCGCCAAAACACCGCCAGCAGCAGCCCGGCCCCGCCGATCCCGCCGATGGCGGTGACGGCGAACCAGCCCAGGCCCGAGAGGTTCCAGTCAGCCGCGTGATCGAGCGACCACTCGCCGCCGCCCATGGCCCCGAGGGCCAAGCACACCATGGAGATGAAGCCCACGTACTCCCAGCCCTGCCCGGGCCGGAAGATGAAGAAGCCATTGGTGCGGTGGGCCGTCACGAAGGCGACGACCATCACGCCGAGGACGCCGGCGGCAGCCAGTGGGGTGAGCAGACCGAGGCAGAGCATGGCGCCGGCGCCGAACTCGGTGAGCGATGCGGTCCAGGCATGGACGATGCCGGGCTTCATGCCCATGCTGGCGAACCACCCGGCGGTGCCCTGGATCTTGCCGCCCCGGAAGACGTGGTTGTACCCGTGGGCGATGATCATGAGACCCGTGGCCAGGCGCAGGATCAGCAACCCGAGATTCAGCCCGTCAACGTCCACAAGATGCTCCCCTGGGAGATACCGGCGTACTGCTCGAATTTGCGCAGTCTACGGTGGCTTCCGGTGAGGTCCCCGGTGGGGGTGTCGTCTCGCTGTCTCGATGGTGGGGCCCGGCGATCGGTTGGCGCTGGCTGGCCTGGCCGGAGCCGGCAGGAACGGTACGGACGGTCGACCGGTGGCACCGATCGGGTCGTGCCGGCCCGTTCGCCGGATTCAGGCAGACATCGACCCCTCAATTTCCAGGCCGTCCGGTCGATATCTTCATCATGGAAGCGCGGAAGTCGGGGTCTGGCATTGACGGCGTCACGAGTTCGGCGTTGCCCCGTTTCAACGAGGGTGACGTCCTGCTGCTCGACGCCCCCACCCGGCGACTCGGTGCGCGCGCGTGCCGGGCTGTGATCGAGTCGGCCGAAGGCGACACGTTGCGGATCATGATCGGCGGGCATCTCGCCACCCGGGCGGCATCGGCTCTGGTTCCCGGCAACCGGGTCTGGACCGCATTCCAGCACGAGAGCGGCGTGTACACGTTCGCATCCACGATCGTGACGCGCCTGAGCGATGCCCCCTTGCGCTTCGTGGTGCGCATCCCGAACGATGCCCGTCAGCTCGACGAGCGCCGTCAGGCGCGACGGGCGATCCGTCTCCCGGTGACGCTGTTCGTACCGGGTGACGACGGGTTCGAGGTGCACCACACGGTCACCGACGACATCGGTGGTGGCGGGTTCTCGTGCTCCCGGGTGACACCGATGAGCGTGGGCGACGAGATCGGCGTCTCGGTCGAGCTCCCCGAGGGACCCCTCGACGCCATGGCCCGGCTGGTGAACCTTCGCTACTGGGACCTCCCCGACGCCGATCCCCAGGCCCACTTCGAGTTCATCGATCTTCCCGACGGCCACACGGAGCGGGTCAGTCGTGTGGTCCTGGAGCCCCGGGCGGCCGAGCCGAACGGGCCCGGTCCCGTCCAGCGCTGACGTTCACGGATCGTCGCCAAGGCTGACGGCGTTCATCCGGCCCGATCGGGCGCGAGCGTCGGCGGATACACTGACGCCCGCATGGAGGGATGACCGAGTCGCCGAAGGTGATCGCCTGCTAAGCGATTGTGGGCCCTCAAAGTCCACCGAGGGTTCAAATCCCTCTCCCTCCGCCACCGAAGGCCCGCCGCGAGGCGGGCCTTCGACGTTCCAGGTGGGTCTTCGAGGTTCCAGGCGTGCCGTCAGGCCGACACGGCGACGGGTTCGGTGGTGGGCTGGTCGGAGCCCCCCGCCGGCTCGATCGTGACGGCGTACGACCCGGCAGGATCGGTGACCTCGAACTCACTGATCCCGGGCGACGCGCCGAGCACGTCGAGCGAGATGGGCCTCGAGCCGCCGCCATCCCCGTCGTCCCCGCCATCGTCATCGTCGGGCGGAATACGCCAGAGCTGGTACGTCTGGGCATCGAGTCGGGGCAGATCGTCGCTCACCACGTATCCGCCACCATGGGCGCGCACGACGAGCCGCATGGCGACGCTTCCGTCCGGGCCCGCCAGCGCGATCTGGCGGGCCTGCGGGTCGAGCATCGCAGCGATGGCCTCTTCGGCGAGCTCCTGCGATGCGTTGAGCTCGCCGATGCGATCGTCGAGACGGATCTCGGTCACCGCGAACCCGATGGCCAGCGCCGCCACGATCATCGCGGCGATGCCCAGGACGTTCCCCAGCCTTCGGGGACGGCGCCCGTCCCGGCCGAGCCCGGCCTGCTGTCGACGGAACTCGATCACGGGAGCGCTCACGCCGTCAGGGGGCGCATCGAGGGCCTCGGCAATGCGCTCCCACACCCCCTCGGGGGCTTCGGTTCCGCTCGAAGCCAACAGAGCTGCCACGGCGCGGTACTCCTCGACCTCGGCCCGGGCCCGGGGGTTCTCGCGCAGGTACGCCTCGACACGCAGCGCCTCGTGGGCGTCGACGGCGTCGAGTGCGTAGGCACCGAGCAGCTCGTCGAGCTCGGTGTTGTCGGGATTCCAGGTCATGAGGACACAGCTCCCGACTCGAGGAGGGAGACCCTCAATCGCTGCATTCCCAAGCGAATACGACTCTTCACCGTGCCCTCGGGTTGACCCAGGATGGCTGCCACGTCACGGTAGGTGTGTCCCCCGAAATACGCGAGCTCGATGGCCTGGCGCTCGCCCTCGTTGAGCCCGGCGAGCGCCGACCGCACCTGCTCGGCCAGGGTCAGGTCCCAGACCTCGAGGTCGAGGTCGTAGCCCGCCTCGGCGGTCTGACGGGCGGCCTTCTCCTCCCGGGCCCGGCGAGACGTCTCGGAACGCACCATGTCGACTGCCCGTCCGTGGGTCTGCGCGAGGAGGAACGCTCGCAGCTGGCCCCGCTCGGGGTCGAAGCGATCGGGTTGATTCCAGAGCCGGAAGAAGACGTCCTGCACGATGTCCTCGGCCATCGTCCGGTCGCGCAGGATCCGGAGCGCAAGTGCCATCACGGCCCCGCCGTGGCGCCGATACACCTCGGCCAGCGCCTCTTGGTGCCATCGACCGATGGCGACCACCAGGGAGCTGTCGCTCGCGTGCTGCCAGTCGTCGCGGGTCATTGACGACTGTTCGGATCCGCGGGCCCGATCGGATGATCGCAGCCTGGTGGCCCCGCCACGATGTGGCCGGCAGCGAGCCCCGCCTTCGCCGCTTCGACCATCCCCGGGCCGGCGTCCTCGTGTTCGAGCACCTCCAGCTCGTCCCCGCCGGAGCGCCCGATCTCCGAGTGACCATCCACCTCCCCGTCCCCGACGACGACTCCCTCGCCCGTCTCGGCGCCGTTGGTGGGCTTGGTGGGTGTGGTGGTGGCTGATCCGGCCTCGAGTATCGGTCGGTCACACCGAATCGCGGTCGTGTACGCTCTGGGCCGCCTGCGCTCGTAGCTCAACGGATAGAGCATCTGACTACGGATCAGAAGGTTGGGGGTTCGAGTCCCTCCGAGCGCGCTACAGATGTCCAGGTCAGGGAGCTGTTCGAGGTTCTCGCTGGATAGTGTCACACCCCTGTGAGAAGATTCTGAGAAGATCCCGTCTTCTCACGACTCGGGGGGTGGCGCTGATGCCGAAGTTCCAGGGCGTGTACCAAGACCGCCGTGGGGGCTGGTACTTCAAGGCGTCGTCGCACAAGGACCCGCTCACCGGTCGGTGGCACCAGATCACCCGGCGCGGGTTCATCACTGCCGCCGACGCGTCGCGGGCCCGCGCCTCGTTCGTAGCTGAGCTGGAGGCGTTGCCGGTGTCGGTGCTCGTCGGGTTGACGGTCGCCGAGCTCGTCGACGCGTACCTCGATGACGCCTCGTCTGGTGGCCTCCTCTCGGCCAAGACCCGGTTCGACTACCGGCACTACGCCACCCACTACATCGGCCCGTACCTCGGGACGAAACTGGTGCGTGATCTCGACGCCGAGACGATCGCCGCGTGGCAGCGAGCCCTCACAAAGGGCGGCGGGGCCAAAACCGGCAAGAGCCTCTCGGCCAACACCGTCCGCATCGCCCGGGCGCCGCTCGCAGGGGCGCTCAAGTACGCCGTGGCTCGGGGGATCCTGACGGTGAACCCGATCGTGTCGATCCCGCCGCCGCGCATCCCGAGGAAGATCCCGCAGCACTGGTCGCCCGAGCAGGCGCGGGAGTTCCTGGCCCTGCACGAGGGGGACCGGCTGTTCCCGGTTTGGGCGTTCCTGCTGGGATCGGGCCTGCGCATCGGCGAGCTGGTGTCGCTCCGCTGGCCGAACGTCGAGCTCGACCGCCGTCTCGTCCGGGTGCACGAGTTCGCCACCGTGCTCGGCTACGAGGTGGTGCGCTCAGGCGGGAAGTCGCGCGACGCCGTGCGGTCGGTCGACGTGGACGAGCACCTGGTGCGGGTGTTGCGCCAGCACCGCAAGACCCAAGCGGCGGAGGCCCTCGCGACCGCCGACTACGAGGCCAGCGACTACGTGTTCACGCGGGCTGTCGGCGGGCCGTATCACCCGCAGACGCTCTCGAAGGTTCTCGTTCGAGCGAGCGTCACGGCGGGCCTTCCCCGGTTGACGGCCCACGGCTTGCGCCACACGAGTGCGACCCTGATGCTGGCCAGCGGCGTGGCTCCCAAGGTCGCAGCCGAGCGCCTGGGCCACGCCGACGCCACCCTGTTCTCGAACCTCTACAGCCACGTCACCCCGACCATGCAACGCGAAGCCGCCGAACGCATCGGCGACACGCTGTTCGGAGTCTGACGATGGCTGCCCAACGTGTCCGCGTCGAGGTCCCGGCCGCGCTCTACGAGTGGGCGATCGACCGGTCGCGTGTCGACCGTGAGGGCTTGGCGCGCCGATTCCCGAAGTTGGAGACGTGGCTGGCGAGCGAGACCTCTCCCACCCTCAAGCAGCTCGAAGCTTTCGCCCGGGCCACGCACACGCCGATCGGGATCTTCTTCCTCACCGAGCCGCCCGTCGACGCGGTCCCGATCCCCGATTTCCGCACGATCGGCGACCGCACCGTCGTGCGGCCGAGCGCCGATCTGCTCGACACGCTGTACCAGTGCCAGCAACGCCAGGAGTGGTTCCAAGACTACGCCCAGGCCAACCGCTTCGACCCGGTGACCTTCGTTGCGTCGTGCAGGCTCGACTCCGCCGTCGCCGACGCTGCGGTGCACATGCGGGAGGTGTTGTCGTTCAGCATCGAGGAGCGCGGCTCGAGCTGGGGTGCCGCTTTCGCTCGGCTACGTGAGCACGCCGAGGACGCTGGCGTGCTCGTGATGGTCAACGGCGTCGTCGGGTCGAACACACATCGCAAGCTCGACCCCGATGAGTTCCGAGGCTTCGCATTGGTCGATCCCTTGGCCCCCTTGGTATTCGTCAACGGCGCCGACACCCGGGCCGCGCAGATCTTCACCCTCGCCCACGAGCTGGCTCACCTGTGGCTCGGCGAGAGCGCGCTCTCCGACGTGGCCCTCGACGTGGAGAGCACCAACGTGGCTGAACGGTGGTGCAACCAGGTCGCGGCCGAGCTTCTGGTGCCGCTCGTCGAACTGCGCGAACAGTTCGACGCTGGACGAGACCTGACCGAGGAGCTTGACCGGCTGGCTCGGCGCTTTTGCGCAAGCACGCTCGTCGTCCTTCGCCGCGTACAGGAAGCGGGCTACCTCAGTTGGCCGGCCTACCGAGCGGCGTACACGGCCGAGCGCCAACGAGTGCTCGGCCCGATGGGTGAGGGTGGCAGCGCCGGGAACTTCTACAACACCCAGCCAGTCCGGGTGAGCAAGCTCTTCGCCCGATCCGTGATCGCCAGCACCCTCGAAGGCCACACGCTCTACCGCGACGCGCTCGACATGCTCGGCTTCAAGAAGATCTCGACCTTCAACGAGCTCGCCGGCCGCCTCGGGGTCGCGTGATGGCGTATCTCCTCGACGCCAACGTGTTCATCCAGGCCAAGAACCTCCACTACGGCTTCGACTTCTGCCCAGCGTTCTGGGACTGGATCGAGCAGGAGAACGCCGGCGGTCGCGTGCTCAGCATCGACCGGGTTCGTGATGAGCTGATCGGCGGCGACGACGAGCTGGCCGCCTGGGCGGCGGCCCGGGCCGGGTTCTTCGTCGAGGCCGACCCCGCGATCATCGCGAGCCTGCAGGCAGTCAGCCGGTGGGCGAACGGTGCCAGCTACGAGCCGGCGGCGATCGCGATCTTTCTCCAGGTCGCCGCTCACCCATCAAGAAGATCAAGATCCCGAACGCCTGCATCGCCCTCGGCGTCGGCTGCGTCACGCCCTACGAGATGCTCCGCAGAGAACGCGCCCGGTTCGTCTTGGGCTCGAGTGCCGCCTGATCACGCGCCGCGCCGGGACCGGCCGGCCTCGATGCGGTGCTCGTCGATCCACTGAACGAGTTCACCGGGGTCGAAGTGTACGAGGTGACCAACCTTCACGTACGGGATCCGCTTCTCGGCCACAAGCCGCCGCACGTGCCGCGACGAGACGCCCAGGTGCTCGGCCGCCGTTGCCATGTCGATGAGCGAGGGCAGCTCCCTGGCTGCGTTCGTCGATTGAACCACCATGCCCCACGAGGGACCGGACCGAACCCCCGATCGGACACGGGGTCGAGGAGTAGGTGGGGAGCAGCAGGTGGAGAGGCCAAGAAGCGCCAGCAGTAGGTGGCCGATCAGCCAGCCACCCTCCTTGATCTCGGCACCCCGCGTGCGGGCGGAAGCGGCGTCAATGTGGAGCGCCCGGAGTCGCAGGAGATTACGATCGACCCTCAGACCGACGAGCACCTCAGCACGCTCTCGATGAGCGGGCTCGACCACCACGCAGCGTGGCCGCTCCACCTCCTGGTCGGGGAGGTCCGCAGGACCTCCAGTTGTGTCTCGGAGTTTTCGGTGGCGCCAGTAGGTCGTTCGCGGATCACAGACCGTGGGCTCGGCTGGTGGCGAGCAGGGTCTTGGTGGTCACGTCACGGCTTGTCGCCGAGTGGCGGTTTGCCGGCATAGCTCGCGACAATGGCGCGGCTCCCGTACCCTTGAGCGGCAGACTGCATAGTGGTGGGGGGACATTCGTGGGTTGCGCCGCTCGACAATCGAACCCGAGACCGTGCGGTGTCGGCGCGCCCCCGGCCGGCCAGGTCAATGCGCGCATGGTGTGGCGGTGCGGGAAGTCCATCATGGCGAACCGCCGATCCCAGCCGCGGAGCCCGACCTCGGCGCCGCCGGCGCCGCCCTCCACCACCGGCTCGCCACGCTCAGCATCACCCGAAACCAGCCGAGCCGTGGCTCACACACTCGTGGGTTGCCCTTCGGGCAAGGTGCTGGGTACCCCGTTCGCCGGAGATCGCCGCGCTGAGCGGAGGCTGCGTTCCTCCGCAATCCAAGCTCCTCTCCGACAGGTCTTGGCCGCTCGCCTGCCAGGGCACGGCGTTTCCCGACTCTCTTGCGACGTCGGCGCTGGTGCCGCCGACCACTGCATGCGGGACGGAGGAGCCTGACGTGAAGAGCGATGACCTGAGTCAGGTCCGTCGTACCTTGTGGAAGGCGGCCGATGAGCTCCGGGCCAACTCGACGCTGACGCCGGCCGACTACCGGGGCCCTGTGCTCGGGCTCATCTTCTTGGCCTACGCCGAGCACCGTTTCGATGCGACTCGGCCCGAGATCGAAGCTGGGGCTACCCCCCGCAATCCGGCCACCGCGGACGACTACAAGGCGCGCTCGGTGCTGTTCGTCCCTGACGAGGCCCGGCTGTCCGGCCTCGTGGGTCTGCCCGAAGGCGACGACCTGGGCGCCGCGGTCGACGCCGCCATGAGGGCGGTGGAGGCTGCCAACCCCGAGCTGCGCGACGTGCTCCCCCGCGGCTACCAACGTCTCGAACGGTCCACGCTCACCGAGCTGCTCCGACTGTTCTCGCCGCTACCGCGCAAGCTGTCGGGTGACGCGTTCGGGCTGATCTATGAGGACTTCCTCTCCAACTTCGCCATGGCTGAAGGTCGACTCGGCGGCGAGTTCTTCACGCCGTACTCGATCGTGCGGCTCATCGTCGAGATCATCGAACCGTTCCACGGCAAGGTCTACGACCCCGCCTGTGGATCAGGCGGCATGTTCGTGCAGTGCGCCAAGTTCGTCGAGCGCCACGCCGGCTCGGCCACCCGGGAGCTGTCGGTGTACGGCCAGGAGCAGAAGGAGGTGACCGTCCCGCTGGCCAAGATGAACCTCGCCCTCCATGGGCTCTCCGGCGACATCCGCCTCGGCAACAGCTACTACGACGACCTCCACAGCGCCGCCGGCCGCTTCGACTTCGTCATGGCCAACCCGCCGTTCAACGTCAACGGCGTCGACAAGAACAAGCTCGCCGGAGACAAGCGCTTCCCGTTCGGCCTGCCAAAGACCGACAACGGCAACTACCTGTGGATCCAGCAGTTCTACGCCGCCCTCAACGACGGCGGCCGAGCCGGCTTCGTCATGGCCAACTCCGCAGGCGACGCCGGCCACTCAGAAAAGGAGGTCCGCCGCCAGCTCGTCGAATCCGGCGCCGTCGACGTGATGGTGGCGATCGGTACGAACTTCTTTTACACCGTCACCCTCCCGGTGACCCTCTGGTTCCTCGACAAGGGCAAGGCCGGCACCGACAGCGAAGACACGGTGTTGTTCATCGACGCCCGCCACACGTTCCGCCAGATCGACCGGGCCCACCGGGACTTCCTGCCCGAGCAGATCGAGCTGCTCGCCAACATCGTTCGCCTCTACCGGGGCGAGGACGTCGAGACCGTCGTCGGCAGCGGGGCCGCGTTGAAGGAGCGGTTCCCCGACTGCACCTACGTCGACGTCCCCGGCCTGTGCAAAGTGGCGACCCGCGCCGAGATCCAAGCCCAAGGGTGGAGTCTCAACCCCGGCCGCTACACCGGCACCACCGCCACCGAAGACGACGACGAGGACTTCACCGAGAATTTCGAAAGCCTCTACGAGGTGTTCACCCGGCTGAGCAACGAAGCCGATGAACTCCGCGCCAGGGTCGACGCAGCCGTGACCGGGATCCTCAGCGCGTGATTCCCTGGTCTGCTGTGACGCTCGGCGACGTCGCCGATCTGCTCGTCGGCTACGCCTACAAGAGTTCGGATTTCACTTCTGACCCGAACGACGCCCGGCTTCTACGCGGCGTCAACATCGGCCAGGGTTTCTTGGACTGGGGCCGCACCGCCTTCTGGCCCTCCGAAGGTGTGGCTGGATCCCGGTACCAACTCGCCGATGGCGATGTCGTGCTCGCGATGGATCGTCCATGGATCGAGGCGGGGCTGAAGCGAGCACGCCTGCGGGCTGACGACCTGCCCGCTCTGCTCGTTCAACGCGTCGCCCGGGTTCGGGGTACAGGCGCTGTCCGGACCAGTTTCCTTCATCACCTCCTGGCGACGGAGGCCTTCAGCCGGTACCTGCAAGGCATCGTCACGGGGGCGACAGTGCCGCACATTTCCCAAGGTCAGATCGAGGCCTTCCGATTCCAGCTACCTCCTATCTTCGCCCAGGACTCGATCTGCGAGGTGCTCGATTCGATTGAAGACATGATCGAGAACAACCGGCGGCGGGTGCAGGTGCTGGAGGAGATGGCGCGGGCAATCTACCGGGAGTGGTTCGTCCGCTTCCGCTACCCGGGCCACGTGGACATCCCCCTCATCGATTCCCCCCTCGGCCCGATCCCCGACGGCTGGGACGTCGCGAGCCTTGCCGACGTTGCCGCTCCAATTACACGAGGTATCGCGCCGCAGTACGCCGACGATGGACCCTCGACCGTGATCAACCAGAAGTGCATACGGGACGGACGCATCTCGTTGGAGAAGGCTCGTCGTCAGGAGCGGGCAGTCCCGGAGGCTAAGCAGGTCCGGAAGGGGGATGTTCTCGTGAACTCGACCGGCGTGGGAACCCTCGGCCGCGCTGCGCTCTGCCTGCTGGACCACCCATCGTTGACAGTTGATACCCACGTGACGATCGTCCGGCCAGCCCTCGAAAGCTCCAACCCATGGTTTGGACTCGACATGGTCAGCCGGCAGGTCGAGTTCGAGCAGCTTGCTACCGGCAGCACCGGGCAAACCGAGTTGAGCCGCTCCGACATCGGAGCAATGAACGCCGCCATCCCGCCGGAACCGATTCGGATCGCCTTTGCCAACGCGACCTGGCCTCAGCTTGAGGCTGCGCTTGCCCTGCTTGACCAGAACAGGTCGTTGGGAGCCCTCCGAGACCTTCTTCTCCCGAAGCTCGTCACCGGACAGATCGACGTGTCGCACCTTGATCTGTGCTCACTTACCGAGGCATCGATCGCGTGAGCCCGGCGGGGCCGTACTCGGAGACGGGGTTGGTCGAGGCGCCGGCGATAGAGCTGCTGGCCGAGCTCGGCTGGGAGGTCGTCAACGCGTGGAGCGAGTCGTACGGGCCGGCCGGCACGCTCGGTCGGGACTCGATGCACGAGGCGGTCCTCGTCCACCGGCTGCGCGACGCGATCCGGGTCCTGAACCCCGTGGTTCCCAACCTCATCCGCGAGGAGGCCCTGCAGGCGATGACCAAGGACCGGTCGGTGATGGACCGGGTCCGCGCCAACCGCGAGGCCCACGACTTGCTACGTGGCGGTCATCGTGGCGAGTGGACCGATGTCCGGGGCGACAAGCAGTTCGCCACCGTCCGGTTCATCGATTTCACCGACTCGACGAACAACGACTGGCTGGCCGCGTCGCAGGTGTGGTTCGCAGGTGACCTCTACCGCCGGCGCACTGACGTCGTACTCTTTGTCAACGGCATCCCGCTGGTCCTCGCCGAGTTCAAAGAACCGAACCGCCCGGCCAAGGCCGCTTTCGACGAGAACCTCACGGACTACCGCGACACAATCCCGC
>JANLSK010000162.1:0-12609 GCA_031362415.1 Actinomycetes bacterium | reverse complement strand
GCTCATCAGCCAGCGCGGCATCGGCAACGGCATGTCGATCCTCATCTTTGCCTCGGTGGTCTCGTCGCTGCCGGCGCAGGGATCTTCGATCTGGTCGGAGAAGGGCATCCTCACGTTCATCGTGATCATTGCCATGGCCATCGCCATGATCGTGGGGATCGTGTTCGTCGAGTCGGGTCAGCGCCGGATCCCGGTGCAGTTCGCCAAGCGGGTCGTCGGGCGCCGGATGTACGGGGGCCAGAGCACGTACATCCCGCTGAAGGTGAACCAGTCGGGCGTGATCCCCATCATCTTCGCCAGCTCGGTCCTGTACTTCCCGACGCTCGTCTCGAGCTCGGTGCCCTGGGACTGGCTGGGCAACAACATCGACAAGTATTTCGTGGGCCAGGGCCAGACGAGCTGGATCTACATCATCTTCTACACCACGCTCATCATCTTCTTCGCCTATTTCTACACGGCGATCAGCTTCAACCCGGCCCAGCAGGCCGACATCATCCGGCGCCAGGGCGGCTTCATCCCCGGCATCCGGCCCGGCCCGCCCACGGAGAAGTATCTCGGGAAGACGCTGAACCGGATCACCCTTCCCGGCTCGGCCTTCCTCGCTGCGATCGCGCTGGTCCCCTTGCTCGTCTTCAAGTTCTGGGACATCAGCCAGTTCCCGTTCGGCGGCACTTCGATCCTCATCACGGTCGGCGTGGCCCTCGAGACCATGAAGCAGATTGACAGCCAGTTGATGATGCGCAACTACGAGGGGTTCCTGGCCTAGCGGCCGGAACGCGTGAGACGCTCGTCACCGGATGCGACTGCTCATCTTCGGCAAGCAAGGGGCCGGCAAGGGAACCCAGGCCGTCCGCCTGGCCGAGCATTTCGCCATCCCACACATCTCCACGGGCGACATGTTCCGCCTCGCGGTCCGCGAGGGTACCGAGTTCGGCCGTAAGGCCAAGGAGTTCATGGACGCCGGAGAGCTTGTGCCCGACAGCGTCGTCCTCGGGATGGTTCGCGAGCGTCTGGCCCGGCCAGACGCCGAGGAGGGGTTCCTGCTCGACGGCTTTCCCCGGACGCGGCCCCAGGCCGAAGGTCTGCGCGAGGTTGTCGGTACCGACGGGATCGATCGTGTCGTCGAGCTCGTGGTCCCGACCGACGCGGTCGTCGAGCGGATCAGCGGGCGTCGGGTGTGTGCCGACTGCGGCGCCACCTACCACGTGACGAGCCCGCCGCGCGCCGGCTGGGGCACGTGCGACCAGTGCGGCGGCTCGCAGATCGTGCAGCGAGACGACGACACGGAGGATGCCGTCCGCCGGCGCCTCGCCATCTACGAGCGCGAGACCGCGCCTCTCGCCGACTACTACGCCGAGCAGGGCCTGCTGGTCCGTGTCGACGGGGTGGGCGATCCTGACGAGGTCTTCGTGCGCATCCTGACGACGGTCGGCGGTCGAACATCATCGTGACCGAATCGAGCCATCGCGCCGCGATGGTCTAGTATCGCCAGTCGGCTCGGGCGCGTTCCACGCGCTTCGACCCATACGTTTCCGGAGGCTCCCCCTGGCAAAGCAGAAGAACGACGCCATCTTGGTCGAGGGCACGGTGATCGAGTCGCTCCCCAACGCCATGTTCCGCGTCGAGCTCGACAACAACAAGCACGAAGTTCTGGCGCACATCTCGGGCAAGATGCGGATGCACTACATCCGGATCCTGCCGGGTGACCGTGTCCAGGTGGAGCTCACCCCCTACGACCTGGCCCGAGGTCGTATCACGTACCGCTACAAGTAATCAGACACGGGGATTTCAATGAAGGTTCGGCCGAGCGTCAAGCCGATCTGTGAGAAATGCAAGGTGATCCGCCGTCACGGCCGGGTCATGGTCATCTGCGCTGACCCGCGCCACAAGCAGCGTCAAGGCTGAGGAACCGCCCCATGGCACGAATTTCCGGAGTCGACATCCCTCGCGAAAAGCGGTTGGAGATCGCACTCACCTATATCTTCGGCGTCGGCCGATCGACCGCGCGTCAGGTGTGCGAGGGGACCGGCATCTCGGTCGACACCCGAGTCCGCAACTTGACCGAGGACGAGGTCTCCCGTCTCCGCACGTTCATCGACGCCAACGTCAAGGTCGAGGGTGACCTGCGACGCGAGGTCGCTCAGGACATCAAGCGCAAGATGGAGATCGGCTGTTACCAGGGGCTGCGCCATCGGCGTGGCCTGCCGGTCCGGGGCCAACGCACGCGAACCAATGCTCGGACCCGCAAGGGCCCGAAGAAGACGGTCGCGGGCAAGAAGAAGGTCCGCAAGTAGTCGAAGTCGTCCACGCGTCACTGTCATCAGCGTGTGGCCGTCGTCTTCGACGGCGACCACGACGCCACATCGGGGCCGAGGGTGTACCCGTGTGTGGCGACATCCGGTCGGAGGTTCGACCGTGAATACACCCACAGAACACGAGTGAGGAATTTTCCGTGGCGAAACCCAAGCCCGGTGGTCGCCGTCCCCGTCGTCGCGAACGTAAGAACGTGGCGTATGGAGTGGCCCACATCAAGTCGTCGTTCAACAACACGATCATCTCGATCACCGATCACCAGGGCAACACGGTCTCGTGGGCCTCGGCTGGCAACGTCGGGTTCAAGGGGTCCCGCAAGTCGACGCCGTTCGCCGCACAGCTCGCGGCCGAAGCGGCAGCCCGCCGGGCCATGGAGCACGGCGTGCGCAAGGTCGACGTCGTCGTGAAGGGCCCCGGTTCAGGCCGCGAGACCGCCATTCGATCCTTGCAGAACGTGGGCATCGAGGTTGCCGGGATCAAAGATGTGACCCCGGTTCCGCACAACGGCTGCCGTCCGAAGAAGCGCCGTCGGGTCTGACGACCCCCCGCTTCGACGACCCCAGCCCGCCGTCTCTGGTTCGGAGGAACATTCATCATGGCTCGTTACACGGGTCCCGTCTGCCGCTTGTGTCGACGGGAACGCATGAAGCTCTATCTCAAGGGCCCCAAGTGCGACACCAGCAAATGCCCCATCGAGCGCCGGCCATACCCGCCGGGCCAGCACGGTCGGGGTCGACTTCGCGAGACCGAGTACCTGCTTCAGCTGCGTGAGAAGCAGAAGGCTCGGCGTATCTACGGCGTGCTCGAACGACAGTTCCGCACCATGTACCAGGAAGCGGCTCGGCAGCAGGGGATCACGGGTGAGAACCTGTTGCGCCTGCTCGAGACCCGCCTCGACAACGTCGTATACCGCGCGACGTTCGCGTCGAGCCGGAACCAGGCGCGTCAGTTCGTCCGGCACGGGCACGTGAACGTGAACGGCAAGCGCGTCACGATCCCGTCGTACCACCTGCGCAAGGGCGACGTGGTGTCGGTCCGTACGAAGTCGCGCGAGATGATCGTGCTGCGGCACAACCTCGACACGATCTCGCGAGCCGTGCCGCACTGGCTGGAATTCGACGCCACAGACTTCAAGATCACGGTGCGCGAGATGCCGATCCGCGAGCAGATCGACATTCCGGTGCGCGAGCAGCTCATCGTCGAGCTCTACTCGAAGTGACGCTCACCAACAGGGTGCGGCGCTTCGACGGCCGTAACCGCGTCGCACCAGCTGTCACCCAGGTCCCACGGCGGACACCGATCGCTTTCACCATCACCACCGCGACCCGAGTCCTATCGGGGTCGACACACGAGGGAGCGCCATGCTGATCATCCAGCGCCCGACCGTCGAGGCTCTCGGCGAGGCCGAGGGCAATCGTCAGAGGTTCGCGATCTCACCTCTGGAGCCGGGATTCGGCGCCACGCTGGGCAACAGCCTGCGGCGGACGCTGCTGTCGTCCATCCCGGGTGCAGCCATCACCCAGATTCGTTTCGATGAGGCGTTGCACGAGTTCGACACCATTCCCGGTGTCAAGGAAGACGCTACCGACATCATCTTGAACCTCAAGGATGTCGTGTTGCGTTCGGAGTCCGAGGACCCCGTCACGTTGCGCATCGACAGGCGGGGCCCCGGCGAGATCACCGCAGGTGACATCCAGACGACGTCCGACGTGGAGATCCTCAACCCGGGTCTGCACCTCGCGACGCTGAACGGCAAGGGCCGTCTCGCTGCCGACATCACCGTCGAGCAAGGACGGGGCTACCTCTCGGCTGAGCGGGGCCGGCGCTCGTCGACCATCGGGCTCATCCCGGTCGACGCCATCTACTCCCCGGTGAGGCGAGTGGCGTTCACGATCGAGCCGACCCGGGTCGAGCAGGCCACGAACTACGACCGTCTGATCCTCGACATCGAGACCGACGGATCGGTCACCCCGAGCGACGCGCTGTCGTCGGCGGGCAAGACGCTCCGTGCGCTCATCGATCTCGTGGCCGAGATGTCGGCCGAGGCCCGGGGCCTCGAGCTCGGCGACACCGCGGTGTCGTCGAACTCGCCGCCCGAGCTCGACTTGGCCATCGAGGAGCTCGATCTGTCCGAGCGTCCGCGGAACTGTCTCAAGCGGGCTCAGGTCGACACGATCGGCCAGCTCATCGAGAAGAGCGAAGAGGATCTCCTGGCGATCACCAACTTCGGCCAGAAGTCACTCGAAGAGGTCATCCAGAAGCTCGACGAGCGCGGCCTCTCGCTGCGCGTGAAGGACTGATCGACGATGCCGCGTCCGAAGAAGGGCCCGCGCTTTGGGCACAGCCCAGCGCACCACAAGCTCATGTTGGCCAACCTGGCGGCGCACTTTTTCGCCGCCGAAGGTATCGTGACGACCGAGGCCAAGGCCAAGGTCCTGCGTCCCTACGTCGAGAAGCTCATCACCAAGGCGAAGAAGGGCGGGGTGCACCAGCAGCGCCTCGTCGTGGCCACCATCCACGACAAGGACATCGCGCACAAGCTCTTTTCCGAGATCGGGCCCCGCTACGAGGACCGCAACGGCGGTTACACGCGGATCTTGAAGCTCGGTCCCCGTGCTGGCGACAACGCGCCCATGGCGCGCCTCGAGCTGGTCTGATCTGATCGACGATGCCGGCTGAGCGCCTTCGGGGCGGGCCGGTTCGGGTTCGACCGGGAAGGGACCGAGCCGGTGACCCTGTTCGACGCTGGCGGCCGTTCGAAGCTGAAGCTCGTCGTCGCCTACGACGGCACCGACTTCCACGGCTTCGCAGCACAGCCCGACCAACGGACGGTGGCTGGTGTCATGGCCCGGGCGCTCGAGAAGGTGCTCCGCCATCCGATCGAGCTCACGTGCTCGGGTCGCACCGATTCGGGTGTTCACGCCTGGGGTCAAGTCGTCTCGCTCGAGGCTGATCCGGGGGTCGATCCGTGGCGGCTCCGGTCGTCGCTCAACGGGATCCTCGGCCCCGAGGTGGTCGTGAGGTCGTGTGAGCTCGTGCCCGCCGACTTCGACGCACGCTTTTCGGCCGTCTCCCGTTCGTACCGGTACACGATCGTGAACCGTCCCGAGCCCGATCCCTTCCTGGCGCGCTTTGCCTGGTGGGTCCCCGAGCCGCTCGACATCGCCGCGCTCCGTTTGGGCGCCGACCCCTTCCTGGGTGAGCACGACTTCTCGGCGTTCTGCCGCAAGGGCCCGGAAGGCTCGACGAACGTCCGCCGGGTCCTGCGCTCGCAGTGGCTGGTGGAGCCCCAGACCCCCGGGGTGCTGCGCTACGAGATCACGGCCAGGGCGTTCTGCTGGCAGATGGTGCGTTCGATCGTGGGCACGCTCGTGGAGGTGGGACGGGGAAAGCGCCGGCCGGGTGATCTCCGGGCCATCATGCGCTCGGGTGATCGCAACCAATCCGGGCAGATGGCCCCGGCGCAGGGCCTATGCCTGTGGGACGTGGGTTTCTGAAACGAGTCCGGTGACCACAGGCCGGCCATTGGGCTTCCATAGCACTCTGGCGCGAACCCAGACGATGGTGCAGCTCACGATCGAGCTCGTCGCCGATCTCGACCACGAGGCGCAACGGCGAGGGTGCTCACGATCAGCGGTCGTCCTTGAGGCCGTTGCCGAAAAGCTCGCTCGAACCTCCGTCGAGGCCCAGATTCGGCGCTACGTCGACTCCTATGAGCGCCAGCCCCAGGGGGGCGATGATGCCTGGGGTGACCTGGGAGCCGCGGCTGACCGAGCCGGAGTCGAGACGGCCCGGATGCTCGATGACGACGAGTGCGAGGCCGGTGAGGGGTTGGCCTTCGTGACGAGCTGCTGAGAGCCGGCATTCGGGCGATCCCGGAGGACCTCGCAACCGGGGGCGTCGACCCGAAACTTCGGTGTGGCCTTCGGCCCGGTGTGCGGAGCAGGCGAGGCCGGTAGCCTCGGAGGTGATGGGCCGCAAGCTCGATGATCCGACGTTGCAGCGTTACTACGACCTCTGGGCCGACGAGGTGGCCGGGGTTGCGCTGTACCGCGATCTCGCCGAGGTGACCGAAGGCGAACGGCGCGAGATCTTTCTCGGGCTGGCCGAGTCGGAGGAGCGTCACGTCAACCACTGGCGGCGCCTGCTCGAACGGGCCGGCGTGACCGACCTGACCCCCCCCAAGGCAACGGTGCGCAATCGGGTGCTGACCCGGATGGCCCGACGCTTCGGAGCCGACGCCGTGCTCCCGATCATGCTGCGCCAGGAGGCCTCGAACGCAGCCCGGTACCGGAGCTTCTCGGCGGCCCCCAACATCTTCGCCGACCAGGAAACCGCCAACTCCAAGGCCTTGGCCGCCATGTCGGGTGAGGCCGAGGGCGGCCAGATCCGCAGCTCGGAAGGCCGCCATCGGGGCGGCGGGGCCGGTGGATGGTTGCGGGCGACGGTCTTCGGATTCAACGACGGCCTGGTGTCGAACCTGGGTCTGGTGATGGGCGCCGCGGGCGGGTCCGACAACCGCCGTCTGGTATTGCTCGTGGGGCTGGTGGGCCTGGTGGCCGGGGCGTTTTCGATGGCGAGCGGGGAGTGGCTGTCGGTCTCGTCGCAGCGCGAGCTCTACGAGCGCGAAATCGCCATCGAGCGTGAGGAGCTGTTGCACGATCCGGCCGAGGAGGCCCGGGAGCTGGCGCTGATCTATCGGGCCAAGGGCATCCCGAAGGCCCAGGCCGACGCCCTGGTCGAACAGATCATGTCCGATCCTGACACCGCCCTCGACACGCTGGCCCGGGAGGAGCTCGGGATCTCGCCCGGGGAGCTGGGCTCGCCCTGGGTGGCCGCGGGTTCTTCGATTCTGGCCTTCGGGTTGGGTGCGGTGATTCCGCTCCTGCCCTACCTGTTCGGCTCGGGGTCGGTGGTGCTGGCGATCGCCGCGGGCATCTCGGCGCTGGCGTTGTTCGCCGTGGGCATCGCCACCTCGGTGTTCACGGCCCGGGGGGCCGTCCGCACAGGGCTGCGGATGGTCCTCGTGGGTGCGGTGATCTCGGTGCTCACCTACGGCCTGGGCAGCCTCGTCGGCTCATCCGTCGCGTGACGGTGTCGCTCCGGGGCGGACGTCGCCGACGGGAGCAGCGCGTCGACCCGGCCCTGCTCGCGGGCCAGCTCGTCTTGAACCTGGGTCTGGCCGCGGTGTTCTCGCTGCTGGCCGAGTTGCAGAACGAGTCGGGCTTTGCCGACTGGGGCCTGGGCCTCATCACGGGCTCGGCCTTCCTCACCTCACTCGTCACCCAGCTCAGCCTGGCCCGCTTCGCCGACCGGGGACACGCCCGCCGGCTCCTCGTCGTCGGGCTGGTCGTGGGCGCCCTGAGCATGATCTGGTTCGCGTTCGGCACGACGCTGTGGCAGCTCGTGGTGGCTCGGGCGCTCTACGGTGCCGCGGCGGGCCTGTTCGGTCCGGCCAGCCGTCGGATCGCCGTCTCGGCCCGTCCCGACAAGACCGGCGAGATCCTCGGGCTGCTCGGGTCGGCCGCGGTGGCCGGGTTCTTGGTGGGCCCGCCAGCGGCGGCCGGGCTGTTCGAGGCCTTCGGCGTGGAGGCGGCGTTCGTGGTGCCTGCGCTGGCGATGCTCGTGTGCCTGCCGTTCGTCGCCCGTCTGCCCGAGCCCGCACCTCATCCGCTCAGCGCCGGGTCGGTGGGCGCGGTCCGGCGATTGCTGCGCCAACGGGGCGTGGTGGCTGCGGTGCTGGCCGGGGGATCGTTCTTCCTCGCCTTTGGCATCTACGACTCGCTGTGGGCCCGCTTCATGGACGACCAGGGGGCCAGCACCGTCTTCATCGGGCTCTCGTTCACGGCATACGCGCTCCCGGCGCTGTGCCTGGGAGCGTGGGGTGGACGAATCTCCGACCGATTCGGCGCGTGGCCGTCGACCCTGTTCGCGGTCGCGGGAACGGTCCCGTTCATCTTCGCCTATGGGTTCATCGGCGACATCTGGCTGCTGGCCGGCCTGGGGGTCGTGCAATCGGCGGTCGACGTGATCGGCACGCCCGGGTCCCAGGCCGCGCTGGCCGAGCGCACGCCACCGGAGGACCTGGCCGCCGGGCAGGGTCTCGGCGGGGCCTTCGGCACCCTGTGCGCGGCGATCGCCGGCTTCGCGTCGGGTCCGCTCTACGGCGCTGGCGGCCAGGAGTTGGCCTTCCCCATCGGAGCCGGCTTCATGGCTGCGGTGGCCCTGGCCGCCTGGCTCATCGGTCGTACCGCTCCCGTGATCGCCCGGCCGGGAGCACCAGGCGTTCCGGGAGATCCCGGAACACCGGGCGTGGGTGGGGCCTACTCCACGACGACGGTGTAGCCCTCCGACGCGAGACGGTCGACCATGTGCTGACGGTGGCCGGGCCCCCGGGTTTCGAGCGTGAGCCGTACCGAGACCTGGTCGAGCTCGAGGCGGGAGCCTTCCCGCTGATGCTCGACCTCGAGAACGTTGAGACTCAACGCCCCCACCTCCTGGAGGAATCGGGCCAGCGAGCCGGGGACGTCGTCGATCGTCGCCCGCAACACCACGAATCGCCCGGCGGCGCTGAGCCCGTGGCGGATGATCCGCCCGAGCAGGATGGCATCGACGTTGCCGCCCGACAGCACCACGCACACCGGACCCGATGGCGAGCCGATCCGATGCTCGAGCACGGCGGCCAGGGCGGCAGCCCCGGCGGGCTCCACGACGGCCTTGGCCCGCTCGAGCAACAGGAGCAGGGCCCGGGCGATCGAGTCCTCCGAGACCGTCACGATGTCGTCGAGGAAGGCATCGGCGTGGGCCAGCGTGAGCTCCGAAACGCGTGCCACCCGGATGCCGTCAGCCATGGTGTCGACCGACGGGAGCTGGACCGGCGCCCCGGCCTTCAGGGCCGCGATCATCGAACCCGCGCCCTCGGCCTCCACGCCGATGATCCGACAGTCGGGCCGGCGGGCTCGTAGCGCTGCGGCCATCCCGCCGGCCAGGCCCCCGCCTCCGATGGAAACGACGAACGTGGTGTCGAGCGGCGTCTGCTCGTCGAGCTCGAGTCCGATCGTGCCCTGGCCGGCCATCACTGCCCGGTCGTCGAACGGAGGCACGAAATGGGCCCCGCGCTCGGCCACGAGTTGGTGGGCGCCATCGATGGCGTCGTCGAGCGAGGCGCCATGGAACACGACCTCGGCGCCGTAGCCCCGGGTGGCTTCCACCTTGGGTAGCGACGCGCCCTCGGGCATGAACACGGTGCACGCCGTCTCGCAGAGCTGCGCGGCCAGGGCCACTCCCTGCGCGTGGTTCCCGGCGCTGGCGGCGACCACGCCGTGCGCGAGGCGGGCCTGGGGCAACGACACCAGATGGTTGTAGGCGCCGCGGATCTTGAACGACCCCGTGCGTTGGAGGTGCTCGCACTTGAGGATGATCCGATGGCCGAGGGCCCGAGAGAGCCCCGGTGATTCGTGGATCGGCGTCACCCGGGCCACCCCGGCGATCGCCGTCTGGGCCGCTTCGATCTCGGCGATCCGGAGGAGCCCACTCGCCAACGTATCGGGGATGGGCGGGTGGTTGGGCGAGGGGCTGGCCACGACGATGCTGTTCCCGTTCAGCCGACGGTCTCGGGCACGCCCAGGTACACGAACCCGTAGCCCTCGTCGCGGAACTCGACGCCGGCGTCACGCAATGCAACGTCCCAGTCGCCGGTGACCTCGGGGTTCGACTGCTCCATCCCGTGATCGGACACGACGGCGAAGGCGGTGTCGTCGAAGGCGCCGGCGTGCTCGATGGCCTCGAGGATGGCGCCGATCCGGGCGTCGGTGTCGTGGATGGATGCCGCGGCGATCTCGGAGTACGGCCCACCCGCGTGGAACGCAGCGTCGGTGAGCGCGAAGTTCACGAAGCAGAAGCGGGGCAGGGGCAGGGTGAGGCCCCGGTATCCGTTGCCCCGCCAGAGCGCGACGGCCTGGTCGACGGCCAACCCGTCGACCATCGTCGACCAGGCATAGTCCTTCGACGGCCGCACGAACCGCTCGGTCCCGTGGGCAACGTCGGTGGCCCGGGCCGGGAACGGAATGCCCTCTCCGTCGCGCAGCCAGGCGAACGACGAGTAGGTGGCGCCCACGTCGCAGGGCTCGTTGACGGCGTATGTGACCCCGCCCTCCCCCGTCCACGTACGGCTGACGGCTTCGTAGAGCGTCTCGACGCCCGGTGTGAGCCACTGCATGGCCGTGGGCCAGGTGGCCATGGAGTTCGTGACGACCTGTTGCTGGCGGGCCCGGTCCCACCAGGCGTTGTGGAGGATGCCGTGGGTGCCCGGGAAGGCGCCGGTGACCGCCGAGGTGTGGTTGGCCAGGGTGATGGTGGGCAGGCACGAGAGGGCTCCGTGCTCGAACGTGGTACCCATGGCCGCCAGCCGGGCGATGTTGGGGGCCGCGCCCTGGTCGATGAGGTCGTAGAGCACGTTGGCGTTGGTCCCGTCGAGCAGGAAGACCACCGCATGGCGGGGCCGGGCCCGGGGGCTGGCGGCGCCCGTGGGGTGGGTATCGATGATCGCGTCGAGCACCCGTCCGTCCTGGGCGGCGAGGTAGCGGGGACGGTCATCGTGGAGCGGGGCGACGCCGAGCAGCGCAGCCAGCGTGGGGGCGAGGTCGACGATGCGGGCGGCCTCGGCGACGCGCCCGCGCTCACGCACGCCGGCGCCGGCCATGATGAGCGGCCCGCGGGCCTGGACGACGCCCAGTGAGCCATGCTCGCCCTGGTGCCCGCCCCGTTCGGGCCAGTGGTGCGCCGCCGTGTGCTGCACACAGATATCGGGCGCGTTGGGAGAACGGAAGAGCTGCTCGACCTGCTCGTAGGCCTGCGGGTAGGAGTTGGCGCTGCGGTGCGGATGCGGCGCTGCTTGCTCCTCGGCCAGCGGAGCGAACACCGCGGGATCCTGACGGGCGAGCGGATTGCGGCCCGTCTCGGCCACGACCCGTCCCCCCGGCTCGAAGACCACCGACCCGTCAACGGCGTGGGCCTCGCAGCGACCGTCACGCTGGAGGAACACCATGTCGACGATCGGCTCGAGCGCCGAATCGACCAAGACGTCGAGAGCCCGCTGGAGGTCGGGGTGATCATGGTCCTGGTCGTGCGCCACAATGGCCAGGTTACGCCCAGCCGCCTGCTCGGCGACCCCCGGACGCCGGCGCCGGGGCCAGGACCGGACCCGGACAGGCCCGATCGGACCCGTCCGGACCCCGGATTGGCCCCGGAGCGGCTCCGGAGCGGCTCCGGATTGGCTCGGGAGCGTGGATCGGGTAGTGTGACCGAGCCTGTTGCAGGGTCGTGCCGCGCGAACGAGTCGTTGATCGACCGTCCGTCCGAGCGGCTCAGCGGCCCGGTACCCGCTTTTGTCATGTCGTACGTCACCGAGATCTGGTCTCGAGCCAAGAAACAAGGGGTTCCCGCGTGCGGACCTTTACGCCCAAGCCCGCCGACATCACTCGGCAGTGGCATGTCGTCGATGCCGACGGAGCCGTCCTCGGCCGTCTGGCCAGTGAGATCTCCGGCGTTCTGCGGGGCAAGCACAAGCCCATCTACGCGCCGCACGTCGACACCGGAGACTTCGTGGTCGTGGTGAACGCCGACAAGATCGTCGTGACCGCCGCCAAGGTCGACAAGAAGGAATACATCCGCCACACGGGTTATCCCGGTGGGATCAAGCGGGTGTCGTACCGCGACCAGATGAGCACGCACCCCGACCGCATCATCAAGGCCGCGGTCAAGGGCATGCTCCCCAAGGGGCGCCTGGGTCGCCAGATCATCGCCAAGCTGAAGATCTACCCCGGCCCCACGCACCCCCACGCCGCGCAGCAGCCCCGGTCGCTCGACCTGCCGACCGCCCGCCGGGCTTAGCCCTTCTCGACTCGGAGCAACTCGTGTCCAAGCCTCTCATCCAGTCGACCGGGCGCCGCAAGGAAGCTGTCGCACGCGTTCGGCTGCGTCCCGGAACCGGCATCGTCACGTGCAACAAGCGCGCGTTCGAGGAGTACTTCCCGAACGAGACGTTCCGCATGGTGGCCACCGAGCCGCTGCGCCTCACCCAGCTGGCCGAGGTCTACGACATCGACGTCACCCTCGATGGCGGCGGTGTGAGCGGGCAGTCGGGCGCGTTGCGCCTCGGGATCGCCCGGGCCTTGGTGTCGCTCGACGAAGAGCTTCGTCCCGTGCTGAAGAAGGCGGGAATGCTCACCCGTGACGCTCGCGAAAAGGAGCGCCGCAAGTACGGCCTCAAGAAGGCCCGTAAGGCGCCCCAGTACT
>JANLSK010000132.1:0-2087 GCA_031362415.1 Actinomycetes bacterium | reverse complement strand
ATCTCGACGATCAACACCGGCGCCACCGATTCGAGGACGGTCACGTCGGGAGCGTCGATCGCGATCACCATGATGTCGGGCTCGAACAATCCGGACGCGGTCGACCAGCCCCACTCCGCGATCGCTGTGAGCCCCTCTGGGCAGTGATCCTCCAACAAGCGAGCGAGCTTCATTGCCGCGACCGCGTGTCTCCGGCTGGGTGGGTTCACGATGCACGTCCCGTCGTACCACTCGTGATGCTTCGTCTCGCCCAAGGCGACGAAGTCGTCGAATGACATCGGGATCCGCAACGAGGATCCGCCTCGGAGGCCACCACTCACGGCCTCGACGGTACCACTGCGCCCGGCAGCCATCAGCGGCGCCGACGCCCGGTGGCCGATCCGGTCGCGCCCCCCGCCGAAGCGCTGCCCGGCGACGGATTGCCGGTGTCCTTGCCCAGCAGGTCGGCCCGGAGGTCGGCGATCTCGTCGCGCAGCCGAGCTGCATCCTCGAAACGGAGATCGCCCGACGCCTCGTGCATCTCCTCCTCGAGCGTGCGGATGATGCGCTCGATCTCGTCGCGGGGCAGGCCCTTGAGCTCCGAGCGCAGACGGGCACGTGGGGGACCCCCGCGACCGGCCCTCCCCCGCGAGCCGTTCTCGGAGCCGTCGTCGCTGGACGAGCGCAGCATGTCGAGGATGTCGGAGACCTTCTTGCGGATCGTCTCGGGCTTGATGCCGTGCTCGGCGTTGTACGTGAGCTGGCGCTGCCGACGGCGCTGGGTCTCGGAGATGGCCCGGCGCATCGACTCGGTGACCTGATCGGCGTACATGATCACCTGGCCGTCGACGTTGCGGGCGGCGCGGCCCATGGTCTGGATGAGCGCCGTCTCAGAGCGCAGGAACCCCTCCTTGTCGGCGTCGAGGATGGCCACGAGCGCCACCTCGGGCAGGTCGAGGCCCTCCCGCAGAAGGTTGATGCCCACGAGCACGTCGTACTCGCCCAGGCGCAGATCGCGGAGCAGCTCGATGCGCTGCAGCGTGTCGATCTCGGAATGGAGGTACCGGACGCGGATGCCGAGCTCGAGGAGGTAGTCGGTGAGATCCTCCGACATCTTCTTGGTGAGCGTGGTGACGAGCACGCGCTGGTCGCGCTCGGCCCGCAGGCGGATCTCGGCGATGAGATCGTCGATCTGGCCCTTCGTCGGTCGGACCGAGGCCTCGGGATCGACCAGCCCCGTGGGCCGCACGATCTGCTCGACGACCTGCGACGAGACCTCGACCTCGTACTTTCCGGGCGTGGCCGAGAGGAACACGATCTGCTTGGCCAGGCCCATGAACTCCTCGAACCGCAAGGGCCGGTTGTCGAGGGCCGACGGCAGCCGGAAGCCGTGGCCCACCAACGTGTCCTTGCGGGAGCGGTCGCCCTCGTACTGCCCGTGGAGTTGCGGGACGGCCACGTGCGACTCGTCGATGACGATCAGCAGGTCGTCGCCGAAGTAGTCGAGCAGCGTGAAGGGACGGGTGCCGGGCTCGCGGCCGTCGAGATGGCGCGAGTAGTTCTCGACCCCTGAACACGAGCCCACCTCACGGAGCATCTCGAGGTCGTAGGAGGTGCGCATTCGCAGCCGCTGGGCCTCGAGCAGCTTTCCTTCGCCCTCGAACCAGGCAAGACGCTCGTGCAGCTCGGCCTCGATCGTGGTGCAGGCCCGTTCGATGTGCTCGCGCGATGAGACGTAGTGCGATGCCGGGAAGATCACGACCCGGTCGGTCTCCTCGGTCATCTCCCCGGTGAGCGGGTCGATCCACGAGATCCGCTCGATCTCGTCGCCGAACATCGACACCCGCAGGGCCCGTTCCTCGTAGGCCGGGAAGATCTCGAGGGTGTCGCCTCGGACCCGGAACTTGTTGCGGGTGAAGCCGATGTCGTTGCGGTCGTACTGCATGTCGACGAGACGGCCGAGGATCTCGCGCTGCTCGTGCTCGACGCCGACCTCGAGGACCAGCATGTTGGCCCGATACTCCTCGGGTGCACCGAGCCCGTAGATGGCCGACACCGAGGCCACGACGATGACGTCGCTCCGGGAGAGCGCCGACGAGGTCGCGGCG
>JANLSK010000124.1:0-2079 GCA_031362415.1 Actinomycetes bacterium | reverse complement strand
GGGCGAAGCCGCCGGACCCACGCCCGAGCGTGACGACGCCGGTCGACAGCCCGAGGCCAGGGGGTCCACGGTGGCGCTGGGTCCCGGGGCGAGCGCCGAAGCCACGGTGGTCGAGCCCCCGTCAAGGGGCGGGGCTCCCAGCACCGTCGAGTCGCCCGCTTCGCCCGAGTCGCCCGCTTCGCCCGCCTGGGTGTTCGCGTCGCCGCCCGGTTGCTCGGATGAACGGTCGCAGCCGGTAGCGAAGGTCGCGATCGTGGCGACGACCATGGCGACGCCCCCGACCCGAATCCGCACGCGTGACCGGAAGCTCATCCGCGATCGCCTCCACGCGACCGGCGATGCTCGAACCTGATGGGCCACGTTCTGCTCACCGCCAGCGCGTTGGGGCTCTGGTCGCGGGCCCCGGGGGCCGGCATCCGGAACGGATCGGATCGGCCCGCCGCGAGGCAGGCACGGGTCATCTTGTCATTCGCCACGTTCGCCGCTTGGTCAGCCACGGGGCTCGGGGCGCTGCCAGCTCACATCGGGGAACCGGCCGAAGTCGCTGTCGTAGGTGATCACCACACCCCGGTGCTCGAGCGCCAGTGCCGCCAGATGGGCATCGTTCACCAAGTTGCCGCCAACTCCTGTGGCCTCGAGCAGACGACCCACGACGACCAGATGTCGGAGGGTTGGCTCGAGCACCTGGGCCGCCGGTTGCGCAAGCCAGGCCTCGACGATGGCGAGCGCCAGGGCGGGCGTCAAGGGGCGGGCGAAAAGGCCGGGCTTGGTGGCCAAACGGAGGAACGCCAGCAGCGCCATCCAGCTGAACCCGACGACCCGGGCGCCGCTCAACGAATCGTCGAGCCACGAGCGAGACGCTTCGTGATGCACGGCGTCTTCGTTGACGGCGTACAACAAGACATTGGCATCGACGACGTTCACTTGCCCAGAGCCAGCTTCCTCACCAGCTCGTCATCCTCAAGGTCGGCGACCAGCTGCAGGGCCCGATCGAGACTGACGATCGGCGGACCCATCGAGGCCGTGGGCGTGCGAAAAGCCACCGGTTCGCCCGGGGTCGCACACCCAGCTCGGATGGCGTCGTTGAGTGCCTGCTTGAACGAGATCCGCCGATCACTCATCCGTCGCCGGATCAGCTGTTCGGTATCCGCATCGAGCGTCACCGTCGTCCGCATGCATGACAGCATAGCATCACCAGCACTGATGCCCTGATGCTTCAGCGCGCTGCGTACCGGTGCGACTTCACGAGGCCCACCACCACGACCAGGGCCGCAGACCTCAGCCGGTGGCGACCTGGAGCCGGACCGTGGCCCGGGCCACGGCCGCTGCGGCCGAGGCGTCGTCGGGGTCGGCTCGTACCTCGGCCTCGGCCCGTTCCAACGCCTCACGAGCACGTTCGACGTCGATCTGCTCGGCCAGCTCGGCCACGTCTGAGAGCACGATCACCCGGTTGTCGCGTACCTCGACGAAGCCGCCGTGGACGGCCACCGAGATCGTCCCCTCGGGCGATGAGATCCTCAGCGGGGCCACGCCGAGCGCACCGACGAACGGGGCGTGACCGGCCAAGAAGGCGATGTCGCCGTCGGTCGTACGGCACGAGACCATGTCGGCCTCGCCGGTGTAGAGGATGCGCTCGGGTGAGACCACCTCGACCTGCATGCTCACTGCTCCTGGAGCTGCTTGGCCTTGGCCAGCACCGACTCCACGCCGCCGACGTTGAAGAACGCCTGCTCGGGAACGTCGTCGAGCTCGCCGTTGTTGAGGGCGTCGAACGACTCGATGGTCTCCTCGACCGGGCAGTAGATGCCCTTCAGGCCCGTGAACACCTCGCCCACGAAGAACGGCTGCGAGAGGAAGCGCTGGATCTTGCGGGCCCGCGACACGATGACGCGGTCCTCTTCCGAGAGCTCGTCGAGACCGAGGATGGCGATGATGTCCTGCAGCTCCTTGTAGCGCTGCAGGATCTCCTGGGTGCGACGGGCGACGGCGTAATGGCGCTCGCCCACGATCTCGGGCGCCAGGATGTTCGACGTTGAGGCCAGCGGGTCGACGGCCGGGTAGATGCCGAGCGCGGCGATC
>JANLSK010000123.1:0-34469 GCA_031362415.1 Actinomycetes bacterium | reverse complement strand
GGCCGCGACGATCTCGAGCCCATCGGTGACCTGTCCGAAGATCGAGTAGAGCGGTTGGAGGCTCGCAGCTCCTTCGGGGCTCGAGACGATGAAGAACTGCGATCCGCTGGTGCCGGGGCCGGAGTTGGCCATGGCCAGCGTGCCCACCGAGAAGGTGGCGTTCAGGTTCTCGTCGGGGATCGAGTAGCCCGGCCCGCCCATGCCCGTGCCGGTGGGATCACCGGCCTGGACCACGAACCCGGGAACGATCCGGTGGATGGGCGTCCCGTCGAAGTACCCCTCGCGGGCCAGGAACACGAAGCTGTTGACGGTGTTCGGGGCGGAGGCCGCGTCGAGCTCGATGACGACGTCGCCGCACGAGGTGGTGATGGTCGCGGTGTAGGTGGTGTCGGCATCGATGGTGAGATCGGGTGCGGCCGGGAACGGGGCGGGAGCCTCCGTCGGTGGGGCAGGAGCGGTGGCGTTGAGGCACCGGGCCTGGGCGCTCACCAGCTCGGGGGTGTACCCGGGAGGCTCGGTGACCGCGCCCAGGAGCGCCAGCGGGTTGATCGGGAGTCCGGTCGCGGGGTCGACCGGCAGGAGATCGGCTCCCGTGGGGTACTCGCCCGCCGGCGAGAGGAACACGAAGATCACGTCGCCGTCCGCGGGAACGTAGCCACCGGGATCACCCGCCACGATCGATCCGTTCACCGACAACGCCAGCTCGGCCGGCTGGCCCACCAGCGGTGTCCCCTCCGGACAGGGATCACCGTTGGCGACGGCAATCACGCCTTCGGTGACGTTGAACAGGCCCTCGGGGGTGAGCGCCAGTCCGAAGGGCTCGAGCAGGCGGTTGAGGCTCGCGTTGGCACCAGCGCTCTCGGGCCCGGCGGGAGCGAGGTGCGCGATCCCTTGGCCGTCGCTGAAGACGCCCAGCCCCGGGAGGCTCGGCGGTGCCGGGGCGGCCGGGCCCCCGCAGAACGACAGTCCGAAGAACGCGTGGAAGTGCTCACCCACCTGGGCGCCGTCGTTGGACCCACCCGAGACCGCCACGATCGAGTCGGCATCGTCGTTCCAGACGTTCACCGCCACCACCGCTGCCGCGATGACCACCAAGGCCACGGCGCCGGCGATCATCTGACGGGCGACCCGGCGCTTGACCGGGTCGGGGGGAGGGGTCGCCTCCACCGAGGGCTCGATGTCAGCCGCTGCGGGTTCTGCGGTCTCGGCGGTTTCGTTGTGGTCGCTCACGAACGAGAGAGGCTACTGGCAGACCCCACGGTCGCCGGGTTCGGGTGGTGGGTGGTGGGGGTCAGCGCCCGAAGGCGCTCACGAGGGCGGGACGGGGCGTGAGCTCGTCCGACAGCCGCTCGATCTCGTCGCACGACACCCGGAACGGATCGGGCACGGTCACGGTCCGCACCGGCGAGTTGTACCGATCGGCCGTCGAGAGGCTGGTCCACCCGGCGCGATAGTTGGCCTTGAGACCCTGGGCTCGGCCGATGAACCGGGAGCGCAGGGCCGCCCGGGTCGTGGACGGTGGCTCAACGATGGCCCGCTCGACCTCGCCGTCGTCCACGATTCGCCGCAGTGAACCGCGGTGCTCCAGCAGGCGGGCCAGCGATCGCCTCGGGTCGACCTCGTGGTAGCCCAGGTCGAGCTCGATGAGGTGGTCGTCGCCGGGTTCGACGCGGTGGCGTTCGGCGTAGCCCCGGACCAGGCGCCCCTTGGCGATCCAGTCCACCCGGTCATGGCAGCGCTCGGGATCGACGAGGAGATCGGTCACGGTCTCCTCCCACATGGCCAGTGCCCGGATCTCGTCGTCGGGGAGTTGATGGCGCTCTCCGAAGGCGATGGCGGCGTCAAGGTACCGAGCCTGGAGTTGAACGGCCGTCGGCCGGCGCCCGTCACCCAGGCGGACCCGGCGCTTGAGTGTCGGATCGGCCGACCAGCGCTGCATCGCCCCCAGCGGATCGAGGAGCTCGACGCTGGGCCAGAGCCCGGGCTCGGTCTCGAGGATCCGCAGGGCAATGGCGGTCGAGCCCAGCTTCAGGTAGGTGGCATAGCTCGACATGTTGGCGTCGCCGCAGATGAGGTGCAGCCGACGGAACCGGTCCTTGTCGGCGTGGGCCTCGTCGCGCGTGTTGACGAGCGCCCGCTTTTGCGTCGTCGTCTCGCCGATCGTGGCCTCGAGATGATGAGCGCGCGGCGAGATCACGAACGGCGAGCCGTCGCGACCGCCGAGGTCGCGCACGCAGCGCGCCACCACCTGGCCGGCGCCGGTGAAGACGATGCGTGAGACGAGGAAGGGAATCAGCGCGTGGTAGAGCCCCTCGGTCTCGACCCTGCGGTCGACGAGGTAGTTCTCGTGCGTCCCGTAGGTGTGGCCGGTGGCGTCGACGTTGTTCTTGTAGACCCTGAGGTCGGCCCGCTGGTCGCTCAGGCGCAGCCGGGCCAGTGCCCCGACCCGGGCGGCTTCGAGGATGCGCTCGCCCGCGGCGTCCCACGCGACGGCCTCGGCGATGGTGGAGCATTCGGGGGTCGAGTACTCCGGGTGATCGCCGACGTCGCGGTAGAAGCGGGCGCCGTTACCGAGGAACACATCGGTACCGTCACCTGTGATCGTGCGCACGATCTCGGTGCCCACGGCTTCGGGGTTGGGTGGGCACCACATGCCCGTCCCCACGCCGTACTCGACCTCGGTGCCGTAGATCCGCCGCCGTACCCCGGTGATCGGGTCGATGCGCGGGTCGAGCTCCTGGTCGCGTTGCCGGTCGCGCTGCGTCGGCGATGCGACCTCGACCCCGGCCGGGACGGTCGGAGACGACGCCGCGCTCCCTGGCGCGAACAACCATCCCATAGGCCAGACATCGGCCGGACCGGGCTCCACTTGAGCGCGAAGCCCGTGGCCGCCACGCTGCTCGCGAGGCTCGCCGGGCCCCGATCGTCGTGGCCTCAGGCCGCCTCGGCGCCGGGGAGCACCACCCGGGCTGTCGGCGCCCGATCATCGGCCACCAACCGGCCTGGGAACCCGGTGCTGAAGTCGTCGAACCGTGCCGCCGCTCGGTTGTAGGCGTCGACCGCAGCGAGCATCGCGCCGTCGGTGGCCACGACCGCACCATGAGCTGCTACGACGTCGGGGGAGGAAGCGAGATCGGGCCGGGCCTCGAGCAGTGCTCCTGCTCGGCTCACCAGGCCTTCCAGGGTGTTCACCGCGACCACTCGCCGCTCGGCGTCGCTGCGATCGGAAGCGGGTGCCTGCCGCAGCGTCCGCCACCCGGCACGCGTCTCCTCGATGTCGGCGGGCAGAGGCTCGTCGGGACCCAGGATCGATGCCACCGCCTGCCCGAGCAGGGCCAGCGCCTCAACGCGGGCATCGGCGACGGTCTCCAGTGCGGCGAGGCGGTCGTCGACGGTGCGCTCGGTCGAGGCCAGACGGGATCGGGCCCAGACCACGGTGATACCTGACGCCGCGACCAGCAGCACGACGAGCACACCGGCGATCAGCGCCGTGGGGCTCCGTACGGCCCGGTCGGCCCGGTCGTGGTCACGGATCATGGCTGTCTCACCCTATCGGTAGGGTGAGACGACGGGGTGGAGGACGGGCGCACCACGGCGTGTGCGTCGGCTGCCATGATCTCGAAGGGTGGATGGTCAGGGTCATGCGAGGGCGTGCTGGTTCGAGGCGGATGCGCAACGCCGGGATCGTCGTGGTCGTCGTGGCCGCGGCGTCGCTCGGGGGTTGGCGTCTCGGCCAGGCTCGGGGGGAGCGCACCGACGGTCTCGTGACCCAGGTCGTCGACGGTGACACGGTGGTGGTGCGCATCGGGGGCGAGGACCAGACGGTCCGGCTGCTCGGGGTCGACACCCCTGAGACCAAGCATCCCAACCGCCCGGTCGAATGCTTCGGCCCCGAGGCGGCCGCCCACACCGAGGCTCGTCTGGCGGGTCGGAGGGTCACGCTCGAGTACGACGTGGAGACCCGCGATCGGTTCGGGCGCCTGCTGGCCTACGTGTACCTCGACGGACACCGCTACAACGACGAGCTGGTGCGCGACGGGTTCGCGGAGCTGCTCGTGATCGCGCCCAACGGCCGCCATGCCGAGACGATGCTCGACCTCGAGCTCACGGCCCGGCGGGAGGGTCGGGGCCTATGGGGCGCCTGCTGAGGCCCGCTCGGCCGAGTGAGCCTCAGCGAGCAGCCCGAGCAGGGTCTCGCCGTGGGTTCGGGCGAACATCGTCCCGACCCCGAGGGCGATCAGCCCGTCGAGATCGTGCGGCGGCTCCGCGGCGATGGCCGAGAGCACGCTGTCGCCGATGACGACCGTCGGATCGACGCGTGCGGCCCGGGCCTGCGAGCGCCGCCAGCGTTGCAGGGCCGCCAAACAGGGGTCGTCGATCCGAGGTGTGGGCCGACGGTCGATCTTCAGCCGGGCTCGCGACGTGGCCAGGGCGCTGCGTGCCGCATCGACACCGCGCTCGGCTGCGGTCTCGGGGGCCGCCGGGCGCTCGCCCTGACCACCCAGGCCCACCAGGGTGGATCGCAGCCGGGGGAGCCATGGGCTCGCCACCCGTTGGCGGACCGCCCCGCCGAGCTCACGGCGCTCGGCGTACGAGCAGTGGAGCATGTGCTCGGCTCGGGTGAGGGCCACGTACAGCAGCCGGGCCTCCTCGTCGCGCTCGGCCGTGGAGGTGGCCCACGATATGGGCACGAACCCGTCCTCGAGGCCAGCCACGAACACGATCGGCCATTCGAGACCCTTGGCCCGGTGGAAGGTCATCACGGCGACGGCGTCGCTGCCGGCCTCGAGGTCGTCCTCACCCGGACGGGCGGCCCGCAGGAAGTCGCAGAAACCGTCGAGCGATCCGTCACCGCCGTCGGCGGCGAGGTATTCCTCGACGAGCGTCCCGAGGAGGACGGCTCGGCCTGGCACAAGCCGAGGCCCGTCGTCATCGGTGAGACGTTCCGCGAGGATTGTGGCCCATCGGGCGCCGGGGGCCGTGCGCATCGCGGCCCGGGTCTCGCGCAGCACGGTCGCAACGTCGGCGTCGTCGACGATTGGCGCCACGGTCGCCGCCGTGGTGGGCACGCCGGCCGCGTGCAGCGCGTCGCGTAGGGGGCGGGCCTGCGCGTTCGTCCGCACGAGCACGGCCATCGCCGACCAGCGATGGCCGGCCCGATTGGCCTCCAGAGCGGTACGGGCGATGGCCCGAGCCTCGGCGTGCTCGTCGGGATGCACGATCAGCGTGGGGACCGGACCGTCGGCGCGGGCGGCGGTGATCGACGAGCCGCCGAGGTGGTCTCCGGGGGCTCCGTCGGCGGCGCCCGTCGGCTCGGCCGCGGGGGCTGCGGCGAGCGCGACCGCCGGCGCGGGCCGGGGGAGCACGCTCGAGGCCGCCGCCAGGATCTGCGGGCTCGAGCGGTAGTTCGTCTCGAGGCGCAGCACCTCGCCGCCGTTGGTCCAGGTCGGGAAATCGAGGAGGTAACGGGAGTCGGAGCCGGTGAAGCTGTAGATCGACTGGCGGTCGTCGCCCACGACGGTGAGCGTCGTGGCGTCGCCCATCCAGCTCGAAAGGACGCGGAACTGGACCCGGGTGAGGTCTTGGAACTCGTCGACGAACAGATGCCGGTAGCGCCAGCGCTGAGCGGCCGCGAACTCCCGGTCGGTCTCGAGGGCGTCGGCGAGGCGCTCGACGAGATCGTGGAAGTCGACGACACCCCGTGAGCGCTTCTCGTGCTCGTAGGCGGTGAGCGTGGCCGCGATGAGCTCGGGCGCCAGCGGGGGAACGCGACCGGCGGCGCGAACCTCGAGGGGGTAGGCGTCGGCCCCGATGCCATGGGCCCGGGCCCAGTCGAGCTCCCGGGCAACCTCGGCCACGATCGCCGGGACGGGTGCGGGCATGTGGTGGCGTCGGCACGCGGTCTCGACGGCCGCGGCGACCACGCGCCCGGGTCGATCGAGCAGGTGCGGGACGGGCATGCGGCGGTCGACCCACCGCCGCCGGAGCTGGGCCAGGGCCATGGCGTGGAACGTGCCGGCGGTTTCCCCGCGGACGCCGAGCTGCGCCAGGCGCTGGGCGAGCTCGCCGGCGGCCTTGCGGGTGAACGTGACGGCCAAAACCCGTCGAGGGTCGATGTAACCGGTTGCGCACTGCCAGGCGATCCGGCGGGTGAGCACCCGGGTCTTGCCGCTCCCGGCGGCGGCCACGACGGCCAGCTTGGCCACGGTCGAGGTGACGACGATCCGCTGGGGCTCGCTCAAACTCTCGAGCACGCCTTCGTGATCTCGTTCCGGCGCCGCGGCTCGGTGGGGGTGACCGCCAGATTGGAGCTCGAGATCGACACGACCGGCCACCGCGTGCACCGTACCAGGTGAATCACATCCATGTCACTCGCGCCGGTCAGGCCACGGGCACCGGCAGCCACGGGGGGCCGGCAGCCACGAGGACGGGAGCTACCAGCCGAGCTCGTCGAGCCGGTCGTCGTCGATCCCGAAATGGTGGGCCACCTCGTGCAGGACCGTGGTGGCGATCTGGTCGACCAGATCGTCGTCGCTGAGAAGCTCACCCTCGTGGCGGAGCTCGAGGTGTGGACCCCGGAAGATGGTGATGCGATCGGGCAGCGTGAGGTTGTAGGTGATCACCGATCGTCGAGTGAGGGCCACGCCTTCGTACAGCCCGAGGAGCACGTCGCCCGCTCCGAGGCCGACACTCTCGAGCTGAGCCGCCGTGGGCCAGTCGGCCACGAGGACGGCGACGTTCTCCATGACCGCACCGAGATCCTCGGGGATCGTGTCGAGGGCATCGGCGACGAGGGCTTCGAACTCGCGAGCTGTGAGTCGCATCGGGTCCGACGTTATCGAGGCGGCTCGGGCTGACGGCACCGGGCTGGCCGACACGGTGCTGGCCGTCACGGTGCAGGTCGGGTTGTCACCCGAGGGGCACCGTCGCGTCCTCGCTGAACGCCGGGGCCATGCGCGACTCGAAGTCGAGGTCGATGTCGGTCTCGAGGTCGAGGTCGAGCGCGATCGCCCCAGCGATGGCAACGGTCGCGGGCGGCGCCTCCGCATCCGAGGCCCGGCGCTGGTTGGCGATCTCCGCAGCCACCACCAGCCCGATCAGACCAATGACGACGCCGGCGAGACGAACGCCGGGCGGGGCCAGACCGATCGCCACCGGCAGGGTGCACATGTTGACGAGCGTGTGCGCGAGCACGCACGGCAGCAACGCCCGGGTGCGGATGGCCACCATGCTCGTGAGCACGGCGAAGGCGAGGAACGGGGCGATGTCGAAGGGGCCGGTCATCTGCTCGAGGTGCCCGGGCATCGCCGCGAACATGATCGACGAGATTCCCAGGCCGATCGCCAGCGCCAGGGTGCGACCCGCCCCGACGATCAGCGCGGCTGCTGCGACCAGCAGCGGGATCGAGTAGCGGAACTGGGCTTCCTCGACCAGGGCATTGGCCAGGAGCGCCAGGGGCTCGGTGCCGCTGCCCATCCTCCGGGCGTAGTAAGCGGCGGCGACCGCGAGCCCGATGGTGACAACGACGTAGAACTCGCGCCAGCACCGCCAGGGCCCGAGGCGCATGTCGAGGAACTCGATGAGCGGGCCGTCGGCGGCTGTCGTCGCCCGGCCCGGGCGTCCGCGTCGGGCCAGGACACCGAGGAGAGCGATCGACGGGAACAGCGACATCGGGATGGGGAGGCGCCCGACCCACCACGGTGAGGGAACGACGTAGTCGTAGAGGAAACCGACGACCACGGCCACGACGACCACGGTCACGGCCGTTGCCGGGTCGGTCGTCGCTCGAGCGTCCACGCTGCGTGAGCGGGCTCGCAGGACGTCCCCGGAGAGTGACGGGTACTCGACACTGCGGACCTCGTGTACGACGGAGGTGCTCTCGACGGTCACGGTTTCCCCCTCCTCGTGGATGGACCGTAACTGCCAAGGGCCCGACGGGACGGCCCGTGCCGTCAAATTTGCCCCATGGCGTCCGAACCACGCGCTCAAGGTGGGCGGAAGGCGCGCCGATGATGGCCGCCCTCACACGGCCCCGAGCCGGTTCTCGCGGACCTTCGGAGGCGTCTTGGCACGCGGACCCGTCGCGACGCCGTAAATTGGATGCATGGCTTATCCCAAGCAGCTGCTCAACCCGGGCGAGGACATCGCCGTCGACTTCAACCCGCACTGGTGGTACTTCTGGGAGGTTGCGGCCTCGGGGCTGGGCGTGATCGTGCTGGCCTTCCTGGCCTTCAAGCCCGACGGAACGGTCGGAGACATCCTGCAGTACGCCTGGTACGCGGCTCTCGTCGTCTGGCTGGGGTCGACGATCTGGCGCTGGCTCACCTGGCGGACGACGCACTTCGTCGTCACGAGCGACCGACTCATCTTCCGGGCTGGCGTGTTCTCGCGCACCGGGCGAGAGATTCCGCTCGAACGTATCAACGACATCACGTTCAACCAGACGCTGTTCGAGCGCATGCTGGGCGCCGGCGACCTCGTCATCGAGTCTGCGGGCACGCAGGGCCAGCAGAAGTTCAGCGACATCCCGAACCCCGAGTTCGTGCAGGCCGAGATCTACCGGCAGATCGAGGGCAACGCCAAGAAGACCGCCGAGTACTCGAAGATCGACCCGAGTGCGTTCGCCCAGGCCATGGGGACGCCGCAGCCCGGGCCCGCCTCGGCGCCCCTGCCCCTGCCCCCGCCCGGCGTGCCGGGCGAGTCGGTCACCGATCAGCTCTCGAAGCTGGCTGAGCTCCGTGACAAGGGTGTCATCACCCAGGCCGACTTCGAGGCCAAGAAGGCCGAGCTGCTCGGCCGGATCTGAGGCCGCCACGGCGCACGTCGAGAACCGGAGCACAGCTCCAACGTCGGCGGTCCGCGAGCCCGACGGGGTCGGTCTCGAAAGTGTTCATGCGCGTCGGAGGGAACGACCAAACTCTGACCAGCCCAGCGGCGTGTTCGTACCGAATGGTTGTCCTGCCGATGCCTGCATCGCTCCCCCCGTGGTCGCACAGAGCCCCGAGATCGGAGACCATTGCGCCGAGCGGGTCCGACCACGCGGCCCCCCACGGGTCGAGCGATCTCCCTCTCGCCGGTGCCATCGACATCTCGTTCACGGTGAGCGCGGTCGACTACGAGACCGTGTTCCGTTCGCACTATCAGCCCATGGTCCGGTCGCTCACCGTGGTGGCGGGCAATCGCGAAGACGCCGCCGATGCCGTACAGGAGGCCTTCGCCAAGGCCTACGTGCGGTGGAAGAAGATCTCGACGTACGACGATCCCGCATCGTGGATCAGGCACGTCGCCATCAACAAGCTCCGCGACGGGCATCGGAGCCGCAAGCGGGGCGATGCCCTGGCGCAGCGGATCGGCTTCCGCGAGGACCGGGACTCGGTCGCCGAGAGCCCCGAGTCGGCGGTCGTCGAGGCCGCTTCGAGGGACGAGGACGGGCGGCGGCTGGCCCGGGCGCTCGAATCCGTTCCTCGCCAGCAACGGACAGCGCTCTCGCTCTTCTACCTCGAGCAACTGAGTGTGATCGAGGTAGCCCGTTCGATGGGCCTGTCGGAGGGTGCAGTGAAATTCCACCTCCACCAGGGTCGCGACGCCTTGCGCGTGCGGCTCCAACCAGGAGCGAGCTGATGGTCGACATCGATCCGTCCCTCCCCACCCCTGAGCGTGATCGATCGCTCGGTGCCATGTTCGATGCCCTCGCTCCGCGCTTCGACGACACCGACGCGGTGTGGTCGGGTCTCGCCCCCCGTCTCTCCCGGGCCCGCCGCAACCACCGCCTGGCCACGATCGTCACCCCCATCGCGTCCCTCGTGCTCGTGCTCGGTTTGGGCGCCGCCTTCGCCGCCCAGGGCGGATCCGGCACGCCGGGCGAGATCGTGGTCGGCGTATCAACCGGCACCGACGGCTCCTCGACTGAGCCGTCGTCGAGTGGCCCGTCCTCGCCGTCCACCGCGGGTACAGGACCTGGAACCAGCGCGTCGAGGGTCACGACTTCGGGCTCGAGCCGGCCGATGCCGTCGAACGGCTCGGCCGCGATCCCCACAGTCACCGGCCGTTCAGGATCGGAGCTCGGATCGACGTCCACCCCGGGCTCCGGGTCCACCCCGAGCTCGTCACGGAGTACCACGACCCCATCGGCTGGCTCGGGTGGCTCGACAGCGACGACGCAGCACTCAACCCCGACGACCCCCGCCACCTCGGCAACGACGGGGACCATGCCCTCGACGCCGAGCAGCGGCACGACCCCAGGCTCGGGGAGCACGTCGAACTCCACGACACCCTCGTCGGGCGGATCGTCGACGACCCCAGGCTCGGGGAGCACGTCGTCGTCGGGATCGGGAACGACCTCGGCGACGACGATCCAGCGGTCGTACTCCTCGGCGGGCGGCTCGATCACCGTCCGGTTCGACGGGCTGTCGGTGACCTGGCTCTCGTCGACCCCGGCCAGCGGTTTCTCGGCGCAGACCAACGACAGTGGGCCAGGCAGTCGGGTCGAGGTCGAGTTCACGAGCGGTCAGACCGAGGTCCGAGTACGGGCCGACGTCGTCGCCGGCGACGTGGTGTTCTCTGAGGACTCCTAGACGAGCCGCGCGGGATCACCGCGCTGTCGCACGGTCTCGAACACGCCGCCGCCGGATGCCCGATCACGGGCGTCCGGCGGCGGCTTCGCCGTGGGGCACCCCGCGTTGCGTCCGGGCTTCGGAACCCGTCTGGGCTCTCAGCAGAGGAATTCCCCCAAACCGGCCCCACCTGGGGAGCGTGTCATCTTCAACAACGACAACGCGTTCAGGAGCCCCCACATGATCCTTCCCCGCCTTCCCCGATCCCTCCTGGCGCCCCTCGGTGCCGCCACCTGCATCGGCGTGCTCATCGCCGTCAGCGCCGCCGTTGGCGCGGTCACCGGCGATCCCACGCCGGCCACGCAGCCGAGCAGCGTCACCGGCGCCAGCAGCCCGGGCACCACCAGCTCCCCCTCCACGGGCGTTACCTCGGCAACCACGCCGAACAGCGGGTCACTCCCCGGGACCCATTGGACCTCGCCGGAACTGGTGTCGCCGAGAAGCGTCACGTCGGCCACCACGGGCTCGACGGCGAGTAGCGGCACGTCGCCCACCACCCCGGGCAGCGGCTCGTCGGCCACGACCCCGGGCACGATGGACGACCGTGGGAGTGCTACGCCGGGCAGCGGTAGCACCCCGACATCGTTCGATGACAGTGACGGTCGTGACGGTCGTGACGGTCGTGACGGTCGTGACGGTCGTGACGGTCGCACATCCACGTCGTTCGATGACAGCGACGGTCGCACGTCGACGTCGTTCGATGACAGCGACGGTCGCACGTCGACATCGTTCGACGATGATAACGACCGTACCTCCACCTCCCTCGATGACAATGACGACGACGACGACGACGACCGTACCTCCACCTCCCTCGATGACGACGATGACGATGACGACGACGACGACGAGGACAACTCGGGCTCCGGCAGGGACAACTCGGGCCCGGGTCGCGGCTCCGACGACTGACCCGCCCACGGGTGACGGCCGTCGACATCTCGGCTGTCGTCACCCCGGGTGCATTACCCTGCCCCGGTGCTCGTCGTCGACCAGCTCCCCAGCCTGAACCGACCGGTGTTCGTGGTCGCGTTGTCGGGCTGGGTCGATGCCGGTACGGCGGGTGCGGGTGCCGCTGAGTACATCGAGAGCCACCTCATCGATCCCGTCACCTTCGCCCGGATCGACCTGGCCGACATCGTCGATCTCCAGCACACCCGGCCACAGGTGGGCCTCGACGGCGGCGAGACCCGAATCATCACCTGGCCCGAGATCACCCTGGTGGCCGGGCTGGTGCCCTCCTCCGCCCGACTGGCCGGTTCGCTCGACGGCGAGCACGTCGTGGTGATCCGAGGTCCTGAGCCGGGCCTGCGGTGGCGGGCGTTCTGCGCCGAGCTCGTCGACCTGGCCCGCTCGGTCGACGCCCGGCTCGCCGTGATGCTCGCGGGGATGCCGGTGGTCGTGTCACACCGGCGTCCGATCAGGGTCCTGGCCACGGCGACGGCACGCTCCCTGGCCCAGGAGGTCGAACCGCTCCGGCTCGACTACGAGGGCCCGACCGGCGTTCAGACGGTCCTCCAGCACGCCTTCGGAGCCGGAGGCGTTCCCGCCGCCGGGCTGTGGGCCCAGGTCCCGCACTACCTCGCTGGTGGACCGTCCCCGGCCGCCACCGCAGCCCTGATTCGACGGGTGGCCGAGATCGCATCGCTGGCCATCGACCCGGTCGATCTGGCCGAGACCATCGCCGAGTACCACGTCAAGGTCGAAGAGACCCTGGGCGAGCGTCCCGACATGGCCGAGTTCGTCGACCAGCTCGACAACTCGTCCGACGGCCTCCCGACAGGGGACGAGCTGGCGTCGGAGATCGAGCGGTTTCTTCGGGGCGACGAATGACGATTGTTCTGCAAACGAGGGCTCAAGCTCGTCGATCGCGGTGCCGATGCCTCCTGGGGGGATTCAACCTGGTGGAATACCCCTCTTCGACCGTACCCGGCGAGGACGCGAGGTGACGGGGCAATGAGCAAACGGATCGATTCCCGATGTCATGCGTGCGGGCCTGTCGTCGTCGATGCCGCATCGGTTGATGTGCACCACGATCAGGCGAGGGGCGCCGCCCACTACTCGTTCCGCTGCGCTGGATGCGGCGAGGTGATCGTGGGGGACCTCCACGAAGCCATCGTGCCCCTGCTGGTGCAGGCGGGCGCGCAGGTCATCGTGGTGTGTCGTTCGCCCGAGCTTGCCGATGGGGAGCGGACCGGTTCACCGATCACCGAGGTTCACGTCGCGGCTGCCGCTGCGCTGCTCGATCGGGTCGATCCCATCGCCGCGCTCCTGGCCATCGACAGCTGAGCCACCCGTCGCTGACACGCCCTCGCTGACACTGCGTCACCCTGACGCCGAGTTCGATGTGCCCGGGATCAGGTGACGGCGAGCCCGAGGTTGGCGTACACCTCACGCGTCGCGCTCGAGCGGTTGAGCGTGTAGAAGTGCAGGCCCGGAGCGCCTCCTTCGAGGAGCTCGGCGCACAGCTCGGACGCGGCTTCGACGCCGATGCGGCGCACGTCCTCGGGTGTGGCGCCGGCGCTGAGGCGTTCGACGAGCGCGCTGGGAACGGCGGCACCCGACATCGCGGCCATGCGCTCGATCGAGGCCAGGTTGGTGACCGGCATGATGCCCGGGATCACCGGCTTGGAGGCGTCCAGGGCGGCCAGATCGTCGACAAGTTGGCGATAGTCGTCGGCTCGGAAGAAGAACTGGGTGATGGCGAAGTCGGCCATCGCCAGCTTGGCGGCCAGGGTGCGGCGATCGCTCGCCCGGTCGGGTGAACGCGGATGGACCTCGGGGTGCGCCGCCACGCCGATCGAGAACGGGCCGATCTCGCGCACCAGCTCGACGAGCTCGTGGGCATGGCTGAGCTCGCCTCGGGGGTGATCGAGATCCTGGGGGGGATCACCGCCCAGGGCCAGGATGTTCTCGACGCCCTCGTCGCGGTAGCGGGCCACGATGTCGACCAGCTCGTCGCGGGTGTGCGCCGCACAGGTGAGGTGGGCCATGGGCGTCATGGCGCCGGCCCGGAGGATCGAGGTCACGATCTCGTGGGTGCGTTGGCGTGTGGAGCCGCCTGCCCCGTAGGTGACCGAGACGAACGACGGCCGCAACGGGGCCAGCTCCCCGAGGGTCGACACGAGCTGAATCGCCGCTTGCTCGGTTTGCGGGGGGAAGAACTCGAAGGAGATCGTGCGTCCACGGCTGAGAAGGTCGACGATCTTGGCCATACGCACAGTCTCGCGCTCGCGCCAGCACGAGCCGGGTCCCGTGAGTGGCCTGCGCTAGAAACATCGTCATGTCGGTCGTGGAGAGCAATGCCGGGCGGCGTCGACCGTGACCTTGTGGCTTCCGACCCTGCTGGTGGTGGCGGTCGGTTCGGGAACGCGGCGTGCACTCGAGATCCACGCGTGGTGGGGGTGGGTCGCCATCGTCGCCAACGGCGTCGCCGGCGTGGTCGGCCTGGTGCTGTGGAAGCACTGGCAGTGGCGCGGGCGCTGGTACTGGTGGATGTGCGCGACGGCCCAGGCGATCATGCTCGTCCAGGTCTTCCTGGGCGTGGTCGTGGTCTCCGACGACTCGATCGTGGCCCCGCGCTTTCACATGTTCTACGGGTTCGTCGCGTTCATCACGGTGGGGCTCGTGTACTCGTACCGGGTGCAGCTCCCGGGGCGGGTAGAGATGCTCTACGGGTTCACGGGGCTGTTCATCATGGGCCTGGGCCTGCGGGCCTGGTTGCAGGTGGCCTGATGGGCGATCCGGGCCGTCGGACGCGGGTGATGCTGATCTTCGGCGGTCGTTCGGCCGAGCACGACGTGTCACGCGTCTCGGCGGTCTCGGTGGGGCGGGCGCTGGATCCGGAGCGGTTCGAGGTGGAGCCCGTCGGCATCACCCGTGACGGCCGCTGGGTGCGCGCCGACACCGCGCGTGCGCTCCTGGCTGACCATACGCAAGCCCTCCCCGACGGTCTCCCGATCGAGGGTCGGCTCATCGGTGGCGGGGCCACGCTCCCCGGCCCTGAGCTGTTCGGCACGGGCACAGGCACAGGCACGAGCACGGGCGGCGCCGATGGGCCGCCCGTCGACGTGGTGATCCCGCTCCTGCACGGCCCCTACGGCGAGGACGGGACCATGCAGGGGCTGCTGGAGATCGCCGGGCTGCCCTACGTGGGATCGGGTGTGCTCGGCTCGGCCGTGGCCATGGACAAGGTGTCGATGAAACGGGCCTTCATGGCCTGCGGCATCCCGACCCCGAGGTTCGTCGACTTCCGCGAGGGTGACGTTGGGTCCGCACTCACCGCTCGGATCGAGCGGGAGCTCGGCTATCCGTGTTTCGTCAAGCCGGCCAACATGGGATCGTCGATCGGCGTGTCGAAGGTGGTCGAGCCTGGCGGCCTTGCCGGCGCCATCGCCCTGGCGCTGGAGCTCGATGAGTACGGGATCGTCGAGGAGGCCGTGGTCGGGCGCGAGATCGAGGTCGGGGTCCTGGGCGATCACCCGCCGCGGGCCTCGGTGCCGGGCGAGATCGTCCCCGGCGCGGAGTTCTACACCTACGACGACAAGTATCGAGACGGTCTGGCCCAGCTGATCGCACCCGCCGTGCTCGGCCCCGCCGAGGTGGCCAAGGTGCAGCGTCTCGCCGTCGAGGCCTTCGTGGCCTGCCGATGCGACGCCATGGCCCGGGTCGACTTCTTCTTCGACGAAGGCGGCGTGGGCTTCGTGTGCAACGAGGTGAACACCATCCCGGGCTTCACGTCGATCTCGATGTACCCCCGCCTGTGGGAGGAGTCGGGAGTGAGCTACCCCGAGCTGGTGGAGCGGCTCGTCGAGCTGGCCTTCGAGCGCCACGACCGTCGCTCACGCCGGGCCGGGGCTCTGCGCCGCTGATCGATCGTGGCCCCGGCTCCGGCCAACGGCCGCCCGTCACCTGGCACCTGGCACCTGGCATCTGGCATCTGGCATCTGGCATCTGGCATCTGCGCCAGGCGACTACAGGTGGACGATGGGGCAGGTCAACGTGCGCGTGATGCCGTCGACGAGCTGGATCTTGGAGACGACCATCTTGCCGAGGTCGTCGACGGAGTCGGCTTCGGTCTTGGCGATCACGTCGTAGGGTCCCGTCACGTCCTCGGCCGACACCACGCCGGAAATGGCTCGGATCGCCGTGGCGACGTGGGCCGCCTTGCCCACCTCGGTTTGGATCAGCACGTACGCCTGGACCGACATGGGACCTCCCGGAGGGTTTCGGATGCGTCACACTAGCTAGCGCCGGCTCTCCGGCGGGGCCCAGGGAACGCCCTCCGCTGGATTCGCGGCCGAATCAGTCCTGAGCCAGCCGCTTCTCGAGGTTGCGTAGCTGGTCGGTGAGCGCCTCGGGCAAGCCGTCGCCGAGCGTGCCGTAGTACTCCTCGATGAGCGGGATCTCCTGACGCCACTCGTCCTCGTCGACGGCGAGGAGCTGGGCCAGCTGCTCCGGGGTGATAGCCAGGCCGTCAAGATCGAGTGACTCCGGGGCGGGCACGTACCCGATGGGCGTCTCGACGGCCGAGCCCTCGCCCGACACCCGCTGCACGATCCACTTCACGACCCGGCTGTTGTCGCCAAAGCCCGGCCAGAGGAACGAGCCGTCGGCGCCCCTGCGGAACCAGTTCACGTAGAAGATCTGCGGGAGCTGGGAGAGATCGGCGCCGGCACCGATCTCCAACCAGTGGGCGAGGTAGCCGGCCATGTCGTAGCCGCAGAACGGCAACATGGCGAACGGGTCGCGTCGCACGATGCCCACGCCGCCCGATTGCGCCGCCGTCGTCTCGGACGAGACGATCGATCCGAGGAAGACCCCGTGCTCCCACGAGGCCGCCTGGGTGACGAGCGGGATGGTCGACGCCCGTCGGCCACCGAAGAGGATCGCCGAGATCGGGACGCCCGCAGGGTCCTCCCATTCGGGAGCGATCGACGGGCATTGGCTCGCGGCCACCGTGAAGCGCGCATTGGGATGGGCGGCCGGGGTCCCGGTGGCGGGCGTCCAGTCCTGACCCCGCCAATCGGTGAGATGCGCGGGCGGATCGCCGTCCATGCCCTCCCACCAGATGTCGCCCTCGTCGGTGAGCGCGGTGTTCGTGAAGATGCAGTTGGCCCGAAGGGTCTCGAGAGCGTTGGGGTTGGTCGTGGCCGAGGTGCCCGGGGCCACGCCGAAGAACCCGGCCTCGGGATTGATGGCGTACAGGCGTCCGTCGACCCCGAACTTCATCCAGGCGATGTCGTCGCCGACGGTCTCGATCTTCCACCCCGGGATCGTGGGGACCATCATCGCCATGTTGGTCTTGCCGCACGCCGACGGGAACGCAGCGGCGACGTACCGCTTCTCGCCGCCCGGCGGCGTGACGCCGAGAATGAGCATGTGCTCGGCCAGCCAGCCTTCGTCGCGGGCCATCACCGAGGCAATGCGGAGCGCGAAGCACTTCTTGCCGAGGAGGGCGTTTCCGCCGTACCCCGAGCCGTACGACCAGATCTCGCGGGGCTCGGGAAAGTGCACGATGTACTTGCGGTCGGGATCGCACGGCCAGGCGACGTCGGCCTCGCCCTCGGCGAGGGGCTTGCCGACCGAGTGCAGGCACCGGACGAACTCGCCGTCGCCGAGCGTGTCGAGCACGGCTTGACCCATGCGGGTCATGATCCGCATCGAGGCGGCGACGTACGGGGAGTCGGTGAGCTGCACGCCGATGTGGGCGATCGGGCTGCCGAGTGGTCCCATCGAGAACGGCACCACGTACATGGTGCGGCCGCGCATCGATCCGGCGAAGAGGCTCGTGAGCTCGGCACGCATCTCGGCGGGTGGACGCCAGTTGTTGGTCGGGCCCGCGGCAGCAGCGGTCTCCGAACAGATGAACGTGCGATCCTCGACACGGGCCACGTCACCAGGATCGGAGCGAGCCCAGAAGCTGTTGGGCCGGAGCTGCTCGTTGAGGGGAGTGAAGGTGCCGGCTGCCACGAGCTTCGCGGTCAGCTGGTCGTACTCCGTCTGGGAACCGTCGCACCAGACGACGTTGGTGGGCTCAAAGACCCCAGCCCACGTATCGACCCAATCGAGCAGCGGACGATTGCTCGTCGTCGCAGCCATCTGCGCTCCTTCCGGCGCCGCGTCGCGCCGTCACCGGACCGTTCATCCATTGCGGCGAACGGCCTCCAAGAGGTCCGAGGATCGTACTTGTCGGCGGCCGCACCCTCGGAACGGCGTTCGCTCTCCGGCTTCACCGCCGCGGCTTTCGGCCGGATCGAGACCGCCCGGCTGTCGACGATCGGCCGTCAACGACCGGGATCGACGGTCGCTCGTCCCTGCGTCACCCGGAGCGGGGCAGCCCCATATCGACCTCGGCGCCCGTGCGGAGGCGCCGAGCGTGACCGTCGTCGTCGAGGTCGAACACCACCCGCTGACCTTGCCGCAGCATCCGGAAGATCGAGCCCTCGAGCGCGTCGGCGGCGAGGAGGTACTCCACCCGGTCGAGGTCGCGCACGACGATGCCCTCACCGGTCGTTGGGTCGTAGGCCTTGATCACACCTTGCATGAGTTCGATGGTAGTAGCGAGCAGAACCCGGTCTCCGGCCCGACGGGAGTTGGCGCCGGCGCAGAATCCGACGGGTGAGCCCACGCCCATCGGGCCGGCTCGGGCTGGGGGTACGCTCGGGCAGTGATCGTGCTCGACACCTTGGCCGCTGACGACGTCTCCCGGGTCACGGTGTGCTTTCGCGATGCGCTTCGCGATCATCAAGACGAGCTGAACCGGCTCAACGTGTACCCCGTCCCCGATGGCGACACCGGCACCAACATGGCGCTCACGATCGAGTCGGTGGTGGCCGAGCTCGCCGGCGCAGACGACATGGGCTCGGTGTGCGCCGCCCTCGCGCACGGCTCCTTGATGGGGGCCCGGGGCAACTCGGGCGTGATCTTGAGCCAGGTCTTGCGGGGCCTGGCCGAGATCTGGCGCGAACGAGCGCAGGTGCGGGCCCGCGACATCGCAACGGCGTTGCGACGGGCCACCGATGCGGCCTACGACGCCGTGCTCAGGCCCGTCGAGGGGACCATCCTCACCGTCGTGCGCAAGGCGGCCGAGGCGTGCGAGGCGCGCATGGCCGCGAGTGACGGAAACGATGCCGGCGGCGATCCCCCCTTGGGCGAGATGGTCGAGGTGGCGTCGATCGCGGCGGCTCGGGCGTTGGCCGAGACCCCCGATCAGCTCGCCGTCCTCGCCGAGGCCGGGGTGGTCGACGCCGGAGGCAAGGGCTTCACGCTCCTGCTCGACGCGCTCCGGCACGTGGTGGGCGGGCGGCCCGTGCCCCGCTCGGTCCCCGCGCTCTCGGCCGGTGTCGGAGGCGCCAGCCCCGCCCTCGTGGCGGTCACCGCCGGTGCGACGGTCACCGGCTCTATTGCCGACGGAATCGGCTCGCCCCGCTACGAGGTCATGTTCCTCCTCGAAGGACCGTCGAGTGCGCCGTCGGGGCTCAGGCAGGCGTGGGACGCCATCGGCGAGTCGATCGTGGTCACCGGAGGTGAGGGTGTGTACAACTGCCACGTCCACACCGACGACATCGGAGCCGCCATCGAGGCTGGCATCGCCCTGGGACGGCCGCATCGCATCCGGGTCACCGACCTGCACGACGAGAGCGCCACTTCGCCCACCGACGCCGCCGCGCCCGCCGCGCCCACCGGCACCGCCGATCTGCTCGCCCCGTCGCCCGAGGTTGTCACGGCTGTCGGTCCCAGTGCTGTCGTCGCGGTGGCGGCGGGCGCGGGTGTCGAGGAGCTGTTCCTGGCGCTCGGGGTCGCGGTGGTCGTCCCGGGCGGCCAGACCATGAACCCGTCGACGGCCGACCTGCTCTCTGCCGTTCGCTCAACCGGTGCCGAGCACGTCATCGTGCTGCCGAACAACAAGAACATCGTGGCCGTCGCCCATCAGCTCGCCGGGCTTGCGGAGCTCGCCGGCCAGACGGTGCACGTCGTGGCGACCCACTCGGTGGCTGCGGGTCTGTCGGCCATGGTGGCGTTCGACGCCGACACCCACGGGGCTGTCAATCGCCAGCGCATGGGCGAGGCGGCGGAGCGAACACGGACCGCCGAGGTCGCCCGGGCCGTGCGCAACGCCGCCACCGAAGTCGGCGCCGTCACCGAGGGTCAGTGGATCGCCTTGGCCGACCAGCACATCGTCGGGATCGCCGATGATGCCCTCACCGCCGTGCTGGCGGCGCTGGCAACCCTGGTCGAGGCCCACACGGAGCTCGTCACCGTGCTCGTCGGCGCCCACGTCGATGCCGTGCTCGTCGATGCCGTCCGCCAAGCCATCGCCGACACCTGGCCGGCACTCGACATCGAGGTGCTCGAGGGCGGTCAACCCCACTACCCGTTCGTGATCGGCGTCGAGTAGGCGTCGGGCCGCTCGTCCGGACATCGGGGACTCGTCGTGGTTGTCACGTTGGAGGTGCTCCAATCGACCCCGGTCGTCGCGCTCGACGGCGTCTCGTCGAAGATGGAGGCAGAGCTGGCCAAGCTCGGGATCGTGTCGGTGCTCGATCTCCTCGAGCATTTCCCGCGCCGCTACCACGATCGCCGTAACCGGGCCTCGATCGCCGAGCTCCAGGTGGGCCAGGAGGCCACCGTGGTCGCCGAGGTGGTGCGGGCCCAAGAGCACAGGCGGGGTCGCAACGTCCGCGTCGAGGTGGCCGTCACCGACGGCCAGGCGATGCTGTCGCTCACGTTCTTCGGTCAGGCCTGGCGCAGTCGGCAGCTCACCCCGGGCACCGAGGCCAGCTTCTTCGGGAAGGTCGACCGCTTCCAACACAAGCTCCAGATGGTGAACCCGGTCGTCGATGTGATCGGCCCCGAAGGGGAGGCGCACAATCAGAGCACCGGGGTGATCGTGCCGATCTACCCGGAGTCGGGCAAGGCCGACGTCGCCACCTGGCAGATCCGCCGGTTCATCGCGGAGGCCCGGGAGCGCTTCCCCGACATCGACGATCCGCTCCCGGCCGACCTGCGGGCCCGAGCCAAGGTGATGACCAGGGCCGAGGCCTACCGGGGGATCCACCAGCCCGAGAACGAGCGCGACCACTACCAGGCCCGCCGCCGCCTGGTGCTCGACGAGTTCCTCCGAATACAGCTCGAGCTGGTGCGGCGGAAGCGAATCGCCGAGACAACGCAGCGCGGCATCTCCCACACGGTCAAGGGCCCATTGCTCGACGAGTTCCTCACGTCGTTGCCGTTCACGCTCACGGCCGGCCAGCGTCAGGCGCTCGACGACATCGCCTCCGACATGGCCGGGCCCCATCCCATGCACCGGCTCATCCAGGGCGACGTGGGTTCGGGCAAGACCGTCGTCGCGGTCGCTGCGCTGTTGATGGCGGTGCAGAGCGGGCACCAAGGGGCGCTGCTCGCTCCCACCGAGGTGCTGGCCGAGCAGCACCACCGGGGGATCTCGGCGCTGCTCGGTGGTCTCGTGGTGCCGGCGCCGGCCGGCGAGGGTTCACTGTTCGCGGCCCGCCCCGTGCAGGTGCGCCTGCTCACCAACCGCACCACGCCCAAGGGGCGTCAGCAGATCATGGCTGAGCTGGCCGCCGGAGGAGTCGACATCATGGTCGGCACGCACGCGCTCCTGGAGCCGGGTGTGCAGTTCCGGTCGCTCGGGCTGGTCGTGGTCGACGAGCAGCACCGGTTCGGCGTCGAGCAGCGGAAAGCCTTGCTCGACAAGGGCGATCATCCCGATGAGCTGGTGATGACCGCAACGCCCATCCCGCGCAGCGCCGCCATGCTCGTGTACGGCCATCTCGAGCACACCGAGATGCGCGACATGCCCGAAGGCCGTACGCCGATCACCACGATCTGGTGCCAGGACGCCGACGAGCGGGCTACGGCGTACCGTCGATTGCGAGACGAGGTGGCCGACGGGCACCAGGCCTACGTGGTGTGCCCGCTGGTCGATCCCAGCGTCTCGGGGTCGGCTGCTCGGGGTGACAGCGCGGCCGAGGTGAAGTCGGTGCTCGAAGAGCGCGACCGGCTCGCCGACGAGGAGCTGTCGGGGCTGCGGGTCGAGGCGCTGCACGGCAAGATGCGCCCGGCCGACAAGGAGCGGGTCATGACCGCGTTCCGGGCCGGCGAGATCGACGTGCTCGTGGCCACGACCGTCATCGAGGTGGGTGTCGACGTTCCCAATGCGACCGTGATGATCATCGAGTCGGCCGACCGCTTCGGTCTCTCCCAGCTGCACCAACTCCGTGGCCGAATCGGGCGAGGGGGCGGCGAGAGCTGGTGTCATCTCTTTGCCGAGCCCACGACCGAGGACGGCCTCCGGCGCATGGAGGCCATGGTCGCGTCGACCGACGGTTTCCATCTGGCGGAGGTGGATCTCGACCTGCGAGGCGGCGGCCAGATCTTCGGCGATCGCCAGTCTGGACGCTCAGATCTGAAGCTCGGTCGTATCCCGCGCGATGAGAAGGCCGTCGCCTTCGCCCGCAAGGAGGCCGAGACGCTGCTCGCTGGCGATCCGAGCCTGGCCCGACATGCCGCCCTCCGGGCTGAGGTGGCCTGGTACCTCTCCACCCTCGAACGCGACGACGTCGAGTTCGCCAACGTCTTCCGGAGTTGAGCCGGACGGGGGTGCTGCCCGGGGAGGGTGCTGGCGTCAGGGGCGGTGCGAAGCGCAGACTGCGGGCATGGCGATTGATCTCACGACCCTGCTCGATCCGGGGCACACGGTGCTGGTCCTCCAGGAGTGCCAGAACGGCGTGATCGGGCCCCAGTCTGCGCTGCCAGCCCTGGCCACGTCGACGACGCTGATCCCCAACCTGGCCCGGCTCGCGACTGCAGCTCGAGCTGCTGGGGTGCGGGTGATTCACTGCACGGCGCATCACCGGGTCGACGGATTCGGCAGCAACCGCAACGCCCGCCTGTTCCGGGCCATGGACAAGAGCCCGGTGAAGCTCCACGTGGGCAGCCACGAGGCGGCGCCCGTTGCCGAGGTCGGCCCCGAACCGGAAGATCTCGTCCTGCCCCGGATCCATGGGCTCTCACCGTTCCAGGGCACCGAGCTCGACTCGATCCTGCGCAACGCCAAGATCACCACGATCGTCGGGGTCGGGGTCTCGGTGAACGTGGCCATCACCAACTTCACGTTCGACGCCGTGAACGCCGGCTATGCCATGGTCATCGCGCGAGACGCCGTGGTGGGTTTCCCGGCGGAGTACGTCGACATGGTGTTCGAGAACACCTTGGGCCTGCTCGCCACCGTGACAACGACCGAGGCCGTCGTCGACACCTGGACGAGCTGACTCGCCGACCGAAGCACCAACGACACAGGGGGACGACATGGGAAGCCTTGACGGGCAGGTGGCCGTCATCACCGGTGGTGGAAGGGGTCAGGGTCGCTCGCACGCCGTGCATCTGGCCCGAGCCGGAGCGTCGATCGTGGTGTGCGACGTGGCCTCCGATCCGGGTACCGCCCGCTACGAAAGCTCCACGCCCGAGGATCTGGCCGAGACCGTCCGCCTGGTGGAAGCCGAGGACCAGCGCTGTGTCGCGGTGCACGCCGACGTGCGCGACCACGCGCAGATGGCCACGGTGGCCGACGCGGCCATCGCCGAGTTCGGCAAGATCGACGTGCTGCTTGCCAACGCCGGCGTGATGCGCATGAACCCCATTCAGCTCATGGCGCCGAGCGACTGGCGCGACGTGATCGACACCAACCTGAGCGGTGTCTTCAACGCCATGCACGTGTGCATCCCCCACATGATCGCCAACGGTTACGGGCGGATCGTGGCGACGGCCTCAACGATGGCCCGTGGCGCGGCCGGCAACTGCTCGGCCTACACGGCGTCGAAATGGGGTGTGGTGGGCCTGGTGAAGGCCGTGGCCCAGGACGTTGCGATGCACAACATCACGGTGAACGCCGTCGCTCCGACCGCCGTGGGCACACGGATGATCTTCAACGACGACCTTCTCGGTTTCTTCCGACCCGACCTCGAATCGCCTTCGCCTGAGGACGCCCGCGAGGCCATGAAGTCGCTCAACGTGCTCCCGGTGGCCTGGCTGGAGCCGTCCGACATCTCCCGCTCGATCCTGTTCCTGCTCTCCGACGACGCCAAGTACATGACCGGCGCCGTACTCGACATCAACGCCGGTCACTCCGCCCGGGTCCCGACCTGACCCGAAAGCACCCGAGGTGGCCCGGTTGGCCTGGTGTCGTTACGCGCTCGCCGGGGGGGTGCCAGCTCACGAGCCGGTGAGGAGCCGGCGGGGGTTCTCGGTGAGGATCGACTCCACGACGGCTTCGGAGACACCTCGGGCCAGGAGACGGGGGACGAAGTCGGTGGCCAGGTAGGTGTACGGGCGTTGCCAGACCTGCCAGTCGATCTCGGCCTTGCGAGCGGCTCGCGCCTCGCGGTACTCGGGCGGCACGTAGAAGCTGCTCCGTGGCGCGGTGAGCGTGCAGATGTGGTCTTGGGACAGGCAGAGCCGATCGGCGAAGCCGTCAGCGACCAGGGCGGCAACGTGATCGGCGCGGCGCTCGTCGGGAGCGAGCAACTCGAGCCCCACCCGATCAATCCCCACGAACGTGCCGCGTTCGGCCAGCGCTCGAATGGGCGCAACGTCGGTCTGCTCGTCCTGGTGGCCGATCATCACCCGGCTCATGTCGGCACCGTGCTCGGCGAAGATCTCCTGTTGCACGTCGCCGTGACGGGAATTCTCGGTGTGGGTGATGATGGCCACGCCGCTCTCGCGCTGCGCGATGGCGGCGCCTCCGAGCACACGTCGCTCGGCGGCGGTCACCTCGAGGCCGGTGGCCGCCTTGATGATCCCAGGCCGGATTCCCGTGCTGCCGATGCCGTTGGTGATCTCGCTGACGTAGAGCTCGGCGATCTCCTCAGGCTCGCGCGCCCGCCAGTAGAACGGCAGGCCGGAGTCGAGGTGCTGCGTGTAGAAGCCCGTGGCACAGACGATGTTCATGCCGCTGCGCTGGGCGATCTCGGCGTAGAGCTCGGGGTTTCGCCCCAGCTCGATGGGACACGGGTCGACGAAGGTGCGGAACCCGATGTCGAGCAGCTCGGCCATCTTGTCGACGGCGACGGCCACGGTGTCGGCCCGATTCCACCTGCGCTGTGGATCGAGCTCCTCGCCGGGGTACGAGATGACGATGTGCTCGTGCACCAGCGCTCGACCCAACGAGCCGGCTTCAACCGGCCCGGTAACGGTCATGACGGTCGCCAAGGGAGCACCTCCGCCCACGGTTCGATGTGCTCCTGCACCTTGGCCTGCGGGCCTGCACCCTGTCCAGCTCCGCCGCGCACCGATGCTGGCCCCGCGCCCCCGTCGGGATCGACGGTCGGCCGGCGCTGGCGTCGCGGCGGGCGGGCTCGACCGTTGACGCCGAGGGCGCAGTGCGCACACACCAGCTGCTGGAGCACCACGACCTTGTCGCTCCCCTCGGCGAGCAGACCGCACGCGGCGAGGAACCCGAAGAACGACCAGAGGGCTTCACCCAGCCCAGCTGGTCGGGCTCGATCGGTGGCCTCACACCACAGCAACACCTCGAGCCAGATCAGGCCCTCGACGTCGCTGCTCGTCCACACCGACGGGCTCGAGAGCGGACGAGCGGCGGCTCCTACGATGGCTTTGACGGCGTCGGGCTCGACCGACCTCCCGCGAGCGAGCGCCCACGTACGCAGGGCGAGCACGAACCGGCGCAGCTCGGCGGGCTCGACGGGGGCCAGGGTTCCGGTGGCTGTGGTGGACATGGTCGGAGCATGACAGGCCCCTGTGACAAGAACTCCGGCCTCGAGCTCGGGGCACCCGCTGGCGCCAACGACGAGACGGGCCCCGCCGGGCTCGCCGGGCCCGCCGACCTCGCGACCGCGACGGGCTCGCCGGCGACGGGGTGCGCCGATAGCCTCCCGGCGATGACACAGATCGATCTCGGCCACGCCATGATCACCATGGTCGAACCCCATCGCGACACCGTGCGCGAGTACAACACCTGGTACGAACACGATCACTGCTACTCCGGCGTGATGTGCGGACCCGGGGCCTTCTCGTTCAGGCGCTTTGTGGCCACCAAGGCGTTGAAGGAGCTTCGGTACCCGGCGGGCGGTCCGATCGCCGACCCGGTCACCCTGGGATCGTTCATCGCTCTCTACTGGATCGAACGCGACAAGATCGATGATCTCTTCGCCTGGTCGTATGCCGAGATGCCGGCGCTGGTCGAGCAGGGACGCATGCACCCCGGGCGCGACCACGTCTCCACGGCGTGCTACGACCGCATCGGAGGGGCGGCCCCGTCGGTGCCCAACGAGATCGCGCTCGACCACCCGTACGACGGCTTGGTTTGCACCTGGACCGACGTTGCCGCCGGTGTCGAGACGGCCGCCCTGTCGGCCTGGTTCGCGGCCGAGTGCTTCCCGGCCGTGCTCGGAGGAGGCGGCGCCGGGGGCGGTGTCGGACCCGTCGGCCAGGTGGTGGAGCTCGTCGTACGAGACTTCCCGGGAACCCCGAGCGGCGTTCCCTCGGCCCCGGGCGTGGGTACCCGGCTCCTGCACACCTGGATGCTCACGGTGGAGCCCGAGGCCTGCTGGGAGTCGCACTTCGCCGACCTGGGCGCCACCATCGAGGCCTCGGGGCTCGGGCACGTGGCCCTGGCGGCCCCGTTCACCCCCACGATCCCGGGAACCGACCGCTACCTCGACCAGCTCTGGTAGCTCGCGCCGCTGCCGTCGCGGCGCCCAGACGATGGAGCCCCATGGTCCTTCGCTCCAAGTGTCCCTTCGCGCCCCGCTGAATCGGACAAAGGCTCTGGCAGGCCCGGAGACGGGAGCGATCTCCCTCACTACAGTTCCCTCGACCACCCGGCGATGAGATCGAGGACCGGCGAGGTCGACGCAGACGCTGCGTCGGACCCGCCGGGAAACGATCGTGTCCGACTGCGAGGGAATTTCCGTCCCATGCCCGAACCGAGCCCGCTGGAGTCGCCGGAGCACCTCATGGGCCCTCCCCGCGCCGCCGGGAGTCCCGGTGACGCGACGTGCACCCTCTGCGGGGCTCCGCTACGACGCGTGTTCGCCGACCTCGGGATGCATCCTCTGTGCGAGCGGATCATCCCGGCCCACCGGGCCCTGGAGATGGAACCCTTCTATCCCTTGCGGGTGCTGGTGTGCGAGCACTGCCTGCTCGTCCAGGTACCCGAATGTGCCAGCGCAGCCGAGATCTTCGACGACGAGTATCCGTACTTCTCGTCGTTCTCCGACTCGTGGGTCGAGCACGCCCGGATCTTCGTCGAGTCGTCGATCGACCGGCTGGGCTTGGGGGAGGAGAGCCTGGCCGTCGAGATCGCCAGCAACGACGGCTACCTCCTGCAATGGTTCGTGAAGGCCGGCGTGCCCTGTTTCGGAGTCGAGCCTGCGGCCAACGTTGCTCAGGCCGCCGAGGAACGCGGCGTCTCCTCGGTGGTCCGGTTCTTCGGGCAGCAGACGGCCCGCGACCTCGTCGCCGAAGGCCATCGTGCCGACCTGCTCATCGGCAACAACGTGCTGGCCCACGTGCCTGACATCAACGACTTCGTGGCCGGCCTGGCGATTCTCCTCGCGCCTCGAGGTGCGATCAGCCTGGAGTTCCCCCACCTGCTCCGGCTCATCGAGGGAACCCAGTTCGACACCATCTACCACGAGCACTTCTCGTACCTGAGTCTGGGCGTCGTCGAGCGGATCCTCGCCCGGCATGGCTTGGCGGTCTACGACGTCGAGGAGCTGCCGACGCATGGTGGCTCGCTGCGGGTGCATGCCCAGCATGCCGACACCGGTCCCCACCCCTCGACGGGGCGGCTCGCTGTGCTGCGGGCCTCGGAGCACGACTTCGGGTTGTCGCGACTCGAGACCTACACCCGCTTCGACGAGCGTGTTCAGGCCGTGAAGCACGGGCTGTTGGAATTCCTGCTCGCGGCCAAGCGCGAGGGAAAGGGGGTGGTGGGCTACGGCGCTCCGGGCAAGGGCAACACGCTCCTCAACTACTGCGGCATCAAGCCCGACCTGCTCGAGTACACGGTCGATCGCAACCCCTACAAGCATGGGAAGTTCTGCCCGGGCAGTCGCATCCCGATCCTGCCGGTCGAGGCGATCAGCGAGACCCGTCCCGATTACGTCCTGATCCTCCCCTGGAACCTGACGACCGAGATCACCCGGCAGATGGCGTTCATCCATGCGTGGGGCGGCCGCTTCGTGGTGCCGATCCCCGAAGTGACGGTCCTCGCCGATGTCCAACCCGGGGAGGCGTCGTGAAGGTCGTCCTGTTCTGCGGCGGTCTCGGGATGCGCATTCGCGACTACAGCGACAACATTCCCAAGCCCATGGTGCCCATCGGGTACCGACCGATCATGTGGCACGTGATGAAGTACTACGCACATTACGGCCACAACGATTTCGTGCTGTGCCTCGGATATCGTGCGGATGCGATCAAGCGCTACTTTCTTGACTACGAGGAATGTCTCTCGAACGACTTCGTGCTGAGCGGCGGGGGACGCGATGTCGAGCCGCTGAAGACCGACATCGCCGACTGGCGGATCACCTTCTGCGACACGGGGATCAACGCCAGCATCGGTGAGCGGCTCCGTGCCGTGAGGCGTCACCTCGATGGGGAGACGGAGTTCCTCGCCAACTACAGCGACGGACTCACTGACTGCCCGCTCGACGATGTGATCGACTACCACCGGCAGATGGATGTGACCGCAACGTTCATCTCGGTGACCCCCAACGTGTCGTACCACTTCGTGCAGACCGACAACGACGGGTACGTGCACAACATCGAAGCGGCGTCGAACATGGGACTGCGCATCAACGGCGGCGGGTTCGTGCTCCGCAACGAGATCTTCGACGAGCTCCATCCCAAGGAGGACCTCGTCACCGACGCGCTCCCACGTCTCATGCAACAACGTCGCGTCGCTGCGTACAGATACGACGGCTTCTGGGCCAGCATGGACACGTTCAAGGACAAGCAGTCGCTCGACGAGATGCATTCGGCAGGGAACGCTCCGTGGGAGGTCTGGGAACACGACGGCAATTCCCAACGCGAGACCTTCGGCCCATGAGCGCGCTGCGGCTCCCCGTCGAGGTCCCTGAAGGACGCCCGCTGCGCGTCCTGGCGCTGGGGGCCCATGCCGACGACATCGAGATCGGCTGCGGCGGCACCCTGTTGCGCCTGGTCGACGAGGTACCCGGCCTGGAGATCGGCTGGGCGGTCTTCTCAGCCCGGGGCGAGCGTCGCTACGAGGCCGAACGGGCCGTCGAGCTCTTCGCCGGGGCCGCGGCGACCCACGTGGAGTTCCACGACTTCGACGACTCGTACTTCCCAGCCGCATTCGCCGAGCTCAAGGACGCGCTGTTCGCCCTGCGGGGCCGGTTCGTGCCCGACGTCGTGCTCACCCACGCCCGCGAAGACGCCCATCAGGACCATCGGACGATCGCCGAGCTCACATGGAACACCTGGCGTGACCATCTGGTGATGGAATATGAGATCCCGAAATGGGATGGCGATCTTGGTCGTCCCAACTGCTATGTTCCGCTCACTGAATCGCTGCTCGAACGCAAAGTAGAGCTCCTCCACAAGGCCTTCGTGTCCCAGGCTTCCAAGCGGTGGTTCGCTCCGTCCACATTCAAAGGCCTGGCGCATCTCCGTGGGGTCGAGTGCAACGAAATCGCCGCCGAGGCGTTCACGTTCCGCAAGCTCGTGCTCTGAAATGGCTCCCGTTTCCGCTCCTTCCACCGATGCCGTCACCTCCGCACGCTTGCCGCTCCCCGCCGACCACGTGAGCATCGGGCTGCCCGTCTACAACGGCGCCCGGTACCTGGCCGAGACCCTCGACGGAGCGCTGGCGCAGACGCACCGGAACTTCTCGATGATCGTGTCCGACAACGGCTCGACCGACGACACGTTGGCGATCCTCGACCGCTACGTTCGCCTCGACCCGCGCATCAGGGTGATCGCCCACGAGCGCAACCGGGGCCCGGCGTGGAACTTCGAGTTCGTGCGCACCCAGGCCGAGGGCAGCTATTTCAAGTGGATGGCGCATGACGACCTCCACGCCAGCACCTACCTGGAGCGGTGCGTGGCGGCGCTCGAAGCCGACCCCGAGGCGGTCATCGCTCAGCCCCGGGCAATCTACATCGACCGCTCCGGTGTCGAGCTGCTGCGCTCGTTCCGCAACGCTCCCGGACCGGCTGCCGGCCCCGCTGCCCGCTTGCGCTACGTGCTGGAGCGAGCCCACGACTTCACCTTCGGCTTCGGCGTGATTCGCATGCCGGCGCTGCTTCAGCTTTCGCCGTGGCGATCACGCTACGGCGCCGACGAGCTCCTCCTGGCCGAGCTGGCGTTGTTGGGGCGGTTCGTGGAGCCGCACGCCCACCTGTTCATGAATCGCCTGCATCCCGGCCGATCGATGGTGGCCAACAGCGGCATCCGCCAACGTCTGTACTGGAACTCGTGGTGGGCAGCGACGCCGGCCCGGGGCGCCGAGTACCCGTCGTGGCGCTTCCTCACCGACCTCGTTGCCATCGTGCGGCGCAGCCCCATCTCGCCCGCCGAGCGCCGCGAGTGCCTGTCGTCGATCGCGCTGTGGATCAGGTGGTACTGGCCGCACTTGGCCATCGACCTTCCCCTCGGAATCGAGCAGTGGTGGCGAGTGCGATCCGCATCGTAAAGACGTGGGAGGAGCTGGCCTCCGCCCGCGCGGCATGGATCGACCTCGTCGACCGATGTGGCGCGCTCCCGACCGCGTCGCCCGAATGGGTGCTCCCGAGCTGGCGCGCCTTCGGGTCCGGGCGTCTGTGCAGCGTCATGGTCGACGATCCCTTCGACGAGGGACGGCTGCTCGGACTGGGCCTGTTCATCGAGAGTCGGGCTCCGGGGCCCCGACTCATGCGCACCGTGGTCGCGTCCAGCGGGGCCATCGCCGAGATCCTCGTGGATCCCGGACATGCGGGACTGGCTCGGGAGATCGTGGTCGCCGCGTTGGGCTCGTCGGCGGCCTTGTTTCGCTGTTCAGCGCTGCTCGGCGGCGAGCAGCTGCGAGCATCGTCACCCAAGGCGCCCTCGGGTTCCGGGGCCGACGATCAGGGAAGCTTCGTGCTCGAACCGAGCGACCCGAGCGCGACCGTGTGGGAGCTCACGGTCGATGCACTCGAGACCGGGGTTGCGGGCGTGGCCGAGGCGGCCCGAGACGCCGGCCTCGATGTCCGTCTCGGTCACGACGTTGACGCCGATGAGAAGGCTCTCCGCCATCTCGACCATGCCTTCCATGGGCCCGAGCCGGTCGATGGTGCCGATCGGCGGGCGGCGTTCGTCCCCGAGGTGCTCGACGGCTTCGCCCGTCACGGCCGCCTGATCTGGCCCATCGTGACCCGCGGCGAGGAGATCGTGGCCACCAGCGCTTGGTTGATCACCGGTCGCCGGGCGGTGCTCTGGCTCCGGTGGGCCCTTGATCCGGCTGAGGGTCCCGGCATCGACATCGTCGCGGCGATCGAGCCGTTACGCCGCGCCGGCGTCACGTCGATGGCCGTCTCCGATCGTCTCGTGCTCCCGGCGTTCGCCGCCGTGACCCGTCGGGTGCCCGATGCGGTACAGGTCTCGAACCGTTCCTGGCTCGGGACCGCTGGGCACCTGTGGGCCCGAACCGCAGCCCGGCATCGGCGATGACATCGGGCCGACACGAGGCCGTGGCGGGGTCGAAGGAACCTCAGGCATCGGTTCCCGTCAGCGAGCTCGTCCGCCGGGTCGAGTCCGACATCGTCGATCGCCTGCTCGTCGACCTGTACCCGATCGGCCGATCGATCACCGGTGACGGCGTCAGAGCCACGCTGCGACGCATTGCGGTCGAGGTCCCCGATCTGGTGGTGCACGAGGTGCCGTCGGGGACAGCCGTGCTCGACTGGGTCGTGCCCGACGAATGGAACCTGCGCGCAGCCTGGATCGCCGGTCCCGACGGACGGCGGCTGATCGACGTGGTCGATTCCTCGTTGTACGTCATGAGCTACTCGGAACCGGTTCGAGCCACCATGACACGCGACGAGCTGCTCGCCCATGTGCACACGCTCCCGGCCCAGCCGACGCTCGTCCCGTACCGGACCTCGTACTACAAGCGGGCCTGGGCGTTCTGCCTCAGCCACGACCAGGTCGCCGGGCTCGGCGACGGGCCGTTCGACCTGTGCATCGACGCGACGCTGGCCCCGGGTGCGTTGACCTACGGCGAGCTGACGATCCCCGCCAGTCCCGGAGCGATCGCCGATGGCGAGGTGTTGTTGAGCACCCACGTGTGCCATCCCGCCCTCGCCAACGACAACCTCACGGGCATCGCTGCGCTCGTCACGCTGGCCCGGCGCCTCGTGGCCGAGCCGTTGCGACGACATGCCGTGAAGATGCTGTTCGTACCCGGGACCATCGGCGCGATCACCTGGCTGGCGACGCACCGGAGCGATGTCTCTCGGATCCGGGCCGGCCTGGTGGTGACGGGGCTGGGCGACACCGGGGGGCTGGTCTACAAGCGCAGCCGCAGGGGAGCGACGGTCGTCGACCGCGCCGCGCTGCATGTGCTGGGAACGGCTTCGACGAATGGCGTCGCCCATCGGATCGTCGACTTCTCGCCCTACGGCTACGACGAGCGGCAGTACTGCTCGCCGGGGTTCGATCTCCCGGTGGGACGGCTCACCCGCACCCCGCACGGCGAGTACCCCGAGTACCACACCTCGGGCGACGACCTCTCGTTCGTGTCGGCGGCCCAGGTTCTCGCCGCCGTCGACGCCATCGTGGCCATCGTGGGGGCGGTCGACCGCAACGGCACCTTCGAGAACCTGGCCCCCTACGGCGAACCTCAACTGGGTCGCCGGGGCCTCTACGGTGACACCGGAGGCACCCGACCCGGCGTCGAGATGGGCTATCTCTGGCTGCTGTCGTGCTCGGACGGTGTCACCGACCTTCTGGCCGTCGCCGAGCGCTCGGGGCTGGCTGTCGCCGATCTCGCCGATGCCGCCGACCGTCTCGTTGCCGCAGGGTTGTTGCGCCGCACCGACCCCGTCTGAGCGTCGCCCGTCCCCACTCGACGGCGCTCACCGACGGCGCTCACCGACGGGTGGCCTCGTAGGGCTTCGCTGCCGCGTCCTTGTCGGAGACCACGGTGATGGGCACGGGCCAGGCGATGGAGAAGGCCGGCGAGAGGTGGTGAGCCCCCCGCTCGTGCTCGGGGCTGTAGCGCTCGCTCATCTGGTAGGTGATCTCGGTGTCGTCGGTGAGGGTGACGTAGCCGTGGGCGAACAGTGGTGGGACGTACAGGGCCCGGCGGTTGTCGCCGCTCAGCTCGACCGCCACGTGCGTCAGGTACGTGGCCGAACCCGGCCGCAGGTCGACGATCACATCCCAGATGGCGCCCCGGCTGCACCGGACGAGCTTGGCCTCGGCGGCCGGGGGCACCTGGTGGTGCATGCCCCGCATCGTTCCGGCGCGGTGGTTGTAGGCGATCGAGCACTGGGCCACCATCGGAACGAGCCCGTGCGCCTCGAACTCGTCGCAGCAGAACGTGCGGGCGAAAAACCCGCGATCGTCGTCACGGCGGTCGATGTCGACGACGAAAGCGCCGGAGAGCTCGGTCTCGGTGAAGATCACGCCTGTCGGTCCCCGTGCTCGCTGAGCGGTCGACGAACGGTGAACGTAGCATCGGCCCCATGGAATACCGACGGCTCGGCGACACCGGGATGCGCGTCAGCTCGTACTGCCTCGGCGCCATGATGTTCGGCGAGGTCGGCAACCCCGATCACGATGAGTGCATCCGCATGACCCGGAAGGCACTTGACGCTGGTGTCAACTTCATCGACACGGCCGACCGGTACTCCCTGGGCGAGTCGGAGGAGATCGTCGGCAAGGCGGTCAAGGGCTGTCGCGACGACGTTGTGATCGCCACGAAGTTCCACGGGCCCATGGGTCCCGATCGGAACCAGCAGGGCGGATCGCGCCGGTGGATCGTGCGCGCCGTCGAGGATTCGCTCCGCCGGCTCGACACCGACTGGATCGACATCTACCAGCACCACCGGCCCGACTGGGACACCGACCCCGAGGAGACGCTCTCGGCGCTCACCGACCTGGTGCGCCAGGGCAAGATCCGCTCCATCGGCACCTCGACCTTCCCCGCCGAGCGGATCGTCGAGATGCAGTGGCTCTCGCAGCGCCGGGGCTTCGAGCGGGTGCGCTGCGAACAGCCGCCGTACTCCATCTTCGTCCGGTCGATCGAGCGGGCCGTCCTGCCCACGTGCGCCCGCTACGGGATGGGTGTGATCGTGTGGTCGCCCTTGAACGGCGGCTGGCTCGCCGGGCGCTACCGCAAGGGCGAGGCGCCTCCGGAGGGTTCGCGGGCCGCCCGCCGGTTCGCGTCCACGAAGCGGTGGTCCGAGGAGACCAACCCGGCCATCGGCCGCAAGCTCGACCTCGTCGAGGAGCTGCGCGCCATGGCCGACGTCGCCGGGATCGCCCTCTCGCACCTGGCTCATGCCTTCGTGCTCGAGCACCCGGCGGTGACCTCCGCGATCATCGGGCCCCGCACGATGGAGCAGCTCACCTCGCAGCTCGACGGCGGCACCGTCACCCTCGACAAGGCGACCCTCGACCGCATCGACGAGATCGTGCCGCCCGGCTCCAACTTCTCGTGGGGCGACGCCGGCTACCGCCCGCCCGCCATCGAGAAGGCCTCGGCCCGCCGCCGCCACGGCGCCTGAGGTGCCGGCAACGACATCACGGTCCGAGTCCCCACCCGGCGGTACCGTCCACAGTCGATGATCGAGCGCATCACGGCCGCCCAGTCGGACGACGCCCAGCGGC
>JANLSK010000107.1:0-4352 GCA_031362415.1 Actinomycetes bacterium | reverse complement strand
GGTTAACCCCCCCCCACCCGGGCGTCGCCACCGCCCCGCCGAATCTGTTTGTCCCACCCCTGCCGCCGGCCCCGAGGGTCGCGGGGCCGCACGGCGTGGTGGTCCCAGAATCGGATCAGGTATTGAACGCGGCTGCGGTCTCGGAGCAGATCTTGGACTGGTAGTCCTCGATCGTTCGCGTACCGTTGATCACCGCGGTCACAGCGTCGTTCATCGCCGTGTCGAATGTGGGCCAGTCACCGGCCCACAGCGGTCCCTCTGCCGTCGGCGAGTCGGCCAGGCCGTTGATGAACGCCTGGTTGTTCTCCGGCGGGGTGAAGCCGAGGAACGACGCGATTGCCGCATCGCTCTTGCGGCTCGGGATGTTGGCGCCCAGCTCACTGATCGAAGCCTGGGTCTCCGCCGTGGTCAGAGCCTTCACCAGGTCGAAAGCCTCCTGCGGGTTCGCAGTGTTGGCGTTGACGACGTAGGCACCCCAGAACAGCCAGTTGCCCTGCGAGCCACTCGGGCCCTTGGGCAACTCGACGACGTCCCAGTTGAAGGCCGCGTCTGCCCGGGCACCGGGGGTGGCCCAGCGACCGTTGACGAACATGCCGACGGTGCCGGCCTTCCACGGAGCCTCGCCGTCCTCGCCGAACGGCACCGCGAGATCGGCGTCGAAGATCGCCTTCGCCTGCGCCAGACCGGCCACCGACTCCTCGGTGTCGAGGGCGCATGCCGTGCGGTCCTCGGTGAAGAAGCCGCCGCCGGCCGCGTTCATGAACAGGCCGTAGTTGGCCCACCAGCTGCTCATGGCGAAGCCCTTGGTTGCACCACCGAGCTCGGTCACCTGCTCAGCCACCTCCTGGAAGGCTGCCCAGTCCCACTCACCGGCCTCGGCCAGCGCCCGCGGGTCATCCGCTCCGGCCTCGGCGATGAGGTCGTTGTTGATGTACAACGCGAACGTCGAAACGTCGCGGGGCAGACCCCACAACACGTTGCCGGGAGCGCCGGCAGCAGGATCGAACGTGAGGTGGTACATCGGCTCGGGGTAGAACTCGGAGGTGTCGAATGCGTCCTCGGCCGCGAGCGGCGCGAGGTCGAGGATCAACCCCTCCTGCTGGAAGCGAGCAATGTCGGTACCGGGAATCCAGAACACGTCAGGCGCGGTGCCGTTGGCGATCTCGGTGACCAACTGATCCTGGTACGGCGATCCTTCGTTGGTGCCCGGCTCATACGCCAGCGTCACGGCGTCGCCGTTGGCCGCGTCGATGGTCTCGCTGATCGACGCATACACAGCGGCTTCGGCATCGTTGTCGGGTCGAGTCCGCCAACGGATCTCGACGGCCTCGCCACTTGCGCCGCCGGTCTCTGCGATCGTGGCCCCTGCCGTCGTCACCGAGGTGTCTTCGCTCGCCGACCCTTCATCGTCGTCATCGCCACACGCGCCTGCGATGAGCGCGAGCACGATGGCTGCGGTTACCAGCTTCCTTGTGTGCATAGGTGTGCTCCTGGTGTCCGTGGTCTGCGGAGCGTTCGCCGCAGCCCGCTGTTCCCCCTGCCCGCGAGGCGCGAACAAGCTGTCGCCGGGCGATGCCCGGACGCTGGTGACGGGAGTTCCGGGCCGTCATGTGACGAGCACCTCGACTCCCCGAGATCTGATCGCTTCGAGCTGCACGTCGTTGATGCCGGAGTCGGTGACGAGCACGTCGACGGCATCGATGCTGCACACCGGAGCCAGGGTGCGCACACCGATCTTGGTGCTGTCGGCCAGCACGACGCACCGGGCAGCCGCGGCGATCATCGACCGCTTGACGGCCGCCTCAGGCAGGTTGACGTTCGTGACCCCCGCGCCGAGGTCGAACCCGTTGCACCCCAGGAATACCGTGTCGGCATGAAGCACCTGGAGCAGGCTGCACGCCAACGGGTCGACCAACGAGTGCTGCTTGGGCCTGAGTGTTCCTCCGGTGACGACGATCGTGATCCGCGGATGGGCGGCTTCGAGGGCCAGCGCGATCTTGAGACCGTTCGTGAACACGGTGAGATCGAACAGATCGCTGCGGGCCACGAGAGCTTCGGCGAGCGCTGCGGCCGTCGTGCCCACGTCGATCAGCACTGATTCACCGCTGGAAACCAGTGCCGCTGCGGCGCTGGCGATGGCCGACTTCTCGGTCGCCCGTTGGGAAACCACCTCTTCGAACGGTCGCTCGCCCCGGGACGCATTGGCAGCCATCGCTCCGCCGTGGACGCGGTGGGCGAGCCGGCGTTCCTCGAGCGTCTGCAGGTCGTTGCGCACCGTGACCGTGCTGACGCCGAAGCGGTCCGACAGCTCGCGTACCCGGACGAACCCGCGCTGCTCGAGGAGCTGATGGGTCAGATCCTGACGGACCTCAGCGGGCAGCGGCACACCCTGTTCGACGGTCGAAGTTTCGTTCACTTTCGTCAGCTTTCCTTAATCTTTGGATGTTTGTCAACTGAGAAGTCAGGAATCTGTCCTACGATCTCTCCGTGACGATCACGTGTCTGCACGGATCTGGGGTCGAGGTCGTGATCGATACGGCCCAGGGCACTCCCGTGATCGTGTACTGGGGTGCCCCGTTGGGCGATGTCGAACCGGGATGCGTGGCTGCTGCTCTGCTGCGCCCCATCGTTCCGGGCGCCCTCGACGTCGAGGCACCGATGTCGGTGGTTCCCGAGCATGGCAGCGGATGGGGTGGACGTCCCGGGCTCCATGGCCACCGGAGCGACGGGCGGGCGTGGGCGCCACGGTTCTCCCCGCACTCGGTGCTGGAAACCGATGGCGTTCTCATCGTGAGCGTCGTCGACCCCGTCGCCGAGCTCGAGCTGGTCACCGTCATCCGGCTGGTCGACGTGCTCGAGATGAGCTGCACGCTGATCAACCGGGGCTCCGGCGTGTACTACCTCCAGAACCTCACACTCGCCGTCCCGCTCCCTGCACACGCCGACGAGATCGTGTCGCTGCATGGACGCTGGGCTCGGGAGCTGCACACCTGGCGCCGCCCGTGGCCCCTCGGTTCGTGGACCACAGAGAACCGCACAGGAACGACATCGCACGAGCACCCACCCGTCGTGTACGTGGGCGAGCGAGGCTTCGGCGAGTGGTCAGGTGAGGTGTGGGGCGTTCACCTGGCGTCGAGCTCGAACCATACGATCGTGGCTGATCGGCGCCTCGACGGCCGGCGCTGTGTGCAGCTCGGAGAGCTGCTGCATCCCGGTGAGATCCGGCTCGACCCCGGCGAGGAATACACGACCCCGCCGGTCCTGGCCACCTATTCGGCATCCGGGCTGACCGCCGCCGCGCAGGGGTATCACCGTTGGGCCCGGCGCAGCGCAGTTCGGGCGGCGAGCCCTCGTCCCGTGGTGCTCAACACCTGGGAAGCGGTGTACTTCGACCACGATGTCGACCGCCTCCGGGCACTGGCCAGCATCGCAGCCGAGGTCGGGATCGAACGCTTTGTTCTCGACGACGGCTGGTTCAGCTCACGACGCGACGCCCGGAGTGGGCTCGGCGACTGGGTGGTCTCCGACGTCGCTCATCCCGGCGGCATCGAACCGCTCATCGCTCACGTCCACTCCCTTGGCATGCAGTTCGGGATCTGGGTCGAGCCGGAGATGGTCAACCCCGAGAGCGCCCTCTACCGGGCCCATCCCGACTGGGCCCTCGTCACCGAGGGTTACGCCCCCGTGCTCGGGCGCCATCAGCTCGTCCTCAACCTGGCCCATCCCGACGCCTACCACCATGTCGCCGACCAACTGCACCGTCTGCTCTCCGACCATGCCATCGACGCGGTCAAGTGGGATCTCAATCGGCCCCAGGTCCAAGGCAGCGGCGGCGACGGCGCGGCCGGAGCCCATGCACAGGCCCGAGCAGCGAGGCGGCTGCTGAACGAGATGCGGGAACGACACCCGCACGTCGAGTTCGAGAGTTGCGCGGCGGGCGGCGGACGTATCGATCTCGGCATCGCACGCTCCGTCGAGCGGTTCTGGACCAGCGACTGCAACGACCCCATCGAACGGCAGATGATTCAACGGGGAGCGTCGCTCCTGATACCTCCGGAGATGATGGGTTGCCACATCGGCCCGCCCACGTCGCACACCACCGGTCGTACCCACACGTTGCCCATGCGGGCGCTGACCGCCATGTTCGGGCATCTCGGTGTGGAATGGAACCTCCTCGCGCTCGACGACCGCGAACGGGCGGAGCTCGCTTCGATGATCGCCGTTCATCGCCGACATCGAGAGCTGCTGCACTCAGGTGACGTCGTACGCTTCGATCCGATCGGCGATCCCGACCGTCCGACGGCCCTGGCCCACGGTGTCTATTCACCCGATCGCTCGGAGGGCCTGGTGGC
>JANLSK010000101.1:0-8751 GCA_031362415.1 Actinomycetes bacterium | reverse complement strand
ACGTCGTCGTCGGGCCCAACGGCTCGGGTAAGTCGAACCTCGTCGACGCCGTGGCCTGGGTGCTCGGCGCCCAGGGTGCCCGAGCCCTGCGCGGCGGGAAGATGGACGATGTCATCTTCGCCGGGACTCCCAGCCGGGCGCCGCTGGGCCGGGCCGAGGTCGATCTGCTCATCGACAACTCGTCGGGACTGCTTCCGGTCGACTTCTCCGAGGTGCGCATCACCAGGACGCTCTTTCGCTCGGGTGAGTCCGACTACCAGCTCAACGGCACATCGGTCAGGCTCGCCGACATCCAGGAGATCCTCTCCGACTCGGGCGTCGGCCGCACGCAGCACGTCATCGTCGGCCAGGGTCAGCTCGACACGATCCTCAACTCCCGGCCCGAGGACCGCCGCTCGGTCGTCGAAGAGGCGGCCGGCATCCTCAAGTACCGGCGTCGCAAGGAACGGGCCGAGCGTCGCCTGGAGTCGACCGAAGCCAACCTCGTCCGCCTCACCGACCTGTTGCGTGAGGTGCGGCGCCAGCTCCGCCCGCTCGAACGCCAGGCCGAGGCGGCCCGGATTCACGACGGCCTCGTCTCCGACCTGGCCACCGTGAGGCGCTACCTCATCGGCCAGGAGCTTCAGGCCCGCCAGGCGACCCTGGCCGGGGTCGCGGTGAACGAGGCCACCCTCAACGCACGCGACGCCGAGTTGCGCAGTCAGCTCGCGTCACACGACCGGGTGGTGCTGGAGCGGGAGACCGAGCTCGGGGCCCGCCGCGACGACGACCATGCCGAGATGGTCGCCCGGGTCGATTCCCTTCGCGAGCGCCTACGGGGTCTCCATGCGCTGGCGACCGAGAAGCGTCGAGGTGTCGAACGGGCGATGGCCGCAGCGGCCGACCAGTCGGTGGCGGCCTCGCTCACCGACGAGGCGGGACGGATCAGGACCCAGCTCGAGACCGTCACCGAGGAAGCTCACAAGCTCGGACCCATGGCCGAGGATGTCACGTCGGCCGAGGCGCGCGTCGCCGAGCTCGAACGAGCTCTCCCCCCGGAACCGCGCGACGACGCGGCAGCCGACCGGCACGCTGGAGCGCCGGGCGCTGACTCCGGAGCCGAGCCGATCGTGTCGTCGGCAGCGTTGCGGGCCGAGCTGGGGACGCGCCGTACTGCGCTCGAGCGGGCGCGTCACGAGCGCAGCCGCATCGACGAACGACTCGCGCAGCAGCGGCGACGGGCCTCCGAGCTCGATGCCGAGGCCACCCGCCGGCGAGCCGACGCCAGCGCCGCCCACGCTGGCGAGCCGGCGCTCGTGGCGGCGTCCGAGCAGGCCGAGATCGCCCGGACCCGCGCCGAGGAGTCCGCCGACGCGGCCGAGGAGGCCCTCCGCGCTGCGCAGGCCGCCGAGCAGCGCTGGCGGGCCCGCTTCGATGCCCTCTCCCTGGCGCTCGACGAGGCCCGCGCCGCCGCCGGCGCCGAACGGTTGGCCCAGCTCGACGGTGTCGTCGGACCGCTCGTCGATCTCATCGAGGTGGAGCCCGGTCAGGAAACGGCCATCGCGGCCGGGCTCGGCGAAGCGCTGCGGGCCGTGGTGGTGGCCGGCGTCGACGCCGCCCGATCCGCCGTCCGGCAGGTTCACGCCGACGGTGGCCAGGCCCTGCTCCTGGTGCTCGACCCGGCGGCTTCCGGCGACGTCTGGCCCCTCCCGCTCGTCCCCGAGGGGGTTCGGCCGTCGACATCACTCGTGCGGGGCCGAATACCCGGGCTCAACTCGCTCCTCGATCGCCTGCTGCGAGACGTGGTGGTCGCCGACGGGCCCGGAGCGCCCGACCCCATCGACCTGGCGTTGAGCCGTCCCGAGCTGAGCGTCGTGACCGCCGCCGGCGACTGGTTCCGCAGCGGTGCACCCTGGCGGGCCGGCGGCGGGGGAGGGACGGCCGTCACCCGAGCCGCCCTCAACGAGGCCGATGCCGAGCTGGCCCGCGCCGTCGAGGCCCTCACCCAGGCCCGGCAGCAGGTGGAGACGGCACGCCAGACGATGCTGGCCGCTCGGGCCGACGACGTCGCTCGGGGCGATGCGCTCGACCTCAACGACGAGAAGCTCCAGCAGGCACTCCACGCCCTCGAGCGCCTGGAGGAGCAGCGCGCCTCGATCGGCGCGCAGGAGTCCACGTTCAGCGCCCAGCTCCGCGAGCTCGAGGAGCGCCTCGGGCCCGACGAGGCCCGGGTCGCCGTGCTTCTTGCCGCGATCCCGCAGGCCGAGCTGGTCGAGTCTGAACGCGACCGGCGCCGCAACGAGTACCGCCAGGCGCGGCGCGAGCTCGATCAGCAGCTCCAGGCGGCGGCGGCGCTCCGGCGCGACCTCGAGGTCCGGGCGGCAGGGGTCGAGGAACGACGGGAGTTGCTCGGTCGGCGCCTGACCGAGATCGGCGAGCGTCTCGAACGGCTCGGCGACCAGTCCCGCCAGTCGGAGCAACGCCGTGTGGCCCTCGCCGACCGTCTCGAACGCTACGACCGGATCGCCGCCCGGCTGGCGGCCGCCACGGCGGCGGTCGCCGGGGTCCATGAGCAGGTCCACGGCCGTCGCCGCGAGCACATCGATGCGGTCCGAGCGCTCACATCGGCGCTCGAGCGGGTCCGCCACGATCGGGCCGCCGTCGAACAGGCGTTGGCCGCGACCTCCGAGCGGCGGCGGCTCAGCGAGATCGAGGCCATCGAGACACGTATGCGGCTGGAAGCGCTCGTCGAGACGGCCCGCCGTGAGTTCGGCCTCGCCCCCGACGAGATGGTCGCCGCCCCCCGCCCCGAGGTCGACGAGGGCGTCGATCTCGTCGAACGCGAGCGTGAGCTCGACCGGCAGCTCCGCCGTATCGGACCGGTCAACCCCTTGGCGCTCGAGGAGTTCACCAGCATCAAGGAGCGCTCGGAGTTCCTCGACCAGCAGCTCGAGGACGTTCGGAACTCCCGACGGGAGATCACCAAGGTGATCCAGGCCGTCGATCGCGAGATCGCCCAGATCTTCGCCAGCGCGTTCGCCGATGTCGCCCGGCACTTCGAGGAGCTCTTCGTCACCCTGTTCCCGGGTGGGGCCGGACGCCTCTCGCTGACTGATCCCGACGATCTCCTCAACACCGGTATCGAGATCGAGGCCCGTCCGTCGGGCAAGAACGTCCGCCGGCTGTCGCTGCTGTCGGGTGGTGAGCGCTCACTCACCGCGCTCGGGTACCTGTTCGCGGTCTACCGGGCCCGGCCGTCGCCGTTCTACCTGCTCGACGAGGTCGATGCCGCGCTCGACGACGTGAACCTGGGCCGCTTCGTCGACCTGGTCAACGTGTTCCGGCGCGACGCGCAGCTGCTGATCGTGAGCCACCAGAAGCGGACGATGGAAGCGGCCGACTTCCTCCACGGTGTGTCGATGGCCCCGGGTGGTTCCACCAAGCTCGTGAGCCAGGCCGTCGAACACTCCGCCTGATTCGCCCGGGGTCGAGGGAGTGTCTGGCCTGTCGGGTGGATTGGCCGTCGGGCCGGGGCGGGGCTGACGTTTGCGGGTGGGGCCGGGCCGGGGTGGGGTCGGGTACCCTCAACCCCCAATGGTGCTCGTGATCCTGCTCGTCATCGCTGTCATCGTCGTCGCCGGCGTCATCGCCGTGTCGACGCTTCTGCGTTCCCGATCGGGGCTCGACGACGTTGCCGAACCCCCGCCGGCGCCGGTCGGGCGCCCAGCACCGGCCGCGACCACGCCGGTCGTCTCGCCGCCATCAGCGCCCGTCGAAACGACGGCGTCCGATGCCCGTGCCCTTCCGCCCTCCGACGTCGAGCTCGAGCCCGATGCCGGGTTCCCCGAAGCCGGGTTCCCCGAAGCCAGGTTCCCCGATGCCGAGGCGATCACCGAGGCGGAGATTCTCGACGCTGAGCTCGACCTGCTGCGTCGGCCCCGGCTCCGCGATCGTCTGGGCAAGGCCCGGGCTGCGCTCGCTGCCACCCTGGGCGAGATTCGGCTGCGCGACCGGATCGACGACGGCGTCTGGGACGGGATCGAGGAGGCGCTCATTCGTGCCGACATCGGCGTCACGACCACCCAGGCGCTCCTCGACCGGGTGCGGGCCCGGGCCAAGGAGGCCAAGCCCCGCACACCCGAGGAGCTCGTCGACCTGGTCAAGACCGAGATCGTCGACATGCTCGGCAGCGCCGATCGGACGTTCGGGTTCGTCACCGGCGAGCTCAACGTGTGGCTGTTCGTCGGGGTCAACGGCGTGGGCAAGACCACCACGATCGGCAAGCTGGCCATGCGTGAGAAGGCCGCGGGTCGGCGCATCGTGTTGGCCGCGGCCGACACCTTCCGGGCCGCGGCCGCCGAGCAGCTCGGCGTGTGGGCTCAGCGCACCGGGGTCGACGTGATTCGCGGCCAAGAGGGCGCCGATCCCGGCTCGATCGTGTTCGACGCAGTCGCCTCCGCCCGCTCCAAAGACGCCGACCTCGTGCTCGTCGACACCGCCGGACGCTTGCACACCAAGGTCAACCTCATGAACGAGCTCGAGAAGGTGCGGCGGATCATCGTCGACAAGTCGCAGGCTCAACTGCGCGAGGTGCTGCTCGTCCTCGATGCCACGACCGGGCAGAACGGGCTCCAACAGGCCCGGCAGTTCTGCGAATCCGTCGGCGTCACCGGGGTGGTGTTGACCAAGCTCGACGGCACCGCCAAGGGCGGCATCGTCCTGGCCATCCAGGAGGAGCTCGGCATTCCGGTCAAGGCCGTCGGCGTGGGCGAGACCGTCGGTGATCTCATCGAGTTCGATCCCGTCGACTTCGTCGACGCGCTGTTCTAGCTCCGGCTCCAATGCGCCTGCGGCGCCGTCGCCGGAAACGTTGGGACCTCGCTTTGCTCGGGGAGAGTCAACGGCAGATGGGCGGGAGAGTTCGCGACTCCGGCCCGCGGTGACCGCTCAGCCGGCGCCCAAGCTCCCGACGGCCGCCGGTAAGCTCTCGGGTTCCTGCCGTCTCTGGCCTCGAGGTGCCCTGCGTGTTCGACGCGCTCTCAGATCGATTCGACGTCATCTTCACGAAGCTGCGCAAGCGCGGGAAGATCAACGAGAAGGACCTCAAGGAGGTCAGCCGCGAGATCCGCTTGGCCCTCCTTGAAGCCGACGTCAACTTCCAGGTCGTCAAGCGCTTCGTGACCCGGGTCGAGCAGCGGGCGATCGACGCCAAGGTCCATGCATCGCTGACCCCGGCTCAGCAGATCATCAAGATCGTCCACGAGGAGCTCGTCGAGACCCTCGGGGGCACCACCGGCAAGCTCACGATGAGCTCCAAGCCGCCGACGGTCATCCTGTTGGCCGGGCTGCAAGGGTCAGGCAAGACCACCCAGGCCGGCAAGCTCGCCAAATGGCTCAAGAGCCAGGGCCACGACTGTCTTCTCGTGGGGGCCGACCTGCAGCGGCCGGCGGCCGTCCAACAGCTCCGGGTGCTCGGCGAGCGCGTCGGCGTACCGGTGTTCTCGGAGCCGTCCGATCCGGTCACCGTGGCCCGCAAGGGCATGGAGGAAGCGGCCCGGCTGGGCAAGCCCATCGTGATCGTCGACACCGCGGGTCGGCTGCAGATCGACGCGGTGTTGATGGACGAGCTCGTCGCCGTTCGCGACGCGGTGCAGCCGCACAACGTGCTGCTCGTGATCGACGCCATGACCGGTCAGGAAGCGGTGAACGTCGCCGAGGCGTTCCACGCGGCCGTCCCCATCGACGGCGTGATCCTCACCAAGATCGACGGCGACGCTCGCGGCGGCGCCGCCCTGTCGGTGAAAGAAGTGATCGGTCGCCCGATCCTCTTCGCCGGAACGGGCGAGAAGCTCGACGAGTTCGAGCCGTTCCACCCCGACCGCCTCGCGCAGCGGATCCTGGGGATGGGCGACATGCTCACCATGATCGAGAAGGCCGAGCAGGTCTTCGACGTCGACCAGGCCGCCAAGGCCGAGGAGCGGCTGCGCAAGGGCCAGTTCACGCTCGAGGACTTCATGGAGCAGCTCCAGGCGGTCAAGAAGATGGGCTCTCTGTCGTCGATCATCAAGATGATCCCGGGCTTGCCCAAGGAGGCCCGCAACGCCGAGATCGACGACGGTGAGATCCAGAAGGTCGAGGCGATCATCCGGTCGATGACCCCGGCCGAGCGCCGAAGTCCCCAACTCATCAACGGATCCCGCCGGTTGCGCATCGCCAAGGGCAGCGGCACCCAGACCCAGGACGTCAACAAGCTGCTGAAGGATTTCCAGCAGATGCAGAAGATGATGAAGTCGATGGGAGCCATGGCGGGCGGCAAGCGACGGGGAATGCCCGGTCTCCCGGGTCTCGGCGCCGGTGGAGGCGGGGGTGGGTTCCCCGGAGGCGGGTTCCCCGGCTCGCCTCGGCGGTGAGTAGGCTCCGCACCCTGTACGAGTCGATCTGATCCAGCATCGATGTTGCGCGCGCAACCAACGTGACCAGCACCATAGAAGGGAAACACCAGCCGTGGCCGTGAAGATCCGTCTGATGCGGATGGGCAAGACCAAGCAGCCCACCTACCGAGTCGTCGTCGCCGACGGTCGCTCGCCACGAGACGGCCGTTTCGTCGAGATCATCGGGAAGTACAACCCCCGCACCGAGCCCTCGACCGTCGAGATCGACAATGACAAGGCGCTCGAATGGCTGCGCAAGGGCGCCCAGCCGACCGACCGGGTCGTGAAGCTGCTCCAGATCTCCGGCGCCTGGGCGATCTACCAGGAGAGCCGCCCGGTGAAGGCCGTCCGGCCCGTGCGGGTCGTCAAGACCGCCAAGCCTGCTGCGGCAGCCAAGGCCACCAAGGCCTCCAAGGCCCCGACGACCGCCAAGGCAGCCACGTGAGCGACGACATGAACGACGACCTCGACGGCGACGACCGGGCCGACAGTACCGAACGCGCCCCGGTGGCTGCCACCACCGCCCGGGCCACCCTCGAGTACCTGACCCGGGCCATCGTCGACGATCCCGACGGAGTCCAGGTCACCGTCGACGATTCACGCGATGGCGAGATCACGCTGCGGCTCACCGTCGCCCAGGGCGACATGGGTCGCGTGATCGGCAAGCGCGGCCGGGTCGCGCAGGCGATCCGCCAGGTTGTACGCGCTGCGGCAACCAACGACGGCGTCAAGGTTTCCGTCGACATCGTCGACTGAGCCCGTCATCGTGGTGAACATCGCCGAGCGGGGACGGCTCGAGATCGGGCGGATTATCAAGGCCCATGGGCTCCGCGGCGAAGTGGTCGTCGAGGCCATCTCCAACCGGGAAGAGCGATTCGCTCCCGGTTCCGTGCTGTACGCCGGCGATCGCGAGTTCGTGGTTGCGTCGTCGCGCGAGCATCAGGGCCGACGGCTCGTGCTGTTCGACGGGGTCTCCGACCGCACCCCGGCCGAGGCCCTGCGTGGTCTGATGCTGCTCGGCGATCCCCTCGACATCGCGCTCGACGAGGGCGAGGTCTGGGTCCACGAGCTCTTCGGCCGCACCGTGGTCGACACCGACGGTCAGTCGCTCGGACAGGTTTCCGACGTGCTTGACAACCCGGCCCACGAGATCCTCGTGATCGACGGGCGAATCATGATCCCCATCGTGTTCCTGGCCTCGAGCCATGGTGACGACCTCGTCGTCGACCCGCCCGCCGGGCTCCTCGACCTCTACCGGTAACGCCACGAGACGGGGCCGAACGAGTGCGGATCGACGTGTTCACGCTCTTCCCCGACTACGTGGCGGGCCCCATCGGGCTGTCGATCCTCGGCCGAGCGCGCGACAGCGGCCTGCTCGACGTGCGACTGCACGATCCCCGGGACGCCACGACCGACCGGCACCGCACCGTCGACGACACGCCATTCGGCGGGGGAGCGGGCATGGTGCTCATGGCCGAGCCGCTCTTCGCCGCGGTCGAGGCCGTCGATCCACCCCGGCCGCTGATGCTCCTCGGTGCCGGAGGACGGCTCTTCGACCAGTCCGTGGCCCGGGAGCTCGCCGGTCTCGATGGGTTCTCGCTCATCTGCGGCCGCTACGAGGGCGTCGACGAGCGTGTGGCCGAACATCTGTGCGACGACGTGCTGTCGATCGGCTCGTTCGTGCTCGCCGGGGGAGAGGCTGCAGCCGTGGTGGTGATCGAAGCCGTGGCCCGCCTGGTTCCGGGTGTCCTCGGGAACGAGACCTCGACCGACGAGGAGTCGTTCGCCGTCGACATCCTCGAGTATCCGCAGTACACGCGTCCGGCTGAGTTCCGGGGCTGGGCGGTCCCCGAGATCCTCCGCTCGGGCGATCACCCGCGCATCGCCCGATGGCGGCGCGCCCAGGCGCTCCGGCGTACGCTGCATCGCCGTCCCGACCTGCTGGCCGGTCGGGAGTTGTCGTCCGACGAGATGCGCGTCCTCGCCGAGTTCCCGGCTGACGACCTGCCGATCTAGACTCTGCCCCCCGCCGCGCGCTCACCCGCCGTTCCAGGAGTCCTTGCGTCATGAATGTCACAGATCTCGTCGACCGAGCCAACCTCAGGTCCGACATCCCGTCCTTCGCCCCCGGCGACACCCTCAAGGTGCACGTTCGCGTGGTCGAGGGCAACAAGGAGCGCATCCAGCTCTTTCAGGGTGCGGTGATCCGGCGGCAGGGTGGCGGCGTGCGCGAGACCTTCACGGTGCGCAAGGTGAGCTACGGCGTCGGTGTCGAGCGGACGTTCCCGGTGCACTCGCCGATCGTGGCGCAGATCGAGATGGTCACCCGGGGCGATGTCCG
>JANLSK010000084.1:0-36609 GCA_031362415.1 Actinomycetes bacterium | reverse complement strand
CCGTGTCGCCCGTCGTACCGGGATGGAGGAACGCAGTGTCCACGCCGTCGTCGACTATCCCGTGTTTCTGCTCGAGAACCTCGATCGTCGAGGTCTCGAATCGCTGCCACTGCTCGGCCGTCCCCTGCAAGAACCATCCGCCCGGTTCGAGCAGGTACGGCGGGTTGTCGCCCGCCACCTCACCCTCGATCGCCCGCGTCACGAGGAACGGCACCCCCAGCCACTCCTCGGAGCGCTCGAGGTGAACCACCTCGGGGACGGGCACGTCGGTGCGGCTGCGCACCAGATCGATCACCCGTTCCTGGAGCTCGAGATCGAAGGTGGGGAACGTGGGATAGGGCGCATCGGCAGCCGGAGCCAGACGGGCGACGAGCGCCTCACCGTCGAGACGGAACAGCACCGTGTCGTTGGCCATGCCGCTACCCGGCGAGCGGACGTCGGTCACCTCGGCGGTGGAGCCCCGCCACGCCCGAGCCCAGGCCCCGAGACCGTCCGCGACCTCGCTGGCACTGCGCCGCCACGGCAGCGAACCGGCAGCCGGCATGCCCGTCATCGGCGCCACCCTTCGCTGTCGCCGGTCCTGGCCCGACCTCGAATCATCTAGATGTAGAGCGTAGAACGCGCCTGGTGTGGACGCAACGGCGCTCCCGGGCCCGCCCCCGGCTCTGAGCGCGCGTCGATACGTGAGCCTGCAGGTCACGTCGCGCCGGTCGCACCGTTCGACGCTCGCTAACCTCGGCCCCGGGCTCCGGAACCGTGCCAGCCCTGGGAGGGTTGTGTGAGCACGACGAAGACCAACGGGTGGCCGGGGCGTGAGAAGCCACAGCTGATCGCCGACGAGCTCCGGGCCCTCATCGTGAGCGGCGCCTTGTCGGAAGGTGACTCCCTGGGCCACGAGCCCGAGCTCGTGGAGCGCTTCGGGGTGTCGCGCCCGTCGTTGCGCGAGGCGCTGCGGATCCTCGAAGCCGAGGGCCTCATCACGGTCCGGCGGGGCGTGCACGGCGGAGTCGTCGTCCACGAGCCCGACGAGCGGATGACGGCGCGCTCCGCGGCGATGGTCCTCCAGGCCCGCAACGTACCGCTCGCCGATGTCTTCGAGGCCCGAGCGCAGATCGAGCCGTTGGCCGCCCGGGCCATCGCCGCATCTCGCCGCCGAAAGTCGGCCGTGGCCGAGCTGCGGGCTCTGATCGTCAACGAGGAAGGCATGATCGACGATCCCGAGTCGTTCGCCGTCGCCAACGCCGCCTTCCACGAACGGCTTGTCGCCCTGGGAGGCAACCAGACCTTGAGCATCGTCGCCGAGATGCTCAGCGAAGTCGTGGTGAAGGCGGTCGCCGCCGTGAGCTGGTCGGCCGATGTCGTCGGGTCGCGCTCGACCCGCCAGCGGGGCATCCAGTCGCAGCATCATCTCCTCAACCTCCTCCTCGCCGGCGACGGCGCAGCCGCCGAGGAGCACTGGCGGGCGCACATGACCATCGTCGGCAAGGTGATGCTCGGCCAAGAGGCGTCGACGGTCGTCGATCTTCTCGACCACCACCGCTGAGACGACTGCACCCGACGGCGGCGCGGTGGCCCGTGAACCATCTAGATGTTTGAGATACAGTCGGTCGATGTTCGCGCACACCGACGATCAGCAGGTGTTCGAGCGCACGGCGGTGCGATTCATGGAGTCGCACTACCCCGTCGAACGGGTCAGGGAGCTCGCGCGCGCCGAGACGGCGTTCGAGCCCGAGCGATGGCGGGAAGCGGCCGACCTCGGCTGGACGACGCTGCTCGTGCCCGAGGGGGCGGGTGGCGGCTCGATCAGCGGCAACGGTCTCGCCGATCTGCTGATCGTGACGTCACTGTTCGGCCAGCACGCCGCACCCGGCCCGTTGATCTCGACCAACGTCGTGGCGACGGCGTTGGGGCGGTGGGGCTCGGCCGAGCATCACGACGGCCCGCTGGCTGCGATCCTGTCCGGGAGCTCGGTCGCCGTCTGGGGCCATCGCAGCGCCTGCACGGCCACGCCCTCGGGCGACGGCATCACGATCACCGGACGGGTGAGGGCGCTCGAGTGCGCGACCGTTGCCAGCCACGTTCTGGTGATCGCCACCGAACCCGCAGGACGGTCGCACTTCCTGATCCCCCTTGACGCGCCCGGCATTACCACCACCGCCTTGGCCGGCGTCGATCTGACCCGGCGGTTCTGGGACCTCGCGCTCGACCACGTGGTCGTCACGGCCTCCGCACACGTGGGAGAGCCGGGATGGGCCGACGTTCACGACGACGAGCTCCTCGACGTGGCGGCCGTACTGGCGTTGGGTGAGATGGCCGGCGCCCTGCACCGGGCCTTTGGCATGACGCTGGACTGGGTCACGAACCGGTACTCGTTCGGCCGGCCTCTGAGCTCGTATCAGGAGATCAAGCACCGCATGGCCGACCTGCGCACCCAGGTCGAAGCAGCCGAGGCGGTGGCCGCCCGAGCCGCGTCGGCCGTCGGCACAGGCACAGGCACAGGCACAGGCACAGGCACAGGCACAGGCAACGACGGGCGGGCCTGGGCCAGCGCCGGCATGGCCCACGTGGGCCGGCACGGACCCGAGGCCATCCAGGACTGCATCCAGCTCCACGGCGGCATCGGCGTCACCAACGCCTGCGATCTCCACCTGTTCCTGCGCCGGGTCGCGCTCGACGCCAACCTCTACGGCTCCCCCGCCGAGTTCGCCCGTCGCCTCGGCGCCATCGTTGTCGCGCAGGGAGATGCCGCATGACGGATACGACCGCAGCCGTGATCCCCGTCGACGAGTTCGCCGCCCGGGCCCGGACCTGGCTGGCCGGTCACATGCCGCCAGCCGACCCGTCGGCCGGGCACTTCTTCTTCACCGCGACCTCGTCACGCACCGACGACCACGACCTCGCCCGCATCGACACCTGTCGGCGGCTGCAGCGCCTCCTCTACGACGGCGGGTTCGCCGGGATCTGCGTGCCCACCGAGTACGGCGGGCAGGGCCTCACGCCCGCGCACCAGCAGGCGTTCAACCGCGAGCTGCGGGGTTACGACCACCCGATCGAGATCCAGGCGTCCACGTTCATCCCGTGCATGGCGGTACTGCTCGAGTTCGGCACCGAGGAGCAGAAGCTCCGTCACATCCCGCCGATGCTCAAGGGCGAGGCGATCTGGGCCCAGCTCCTGTCCGAGCCGAGCGGCGGTTCCGACGCGGCCGGTGCCCTCACGACAGCCGTGCGCGACGGCGAGGAGTGGATCCTCAACGGGTCGAAGATCTGGACCACCGGGGCCTGGTACTCCGACTGGGCCCTGTGCCTGGCCCGCACCAACTGGGACGTCGAGAAGCACCGCGGCCTGACCGTGTTCGCGCTCCCCGTGCAGACACCCGGGCTCGAGATCCACCGGATCGAGCTGTTGAACGGCTCGGTCGAGTTCTGCCAGGAGTTCCTCACCGACGTGGTCGTCGACGACAGCGACCGCATCGGTGACGTCGACGGCGGCTGGACGGTGATGACCCGCTGGCTGCACCACGAACGGACGATCTCAGGCGGCTCCCAGTACGTGACGAGCGTCGGCCGATCGCACAACGCCCCCAACGATGGCGCCGTGCTCGCGGCGGTGGCCCGTGATCTCGACACCGTCGACGACCCGCGCACGTTGGAGTTGATCGGCGAGGCTCGGGCCCTCACCCTCATGGGCGATGCGCTCGTCTCGTCGGTCACCCGCAAGCTGCAGACGGGCGAGCTCCCGTTCCATGCCGCGGCGATGAGCCGGTTGTTCAGCGGCACCGCCATGACCCGCCGGGCGGCCCTGGCCCTCGAGCTCACCGGTGGCGACGGCGTGGTCTGGGAGCCGGGCAACGATCGGCAGGCCGGGGTCGGGCTCAGCTGGCTCGTCCGCCAGGCCGCGTGCATCGGCGGCGGCACCACCGAGATGGCCCGGAACGTGATCGCCGAACGCCTGCTGGGGATGCCTCGGGAAACCCGTCACGACGACGGCGCCTTCCGGGAGGTCTCCAAGGGCCCTCGGGCGAGCTGAGGTCGAGCCCACAGTCGTTTCACCGCAAGCGATCGGGCCCCGCACCCGTCGGGCTCAGACCATGCGTTCGACGATCGTCTCGGGCGCGCGAACCAGGGCCCGCAGTTCGTTCTTGGCGATCTTGGACGTGGCGGTCTTGGGCAGCTCGTCGGCGACGAGCACCAAGGCCTCGGGGCACTTGAACCGGGCCAGTCGGGCCGAGGCGAACGTCCGCAGGTCGGACAGGGAGAGCTCGGCGCCGGCGCGGGGCACGACCACCGCGCACACCCGTTCACCGAGCGACCGGTCGTCGATGCCCACGACAGCCACCTCGGCCACGGCGGGGTGCTCGTGCAGGACGGCCTCCACCTCGACGCAGTAGACGTTCTCGCCGCCCCGGATGACGACATCCTTGAGCCGGTCGACGACGTACACGAACCCCTCGTCGTCGACGTACCCGAGGTCACCAGAGTGGAACCAGCCGTCGACGAACGACGCCGCGGTCGCAGCTTCGTCGTGCCAGTAGCCCATCACGACCTGGGGCGAGCGCATGCACAGCTCGCCCACCTCCCCGGGGCCGACCTCGCGGCCGTCGGGGTCGAGCACCCTCAGGTCGGCGGTGAGGTTGGGGTGGCCGACACTGTCGGGCCGGGACGCGAACTCGGCGCCCACGTTGGCCACCACGGCCGAGGTCGTCTCGGTCAACCCGTAGCCGTTGAAGATCTGCGTCGACTCGCCGAACACCGCCAGCGCCTTCAGCGGCAGATCGGGAGCGACCGGGGCACCGCCGAGGGGAACGCTCCGCACGTCGAGGCCGAGCTCGCGGATGCGGGGATGCTCGAGGAGGTCGCGGGCCATGGCTGGCACACCGCCAAGGGTGGTGACCCCTTCCTCCTTGGCCAGCCGGAGCGCTTCGTCGACGTCCCACTTGCGCATGAGGACCATCTTCGAGCCGCCCATCTGACCGCCAATGATGGCGGCGATCCCACCGATGTGGAACAGCGGGCCAGCCGACAAGGTTGCGGTCTGAAGGGGCGGTGGCGGCGTCCGCTTGCTGATGATCGCCTCCCGGGCGTTGACGAACGCCATGTTCCACAGGTTGGCGATCGCCCCCCGGTGCGTTCCGAGCGCGCCCTTGGGTCGGCCGGTCGTCCCCGACGTGTAGAGGATCGTCGCCGGGTCGTCGCGGTCGGGGCTGGCGATCTCGTCGTACGTGAGCGGTGCACAGAGCACCAGCTCGTCGAACGGGACGGCGCCGCGCCCATCGCGCTCCCCAGCCGGGCCACCGTCGCCCCTCACGCAGACCACCTGCACCACCGGCGGATGGCCGTCGGCCAGCACCCGCTCACACCGCTCGGGATCGACGAACACGACCAGCGCTCCGGCGTCAGCCAAGGCGTAGCGCAGCTCGGGTCCCGTCCACCACGAGTTCAGCGGAACCACGATGGCGCCGTTGAGCGCCGCGCCCCAGAACGACACCACGAACTCGGGCAGGTTCCGCATGGCGATCGCCACCCGGTCACCGGGACCGACGCCGAACGACGAACGCAGCTCCCGGGCCAGGCGCAGCGCCCGATCGCGCACCGACGCGAAGGTCCAGCGCTCGTCCTCGTGCACGATGTGGACGAGCTCGGCGTGGCTCGCGCCCATGGCGAAACAGTCGAGGATCGTGCGCGGCGACCGCACGAAGTCGCGCAGGTGAACCCCGCTGACGGTGACCTCTTCCACCTCGAACGGCGCCCCCGGCCCGATCAGCGGCAGGAGACGGGCATCGTCCCGATATACCGCAGCCAACGACGGGCACAACCCGTCTGGGTCTGTACGACTTCCCTCCGACATCGGTCTCCCTCGTATCGATCAGACAGGCGTGGTGACGATCGACCCCAGCGTCCATTCGCCGTCAGCCATCAACGTTTCCCCTCCGGGTACCGACTCGTCTCTTGCACCAACATCGCCGACATCGCCGGGCGCGCCAGCAGCCGTCGCGCCCCGAGACCATGGCTCGACGACGGATCGATCGTCGAGCCGGCGCTCGGATGCGACGATGTCACCCGTCGTCCGAGCAGCGAAGCAGTGCCTGAAGCGCAGCCTTGTCGACCTTGGCGGTGGCGGTCACGGGCACCGTCTCGGCGCTGGGCGTGACGAGCCAGCGGGTCGGCACCTTGAACGCGCTGAGCCGGCTCCGGGCGAGCTCGACCAGCTCGGCCACCGGGAGCGGCGAGATGACGAGCGCGGCGACGGCCTCGGCACCATCGTCGCCCGTCACGTTGGTGACGTGGGCCTGGTGCACACCGGCGATCGACCGCAGCGCGGACTCCACTTCCGACGGGTACACGGTTGCGCCCTTCACCTTGAACACGTCGTCGCGCCGTCCCCCGTACCAGAGGTATCCGGACGCATCGAGCGATCCGAGGTCACCCGTCGGGTAGAAGCCGTCGAGGTCGAACGTGTCGTCACGGGTGCGGCCGCATATGCCCCGCATCATGTTGGGACCGCGCACCCGGATCTCGCCCGTCACGCCCGGCGAGCACGCCACGCCCGACTCCGGATCGACGATACGGACCTCCACCCCGGAGAAGGGCCGTCCACAGCTCCCTCGGGCCTCGGGAGGCAGGTCGACGTCGAGGCGGTCGCCGCAGTACGGGCCGAACGTCTCGGTCATTCCGAAGAGGTTCGCTCGGGTTCCCGGCGCCGGTCGCTGGGCTGCCGGCAGCACCGCCCCGAGGCTTCCCGGGCGCAGGCTCGATAGGTCGACAGATGAGAAGCGGGGATCGGCCGCGAGCCGCGCCGCCTGATCGGGCCAACCGCGAAACAACGTCACCCGCACCCGTTCGAGGAGTCGCAGGGTGCGCTCGGGCTCGGGGACGGCCTCTGTGACGAGCGTGGCGCCGGCCACGAGTGCCGTGAGCAGACCGCCCGAGAAACCTCCCGTCCAGAAGAACGGCATCGGGATGTACAGCCGCTCGTCGACACCGACGCACCGGGCCTCCAAGCCCGAGGCGGTGGCCCGCAACCCACTGCCGTGCGTGTGGATCGTCCCCTTCGGTATACCTCGGCTCCCGGACGTGAACAGGATCGCCAGGTCGTCGGCTGCGCACACCCGGTCTTCGAGCGCGCTCACGAGTGCGGCGGCGACCGACGACGTGGGGATCGTGTCGGCCAGCCACACCTGGCGAAGCAGGGGAAGGACGGGGTGGCGCCGGCCCGCACCCGTGGTCTCGAGGATGCCGGGCGCGACGGCCTCGAGGTCGGCGGCATAGGAGCGGCCCCGGTGCTCCCTCGCCGCGACGAGGTGGGTCACGCCCGCCGCGGCGAGCTGAGCTTCGAGCTCGGGCGGCCGCAGCAACGTGCTGAGCGGAACCAGCACGCCGCCGACCCGGGTGACCGCCATGGCGGTGACGGCCCAGTCGATCCCGTTCGCCTGCAAGAGGCCCACCCGGGCACCGTGACCCACGCCGGCGAGGACGAGTCGCGCGGCGAGGGCGCTGCTCTCGGCGTCGAGCTCGGCATGGCTCATCGTCCGATCGTCGGTGACGAGCACCGCTTTCGCACCGTGCTCAGCGGTGTTGCGCCGCATGAGAGCCGGGATCGTCGTCGGCATGTCAGGTGTCATGACACCGCTCCGGTAGCGGCCAGGGCGAGGCCGCCCCCCTTGAGCTCCAGCCGGATGGTGTTGTGGGGGCGGGCGCGCGGAAGCGGCGGTCCATCGATGCTCAGCGCTCCCCCGCCAGGAGGGCCTGGATCTCTCCCAGATCGACCTTGCCCGACGGGGTCCGCGGCAACGACTCGACGATCCGCACCTCCACCGGGAGCTCGTAGCGGGCGAGCACTCGCGACGCAGCGTCGAGCACGTCGGCTGGGCTCACGGGTCCGACCCCGGGGCGCAGCTCCACCACGGCCACCGGAACCGCGCCCAGCCTGCCGTCGGGCCGGCCGACGACCGCCGCGCCGAGCACCCTGGGGTCGCGCTCGAGCCCCCGCCGCACCTCGTCGGGCAGCACCTTGAACCCGCCCCGTATGATCGCCTGATCGGCCCGCCCCAGGATCCACAAGAACCCGTCGGCGTCGAGGCGGGCCAGGTCGGTGGTGCGAGTCCAGCCGGCGTCGTCGCCGAGCTGGCGGGCCTTCACCTCGAGCAGGCCGTCCGTGCCGGGATCGACCGGCTGGCCGCTGTCGGGGTCGACCACCCTGAGCTCGCAGCCCTCGTGGGCCCGACCGACGCTCCCCCGTTTCGTTGCCCACCAGCGTTCGTGATCGGCGAGGTTCCAGCCCGCCACGCCGCCCCCGAACTCGGTGGCCGCATACGACGCCAGCACCGGAACGCCGTACTTGGCGAGGAACGCCTCGGCGTCGTCGGGCGACAGCGGCGCGGTGCCCGAGACCACCGAGCGGATCCCGGCCAGGTCGGCTCGGTCCAGGTCGGCGTCGAGCACCATGCGCAGCGCGGCCGGGACGAGGCTCACGGTGCCGGGCCGATGACGGCGCACGGCGTCGCTCCACTCGTCGACCCGGAACCGCTCCAGCAAGCAGAACGAGCGGCCGTCGTTCACGCACTGCAGCACGCGGAACACGCCACCCAGATGCACGAGCGGGGAGTTCACGATGGCGACGCCCGTCCGCAGCCGCAGCTCCGTCTGCTGGTTTCGCTCATAGTGCTTGGCCCCCACGAGCACCCGGGTCAGCATGTCGTACGTGAGGGGCACCCGCTTGGGCGGCCCGGTGGTGCCGCTCGTGAGCATCTCCACGGCCACGCCCGGGAGGCGCCCGGCAACCCCCGGCGTTCCCTGCAGCTCCACCACGCCGAGCCGGGCGCTCACGAGGACGGCCGGGGCCATATCGACGCCGCGGGCACCAGCGTCGCTCTCGCCGTCGACTCCGTTGCTGTCAGCGGCGTCGCCGTGGACGGCGTCGCCGAGGAGCGCGAGATCGTCGGGCTCGCCAGCCAGCACCGTGACCCCGAGGGAGGCGACGTCGTCGCGTACCCGGTCGATGCCCCGCTCGGGATTGATCGTGACGACGCATGCGCCCGCCCGGAGCAACCCCACGACCAGACCAACCTGCGCCGGACGGTTGCGGAGCATGACCCCGACGCGCGTTCCCGGCGCGATCCATCCGCCGATGGCGTCGGCCGTGGCGGCCAGGTCGCCCCACGAGTACCACTCGCGCTCGAACTCGAGGGCCGGGGCCGCCGGGTCGATCGCCAGCACGCCGGCGATGCGCTCGCTCAGCGCGGGACGGGTGTCGTCGCCTTGCGCCATCAGCGGAACCTCGGCTCGGGGTGGTCGACGCCTCGTGCGGTCACCAGGCCGATGGGCAGCGCACCGTGGTCGTCATTGAAGTGGAATGGCATCGGGACGCCGTCACCGCCCGGCTCGGACGCTGCCTCCAGCGCTGGAAACATCTAGATGTAGAGACTACGGTGACACCAGTGCAGACGCAACGTACGGAGGCGGCGCCGGGTGAGTGACGCACGTGTACTGATGACGCGCGACCCGGCGGTTGGCATCGCCCGGATCACGCTGAACAACCCGGAGCGCCGGAACTCCTACGACGCCGCCATGCGCGAGCAGCTCGGAACGTATCTCGACCAGCTCGCGCTCGATGACGACATCACGGTGGTCCTCCTCCGGGGCGAGGGTGGCGTCTTCAGCACCGGTGCCGACATGGCGAATGCCTACGCCTGGTACGGCGACGAGGCGCCGGCGCCCGCCGACGACACCCGGCGCCGGCGACGCCCGAGCCAGCGCCGGCGTCTCTCGGTCGACCGCAAGACGTTCGACTTCTACCACGACTTCCTGGGCTACCCGAAGGCCACCGTGGCCGAGGTTCGCGGCTACGCCCTCGGCGGCGGGTTCGAGCTGGCGCTGATGGCCGACATCTCCGTGGTCGCCGGCGACACGTTCGTGGGCATGCCCGCCACCCGATTCCTCGGCCCGGCGCTCGGATCGCTCCACCTGTTCTTCAACCGCCTGGGGCCGGTGCTGGCCCGGCGCCTCCTCCTCACCGGCGACACCGTGCCGGCGTCGACCTTCGCCCATCTCAGCATCTTCACCGAGGTGCTCGACCACGACGACGTTCCGGCACGCGCCGAATGGTGGGCGCAGAAGGTGGCCCGCATGCCCGCCGACGGCATCGTGATGGCCAAGGAGGCCTTCCGCCTCGTCGAGCAACTCCAGGCGTACCAAGGCGAAGAGGTGATGAACTACCTCGTTCACGCCTTCGGCACGAACCTGCAATTCGATGAGGGCGAGTTCAACTTCGTGAAGGCTCGCGCTGAGCACGGCACCAAGCGGGCGTTCGCCCTGCGCGACGAGCACTTCGAGGTCCCCGAGCCCTGAGGCCTGCGGCCTGCGTCGCACCCGGTTCCGGGTTACATGCTCGGTTACTTGCCGGTCTCGGGGCGAAGTCCCGGGGCTCGTGAGTGGAAGATGTCGGCGGCGATCATCTGGCCCACCGTCTCGGGGTTCCAGCGCTGGCCCCCGTTGCGGATCGTGGGCCCGTAGCGCCAGCCTTCGAGCAGGATCAGCGTCTCGCCGATGGCCCGCAGCACCTGGCCGCTCACGTGGGCCGCCTCGTCGGAGGCCAGCCAGGCCACGATCGGCGAGCTGAGCGACGGGTCCATGGCATCGAAGCCCTCGTACTCCTCGGGTTCCTTCGCCGCCGGCATGCCCGAGACCGTGGCCGAGATGCGGGTGGCGCCGCCCGGTGCGATGCAGTTCACGGTGACGCCGATCCGGGCCAGCTCGATGCTCGTCGTCAAGGTGAGCCCGACGATGCCGGCCTTGGCCGCGGTGTAGTTCGCCTGGCCGACGTTGCCCGAGAGCCCCGCACCCGACGTGGTGTTGATGATGCGACCCGCGACCCGCTCGCCGGCCTTGTGGCGGGCCCGCCAGTAGCTCGCCGCATGGTGGATGGGGGCGAACGTGCCCTTCAGGTGAACCCGGATCACCGAGTCCCAGTCGGCCTCGGCCATGTTGAACACCATGGCGTCACGCACGATCCCGGCATTGTTGACCAGGATGTCCAGGCGGCCGTGAGCTTCGACGGCGTGGGCGATCGTCCGACCGGCGCCCTCGAAGTCGGCGACGTCCTCGTAGTCGGCGCTGGCCGTACCGCCGCGGGCGCGGATGAGGTCGACGGTACCGTCGGCTGCTCGGCTCGTCCCGACACCTCCAACCGAGCCGCCGAGGTCGTTCACCACGACGGTGGCACCCTGGGCGGCCAGCTCGAGGGCATGGCCCCGGCCGATCCCGTGCGCCGCCCCCGTCACGATCGCCACCTTGTTGTCGAGCAAGCCCATCGTCATGTCTCCCGTCGTGGGTCGGCGTCGCAGTCATCATCGCCGCCGACGCCCTGATGTGTCTGGTGAACGCCGATCTGCTCTCGGGTCAGCCTTCGTCCCACGCCTGGGTGCGATCGGAGCGATGCGGCTGGCGCCCGATCTTGAAGGGGCACAAGGGCGAATCGATCAGGATGATGCGACTCGTCGACGTGACCACCTCGCGTGCCGCCTTCCACCAACCCGCCAGCTCGGGATCGGCGCGACGGGCCTTCTCGTACTCGGCCCAGGCTTCCCACCGAGGGATGGCCCAGACCACGAAGCACTCGGAGTCGTCGACCATCAGGCTCTCCCAGGCCCCGGCGAGCTCCCACCCGTAGCGGGCGTGGATCGCCATCCCCTGCTCACGCAGCATCTCCAGGTAGTCGAACGACGTCCCGGGGCGCACGAGCAGACGGTCGTGGGCGTAGAGCTCACCGCGTACCCCGTCGGCACAGAGCTCAGCGATCGTGCGGGTCCACGGCGCGGGGACCATCAGCCGGTCGTTGCCGCCCGATCGAAGCGGGGCGGCGGCCGTCCACCACTTCGCCATGCGCGGGTCCTGCAACGTGGGCGAGTTGAGCTCGAAGCGGAAGTAGTCGACGGCGCCGTCGATGCCCTCGAGCTCCCAGATGTTCACGACCTCGGGCCACCGGCCGGTGCTGCCGAGCACACCCCAGACGCCGTAGCAGAGCTGGTTGCGGTCTTCTTGACCCATGGGCGAGAAGTTCGCCGTCATGTGGTACATGTACTGGGCCCGGTTCTGGCCGATGATGTCGATGAACTCGTGGAGATAGAGCTTGTCGTTCACCAGCGGTCTCCTCGGTTCCTCGGCGTTGTCGACCCGTTCCCTGCCCACGGGTGACGTACACGGTGAAAGTATCTAGAGCTTTCGCTCACTGTCAAAGCAGCTTGTCAGGTTGCGATCACCAGCTACCGGGCCTGCCATACCGGGTCGCGCTTCTCCATGAAGGCCCGCGGACCCTCGAGCGCGTCTTCGGTGTGCGACACCCGGAGGCGGTGACTCTCGGCGATCAGCTCGGCTTGGTGGATCGGCATCGTGAGGCCCTTGCGGATCCCGAGGCGCGTACCGCGCACCGCCAACGGGGCGTTGCGGTTCACGAGGGCGGCGATCTCCCACGCCCGTTCCATGAGCCGATCGGGCTCCACCAGCTCGGTGACGAGGCCGAGGTCGAACGCCCGCTGAGCGCTCAGGCGCTCCTGCTTGCCCATCAGCGCCACCCGCATCGCCACGTTGATCGGGATGACCCGGGCCAGGCGCACCGACTCCCGGGCCGACACGATCCCGATGCTCACGTGCGGGTCGAAGAACGTCGCCGTCGTCGAGGCGATCGCGATGTCGGATGTCGTCACCAGATCGAGCCCCGCTCCAGCCGCCAGTCCGTTGACCGCGCAGATGATGGGCTTGGCCATCTGCAGGTACGGCGGCGTCGCTTCCTCGGAGGCGTTCCACTGCCAGTACGAACCCATCAACGGCTCGCCTCGGGTGTCCATCCCGGGATGCTGCTGCTCGACGGTGGCCACGTCGGCTCCGCTCGAGAGCGCCCGGGTGCCGGCACCGGTGACGATCAGGGTCCACACCTCGTCGTCGTCCTCGGCCCGGCGGTACGCATGGTCGAGTTCACGGATCATCCTGTGGTCGATGGCGTTGAGCTTCTCGGGCCGGTTCAGCGTGATGCAGACCGTCCGCCCTCGCTGCTCGTACAGGATCGTCTCGTACGCACCGCTCGCTGCCATGGGTGTCCTCTCTCACGATGCGGGGGAAGCCGTAGGGCACGCCGGCCGGGTACGTCCCGCCGAAAAAGCTAGATGTTTCGCTTTGAAAACGTCAATCTCCGCAGCGGTCACGGAACGCGGCAGTGGCGCGCCTGGGGTCCCGGGCCCGACCCCGCCAGTTCCGCTACGTTCCGACGGTGCACGGCGCGATGCGATCGCGTCAGCCCGCCCATCCGCAGAGAAATACAGGATGCCATGACCGAGACGCTCGACCTCCTCGACGGCCAGTGGTACGCCAGCCAGCCCTACGACGACTGGGCCTGGATGCGCGAGCACGCACCTGCGTACTGGGACGCGACCAACGAGGTGTGGGCCCTCACCCGTTACAGCGACGTGCTCGCGGTCGAGAAGGACCCCGAGCTGTTCTCGAGCCAACGGGCGCCCCGGCCGCACGGCCATCACCTGCCGATGATGATCTCGATGGACGATCCCGAGCACTCGCGTCGACGCAAGCTCGTGGCCCGCGGGTTCACGCCTCGTCGGGTCCGCAACCATGAAGCCACGATCCGTCGGCTGTGCACCGAGATCGTCGACCGGGTGGCCGCTCGGGGCGAGTGCGATTTCGTCTGGGACATCGCCGCGCCGCTGCCCCTCTTGCTCATCGCCGACATGCTGGGCTTCCCTCCCGAGTCGTACGACGATCTGCTCCACTGGTCCGACGACATGATTCGGGGCACGACGAACAACGACGACGAGGCCATGCACACCGCCATGTTGGCCGGTCTGGCGTTCCGGGAGTTCCAGCTCGGGGTGATCGCCGATCGCCGGTCGAAGCCGCCGCAGGACGATCTGGTGAGCATCCTGTGCTACGCCGACATCGACGGGGAGCGGCTCGACGACGAGTCCATCATCCAGGAGAGCCTGCTCATCCTCATCGGGGGCGACGAGACGAGCCGGCACGTGATGACCGACGGGATGCTGGCCCTGCTCGAACATCCCGACCAGATGGCGATCCTCCGTGACGATCCCGCCACCATCGAGCAGGGCATCGAGGAGCTGCTGCGCTGGGTGTCGCCCATCAAGAACATGTCCCGCACCGTCACCCGCGACGTCGAGCTCCATGGCCGGACGTTGCGGGCGGGCGAGCAGGTGATCCTCATGTACCCGTCGGCCAACCGCGATCCGGCCGTGTTCGACGATCCCGACCGCTTCGATGTGCAGCGCAACCCCAACCCCCACTTGGCCTTCGGGTTCGGGCCGCACTTCTGCATGGGGGCGTCGCTGGCCCGCCTCGAGCTGAAGGTCATGTTCGCCGAGGTGCTGCGACGACTCCCCGACATCCACCTCGCCGGCGATCCCCTCCCCCGCCGGGCGTCGAACTTCATCTCCGGCCCCGAAGCCATGCCGGTCGCGTTCACCCCCACGGGCGCGGCATCCGCTCCGTCAGCGGTGTGAAGGGTTCGCGGCGGGGTCCGTCCGTCCGTCGTGTCTCCGGGCTGACCCAACCCTCGATCCTCGCTCTCAGCAGCCGTATTGGCTGGCCTCGAACCAGCCGCAGCCCCGGCCTCGCAGCACACGACTCGAAGGACGCGAATGGCGCCGACCACGCAGCCCCCCGATCTCAGCTACGACCCGTACGACGTCGAGATCAACGCCGACCCCTACCCGACGTTTCGTAGGCTCCGCGAGGAAGCGCCCCTCTACTACAACGAGAATCACGATTTCTTCGCTGTCAGCCGGTACGCCGACGTCGAACGCGGGCTTGTCGACCGTACGACCTACATCTCCGGGCGCGGCGCCATCCTCGAGCTCATCAAAGCGAACATCCAGATGCCGCCGGGCATCGTGATCTTCGAGGATCCCCCGACCCACACCATCCACCGCGGCCTCATGTCGCGGGTGTTCACGCCACGGAAGGTGGCCGCGCTCGAGCCCCAGATCCGCGCCTTCTCGGCCGCGTGCCTCGACCCGCTCGTCGGGGCCGACCGGTTCGACGTCATCGCGGAGCTGGGGGCCCGCATGCCGATGCGGGTGATCGGGATGCTGATCGGGATCCCCGAGGCCGATCAGGACGCGATCCGCGACCGCAACGACGCCACCCTACGGACAGAGGCCGGCAAGGCGATGGAAGTGTCCGAGGAGAACTTCGTGACGGGCGCCATGTTCGCCGACTATGTCGACTGGCGAGCTGCGCATCCCTCCGACGACATCATGACCGACCTGCTGAACGCCGAGTTCGAGGACGAGACCGGCACGCGTCGGCGCCTGAGCCGTCAGGAGGTGCTCACCTACGTCGAGGTGGTCGCCGGCGCAGGGAACGAGACCACCACCCGTCTGATCGGATGGACGGCCAAGGTGCTCGCCGATCACCCCGACCAGCGCCGGGAGCTCGTGGCCGACCGATCCCTCATCCCCAATGCCATCGAGGAGATCCTCCGCTACGAGCCGCCGGCGCCCCACGTCGGCCGGTACGTGGCCAGCGAGACCGAGCTCCATGGTCACACCGTTCCCGAGGGCGCCGCCATCTTGTTCCTGCCCGGCGCGGCCAACCGTGACGACCGCAAGTACGACGACCCCGACCGGTTCGACATCCACCGCTCGATCAGCTCCCACCTGACCTTTGGCTTCGGTCCCCACTTCTGCCTCGGAGCGGCCCTGGCCCGCCTCGAAGGCCAGGTGGCCCTCGACGAGCTCCTGTCGCGCTTCCCCGAGTGGGACGTCGACCTCGACAACGCCCATCTCGCCCCCACCTCCACCGTCCGAGGCTGGGAGACCCTGCCACTCGTGGTCGGGTGAACCCGTCCCGACCGGACCGCGGTGGCGTCGCCCGTCAGCCGAAGAGCACCTCGGCTCCGCGGCCTTGCTGGATGAGGGGAACGTAGGTCTCCAGCACCTCGAGCGTCGCCGCGTCGGTGAGGTCGACCACGCAGCCCCGCTCGGCAGACAGGTACGCCGCCATGGTGAGGCGGACGATCTCGAGGCCGTAGTCGAAGTCGAGCAGCGCGTTGCGGCCGGCCCGGAACGCAGCAACGGCGTCCACGTTCTCGTCGACGTAGCCGTACAGGTCGGGCTCGTTGGGCTGGATCGTCAAGAGCCCCTGAGACGCGGTGGCCTTCTCGAGTGCGAGCTCGGCGTCGATCACCCCGGCCGCAGCGACATCGCCGATGAACACCTCGAGCGGCGACCGCATGCTGTTGACCGCGAGCGCGTAGTTGGGCCCGATACCGTCGACGAGAAGACGTAGTCCCTGCTTGTCGTACATCCACGACACGGTGAACTGGGCCAACGACCGGTGGCCGGTGTCGGGGTCGCGATAGGTCACGATCCCGGTGGCGAAGTCCTCGGCCGGGGTCGCGGCGTAGTCGACACCGTGACGCTCGAGGAGCTCACGTCGCCATCGCGGCTGACCCCACTTCAGCAGGCTCACGTTGGCGGAGACCGTCTGCGGGACGAGGTGCCGTGGAGGCCGATCGAAGGGGGTCAACAGGTACCAGCCCACCGCCAGGCAATGGCACCCCATGTCGGACAGCACCCCGCCGCCCTGGCGGGTGGGGTCCCAGAACCAGGCGTTGTGCGGCCCGGCATGTTCCTCGCTCGATCGGGCCAACGTCAGTGGTCCCATGGTTCGGCTGACGGCGGCGAGCTGGGAACGAGCTTGCTGGAGCATCTTCATGTGGATCTGGTTCTCGAAGTACGCCGTGGGCACGCCGATCATCGCCGCCAGCTCGACCACGCGGCGCGCCTCGGCCAGGTTGCGGCCCAAGGGCTTCTCACAGATCAGCCCCGTGAGCGAAGCCCCGTCGGCGACGGCGGCGACCAGGTGCTCCATGGCCTTGATGCGCGTGTCGTTCGGACCGAACAGCGCCACCACGTCGACGTGGTGGGCCATCTCCCGCACGGTGTCGTAGACGACCGCATCGCCGAGGCCCCGGGCCCGCACCGTCGCCGCCAACCCGTGCGGCGGCCGTCGCGACACCAGCCCGGCCACGTCGACGCCTCGGACCGACTCGAGCGCGCGAAGCTGGAACTGGGTGATGAACCCGGCTCCGACGATCCCGTACCGCAGCGGCTTCCTTGCGTCCGTCATGCCCACCCCGTCGTCCGTCATGCCCACCCAGTCGTCAGTCGTCAGTCGTCGAAGGTGTTCGGAGGGAGCCCGCTCGGCAGGAGTGCCGGCGCCTCGCAGGTGGACGTGAGATCGAGGCGCTGGCCTCGCTCGGAGCTCTCGATCGACAGGGTCATGATTTCGAGCACGTGGAGTGCCACGTCGGCCGAGGCCCGATGGGGGCGCCCCGAACGCTCCGCCCACATCATCTCGGCCAGCCCGACGCCACGCGACTGCGAGACGGTGGCCTCGATCGGCGTCACATCGCGCCACTCACGATCGTGCAGGCCCCGGAGCTGCACGGGGCCCTCGAAGCTGTTCGGGTCGGGCACCGACAGCGTGGCCTCGGTCCCATACACCTCGATGCTCCGGTGGCGGGAGGCCTGCACGTCGAAGCTCGTCATCAGCGTCGCCGTCGCCCCACCCCGGAAATCGATGAGTGCCGTGACATGGGTGGGAACCTCGACATCGATGAGCGTTCCGGCGAGTGGCTCGCTCGTGATCACCCGCCGCGGCCTGAGCATTCGAGCCGATGCGGTCACTGAGCAGGCGGGGCCGAGCAGGTGCACCAGGGCGGTCAGGTAGTACGGGCCCATGTCGTGCAACGGCCCCCCTCCGGGGCGATAGAAGAACGCCGGGTCGGGATGCCACCATTCGGCGCCGGCTGAGAGCATGAAGCCCGAGGCCGCCAGGGGCACGCCGATGTCGCCGCGATCGATGGCCGCTCGCGCCGTCTGGAATCCCGTGCCCAGGAACGTGTCGGGCGCGCAGCCGAGGCGCACGCCGTGGCCCCGAGCCGTCTCGACGATCGCCATGCCCTCGTCGAAGCTCACGCCGAGAGGCTTCTCGCTGAACACCGCCTTGCTCGCTTGCAGCGCAGCGACCGAAACACGGGCATGGGCCCGGGGCGGGGTGAGGTTGATGACCGCGGCGATGCCACCGTCGGCGAGCACTCCCTCGAACGACGCCACCCGGGCGCCGCACTCGGCGGCCAGCCGCTCCGCCCGCTCGGAGATCCCGTCGACACAAGCGACAACCTCCACGTGATCGAAGCGGGACAGGGTGCTTGCGTAGACGGGCGCGATGACGCCACACCCCACGACGGCTATCGCTGATCGGGTCACGGCGCCCGACCAGCCGACAGGCCGTTGCCGACCAGATGGTCGTAGCTCCGAGCCACGGCGGCGAAGATGTCGGTCTCGCACCGGTCGAGCTCGACGAGGTGCCAGTGGGCATCCGAAGCCGCTTCCACTGCGGCGGCAATGTCGATGACCCCGTCACCGACTGCGGTCATGGCGCTCTCGTGACCGTCAGCCGGCCCGTCCTTGACGTGCAGCCACCGGACCCGGCCACCCAGTTCGGCCACGAAGGCGGCGGGATCGAGCCCGCCCACTTGGGTCCAGTAGATGTCGACCTCGGCGAGCACCAGCGGATCGGTGGCTGCGAAGAGGCGGGCGAGAGCAGGCGTCCCGTCGATGTCGCCGAACTCCCAGAAGTGGTTGTGGTAGCCGAATGCCAACCCTCGCTCCGCAGCCAGTGCTGCGGCTGCCGAGAGACGGTCGGCCGCGGCGTCGATGACCGTGGTCGACGCAAAGTCGTCGGGCCAGAGCACGGGCACGACCACGGCGCCGAAACCGAGCGCGGCATGGGTGTCGAGGGTGGAGGCGAGCTCGTCGTCGGAGCCGAGCATGATGTGCGCGCTCGCCAGAGCCAGTCCGAGATCGGCGCAGGTCCCGGCGAACTCGGCCGGAGTGAGGTCGAAAAACCCCGCCGACTCCACGCCCCGGTAGCCGATCGCGGCAACTCGTTCGAGCACCGACCGCATCCCATCGGCCGTCGCCACATCTCTGAGCGTGTACAGCTGGATGCCAACGGGGGGAAGGCTCGTTACCGTCATGGAGTCCTCTCCCGGTCGCTCCGTTGGCGGGCCGACTCAGTGGTACGGCGACGGAATCTCGTCCACCAGCAGGCTCGCCGTGCACGTCCCGACGAAACCGTCGAGGTCGAAGAGATCGGCGCGAGCATGGCCGATGCCATCACGTGCGTACCAGGCGCGGGTCGCGACGCCCGTCCACTCACCGACCGGCAGCCGCCCGAGGTTGATCGTGAGATCGGCGTTGATGGCCGACCACCTCGTCAGATCGAGGTAGTTGCCGGCATTGGCCGTGAAATCGGAGGCCCAGGCCAGGCGAACGGTCGACGACGGCTCTTCATCGCCCATGACGGGACGGCTCGCCCGGTACCAGGTGGTCGCCTGGCCGTCGCCCGCGTCCCTGACCTCCATGGCCGCGGTGAAGCCGTTCAGGCCGGGACGGGGGGCCTGCTGCACTCGCACCGGCCCGAACGGCGGCGCCACGATGGGCGCTCGCCGGGGATCGGTGGGCGCATCGGGCCCCTCGGCGAGCCGCAACCGCAGGGCCGTGGCCCGGACCACCTCGACGCCACCCTCGTCGGTGATCGTGGCGACGACGATCTGCAGGCGCTTGCCCTCCCGCACCACCTCGGCACCGACGCCCAGGCGCCCGAGCGGAACCGGCCGGTGCATGTCGACGGTGATCCGAGCGATCCGCATCGGCACGAGCGTCGGCACGCGCTCGACGGCCCGAGTCAACAGCGCCGCGGGCGTCCCCCCGTACTGGGCGTTCGGATGCCAGGGCCCCTGCGTGAGGACGGTCGCGATGACCGAGTCGTCGCCGTCCGGTACGAACATCGAATCCACCCGGACTTCCTACACGACTCGCCGGCGGTTCGACGGTTCGAGAGGTTCCCGTCACGCCGAGCGTGCACCATGAAGGTGCCGCTCCGACCCGTCCTCCCTTGGACGGGCCGATGCTCCCCCGGCGCCCAGACGGGCTCAGGGAGCGCTGGTGGGCCGCGGGGTTCGTATCAGGCCGGGGAACGTGCCGTCAGCGCGCCAGTCACGGAGGATCTCCACGAACTCCAGCGCGCTGGCCATGTAGGCGCCGCCCCGCTTGGCGCTCTCGGGCGGCGGGGCGCCTTCCATGTTGAGGTAGCTCGGCGTGCAGTCGGCGTAGTAGTTGCCGTAGGCGGGCAGCGTCTTGACGATGACCTGATACCACGCTTCCTCGGCGTCCATCGTCGGTTCGATGGTGTCGATGTCGTCGTCGATCGCTGCAGCGATGGTGGCGGCGGTGTGGCGGGCGATCTCGGTGATGGCAAAGGCGAAGTTGATGTGCTGGCCACCCTGCACGAAGCTGTTCATGGAGAGGTTCGGGAAGCCGTGGGTGTGGATGCCGTGCAGCGTCCACGGGCCGTGCTCCCAGGCCTCCGACAACGAGACCCCACCGATGCCAACGGGGTCGAAGCCCAGCCGGTGCGTGTAGAAGGTCTGGTTCTCGAAACCCGACGCATAGATGATGCAGTCGACGGGGTACTCGGTCTCGCCCACGACAAGGCCGGCAGGAGTGATGCGATCGACCCCGCGACCGTGGGTGTCGACCAGCTTCACGTTTGGACGGTTGAACGCCGGCAGGTAGTCGTCGTGGAAGCATGGCCGCTTGCAGCTGATCTTGTACCAGGGCTTGAGGGCGTCGGCGGTGGACGGGTCGTCGACGATCTCGTCGACGCGCGCCCGAACACCCTCCATCAACTCGAAGTCGAGCAGCTCCAGCTCACGCGCCTCTTCGTCGGTGGCCGCCGGCTTCTTCGGGTCGACGCTGAACAGCGCGGTCCATCCGTCGGCGACCAAGTCGAGCGGCGGGTTGAGCCCGGTGGTCATGGCGACGAAGTTGGCGATCCGGTCGAACTGCCAGCCCGGCGTGCTCGCCATCTCCCGGAACCACTCGGGGTCGGTGTCGCGCTGATCGCGTGCGCTCACGGCCGACGGCGTCCGTTGGAACACGTAGAGCTGCTTGGCCGCATCGGCCAGCTTGGGGACGGCCTGCACCGCCGTGGCCCCGGTGCCGACGATCGCCACGATCTTGTCGGCCAGCTGGTCCATCGGCTCCTCGGGCCCGCCGCCGGTATAGCCGAAGTCCCACCGGCTGGTATGGAACGAGTGGCCCTGGAAGGACTCGATGCCGGGGATCCCCGGGAGCTTGGCCTTGTGCAGCACGCCTCCGCAGATCACGACGAACCGCGCCGAGATGCGATCGTCGCGTGTGGTCGTCACCTGCCAGCGGCGCGATACCCGGTCCCAGACCATGTCCGTGACCTCGGTCTGGAACATGGCCGCCGGATACATGTCGTAACGACGAGCCGTCTGCTGGCAGTACTCGAAGATCTCCGACGCGTGCGCGTACTTGTGCTTGGGCATGTAGCCGCTCTCCTCGAGGAGAGGCAGATAGCAGTACGACTCCACATCGCACATGCAGCCCGGGTAACGGTTCCAGTACCAGGTGCCGCCGAAGTCGCCGGCCTTGTCGATGATTCGGAACCGGTCGACACCGTTCTTGCGCAAGAACGCCGCAGTCGTCATGCCACCGAAGCCGGCCCCCACGATGAGGACGTCGGTCTCCTCCACGATCGGGTCGCGCACGAAGCCGGGCTCGACCCACGGATCGGCGTCGAAGTCGCCTTCGATGTCGGCCAGGTCCCGGTACTGGGCGTCACCGTCGGGACGGAGCCGGGCTTGGCGCTCGCGCTCGTAGCGCTCTCGCAACTCGTCCGCTGAGAAGTCGCGGTGTGCAGCTTGCTCGGTCATGGTGTACCTCACCTCGTTGCTTGTCGCCCGAACCGGCGGCGTTGCACGCTCGCCCGGTTCGATGCTAGAAGTAGATTCTAGTTCTAGTCAAGGCGATCGAAACGGGGCCGATGAGCGTCATCCCGAGATCCGAGGCGCTCGAGCGCCCATCGGGACCTCCAGAGCCGGAGGCGCTGCCGGCGGCGCAGCGCGCCCGCCGCGACCGCATCGTACGGGCCGCGATCGAGCTCCTCGATGACGCCGAGTACGACGCGGTGCAGATGCGCGATGTCGCCAGGCGAGGAGGCGTGGCGCTCGGAACGCTGTACCGCTACTTCTCGTCGAAGGAGCATCTCTACGCGGCATCACTGGTCGCCTGGTCGTCCGGGTTCGGCCAGCCGCGGCGAACAGCGGCGTTCGCCACCATGGATGACGAAGGCCGTCTGCGGACCTTGATGCGCCAGACGGTGCGGGCCTTCGAGCGCTCGCCTCAGATGTTCCGGGTCCACATGGTCGTCGAGCGATCGACCGATCCCAACGCCACCGTGCTGCACGACGAGTTCACCGCGAAGAACACCGCGGTCCTTCGGGCCGCGTTGCACAATCTGGAAACCGCGACAGCCAGTGCAGTCATCGATACCGTCGACGGGGTCCTCGAGACGTGGCTGCGTTCATGGGCCTTGGGCCGATGCCCCATGCGCGAGGTAGAAACCGTCGTGCAGAACGCGATCGGCCTCGTGTTCGGTGGCCCGCCAGCAACGACCGTCACACCATGATCGCGGCACCGACAGATCCCGCCCGCCGAGCATCGGCGGCCAAACCACCCGAACTCACAGGAGCGGCAACCGATGGAACACACGGTCGATAGAACCTTCATCCGGCGGGCGGTTGAGCTCGCCGACCTGAACGCGGTGCGGGTCGCCCTGTATCAGCAGACGCACGATCCCGAAATCGCCGCCCTGCCGGTTGCCCTCCAGCTCGACGAGACCGGACGGGAGCTGCTCATCGGCAAGGCCGTCGACTGGCTGAGCGAGCACGCCGATCCCGCCATGCCGGCCGAGCCGCCCGAGGTCGAGCTCCGAACGCTCATGGACATGGCCACCGGCGAGCACATGGGCGATCTCGAGTTCGCGGCCCGCCGCGACCTACCGGCGTTCAAAGCCTTTCCCTGGACGGTGGAATGGAGCGGCGCCAAGCCGGAGCTCCCCGAGGGCTACCAGGTCGCCATCATCGGCAGCGGCTTCAGTGGTCTGGCGATGGCGGTGCAACTCGAGCTCCTTGACATCCCCTACGTGGTGCTCGAGCGCCGTCCCGACCCGGGCGGCACGTGGAGCGTGAACCGCTACCCCGACATCCGCGTCGACACCAGCTCGATCACCTATGAGTTCAGCTTCGAGAAGAAGTACCCGTGGACAGAGTACTTCGGGCGGGGTGCTGAGGTGCGGGAATACATCGAGTACATCTCGAAGAAGTACGGCGTATTCTCGAACACGCGCTTCGAGCGGGAGCTCACGGCGGCGACGTTCGACGAGTCTCGCGACGTCTGGGTTCTCGAGCTCCAGACGCCCGATGGCACCGAGACCGTCGAGGCCAACGCCATCGTCAACGCGGTGGGCACGTTCGCCAACCCGAACTTCCCCCACTTCGAGGGCCTGGAGACCTTCGCCGGCCAGATCCTGCACCCGGCCCGTTGGCCGGCCGACTTCGACGCAACCGGCAAGCGCGTGGCCGTCATCGGCAACGGCTCAACGGGCGTGCAGCTTCTCGCTCCGATCGCCGAGGACGCCGATCAGGTCCACGTCTTCCAGCGCACGCCGCAATGGATCAGCCCGCGCGACAAGTACGGCCAGCCCCTCGAGCCCGAGATCCGTTGGTTGGTCGAGAACTTCCCCGGCTACTGGAATTGGTGGCGCTACATGGCCATCGCCTCGCTCTTTGGTACCCACGGCTACCTCGTGGCCGACGAGGAATGGAAGGCCCAGGGCGGCAAGTTCAATCCGATGAACGACAAGCTCCGCGACGATCTGACTACGTATATCAAGGTTCAGACTGGCGGTCGTCAGGACCTCATCGACCGTCTGGTTCCCGACTATGCGCCGTTCTCACGCCGTCCCGTTGTCGACAATGGCTGGTACAAGGCGCTCACCCGCGACAATGTCGAGCTGGTGACCGACGACATCGTTCGCCTCACGCCGACCGGGATCGAGACGGTCGACGGGACGTTTCGCGAGGTCGACACGATCGTCACCGCCACGGGGTTCGAGGTCGCGAAGTACCTCTGGCCGGCGTGCTACACGGGCCGGGGTGGCGTCGAGCTGCACGAGCAGTGGGCCGTCGACGGTCCGCGCGCCTATCTGGGAATGATGGTGCCCGGCTTCCCCAACATGTTCACGCTCTACGGCCCGAACTCGCAGCCGCTGTCTGGCGGCACCGGCCTGCCCATCTGGTACGTGATCTGGTCGGCGTACGCGGCGCGCTGCCTCGTGCAGACGCTCGAGACCGGTCGGTCACGCGTCGAGGTCAAGGAGGAGGCGTTCACTCGCTACAACACCGATCTCGACGAGACCGCCAGCAGCCTGCTCCTCCTCCAAGAAGAAGGCGCCCCCGACAAGAACTACTACGTCAACCGCGAGCACCGCCGACTCCAGGTCAGTGCACCGTGGTACGGCCCCGAGTACCACCGCATGTGCACGAACGTCGACTGGGACGACCTCGAGCTCACCTGAGCGACGATCAGCCATCCGACCCTTCCCGCCGGGCCTGGCCACGAATGACGGCTGCCCCATGGCTCGGCCAACTTCCTGCCCATCCGGGCGCAGCGCCACAGAGCCTGCGGACGACACGAAGGAGAGCGACACTGCGCACCAGTCCCATCACCGTGACCGGCTTCGACCACCTTGTGCTCAACTGCTCCGATGTCGAGACCACCCTCAACTGGTATCTCGACCGGCTCGGACTCGAACCCGTTCGCGTCCAGGAATGGCGCAACGGGACCGCACCGTTCCCCTCCGTCCGAATCGACGAACAGACCATCCTCGACCTGGTCCCCGGCGATCACCACGCCGGCCGACTCGACCACTTCTGCCTCGTGATCACACCCACCAACCTCGACGCCCTCGCCTCCAGCGGCCAGTTCGACGTCCTCGACGGGCCCGGCACCCGATTCGGCGCACGCGGTGACGGAACATCGCTGTACATCCGCGACCCCGACGGAACCACGATCGAGCTCCGCTACTACACCTGAGCACACCTGAGCCGGAGTACACCTGAGGTATCGGCCACCTCAGCCGTCGCCGACACCCTGAACGCGCGCCCTCGGGCCTCGCACCCCTCAGCGGGTGACCGGGTGGCCAGGTACACCACCCAGCGCTCGCCACACGAGCGTGGCCGTGCCTTCGGCCCATCGGGGCGGTGGCGGACCGCCAGCGAGCGCTCGGCGTAGAAGTTTCCGGTCAGCATGGCCGCGGCGACCTCGATGTCGGCATCGGCGTCGAGCATCCCCGCTCCCCGTGCCCGTTCGAGGATGGCGCGCAAGCGGGCTCGGCGGGAAGCGACGATCCGCTGGCGATACAGAGCCACGAGCGCAGGATCGGTTCCTGCGTTGAGCATCGTGCCGACCATCGAGAGACCGTCCGGGCGACTGACCCCCTGGCGAAGCGCCTCGTATTGTCGATGGAGTGAACGAATCCCCAACGAGAGGACGAACCCATGGCCCCTTCGATCGACATCCTGGATCCTGCACGGCCCAAGGAGATCTTGACGGTGGCATCGAACCCGTCGACCTCGCCCAGACGGGCTGGCCGATCGGGTTCTGGTGGGCCGAGCTGATCGCACAATGGACGGGGAGCACGCGGGTGGCGAAGGCCTTCAACACCACGGGTTCAGCCAACATGGCCGATCCGACCTATCCCGCCGGGACACCGATCATGCCTGTCGCCGGAGACGACATCGACGCCAAGGCGATCGTCATCACGCTGGCCGCCGAGCTCGGCTTCGATCCGATCGACACGGGTGGGCTCAGCACGTCCTCCGACCTGGAGCATCTCGCTATGCTCTGGATCCGCCTGGCGTACCCCCTCGGCCAAGGCCCCGGCATCGCCTTCAGCCTCCTGCGCCGATGAGCGGCACCGACGCCAGCGCCACGGCTCACGCCACGACCGAGAAACGAACGTCGTACCTCGAGTTGTTCTTCGACCTGGTGTTCGTGTTCGCCATCACCCAGGTCGCCGCAGCGCTCCATGCCGACTACAGCGCAGCCGGTTGGTCCCAAGCGGCGCTGCTGATGTGGCTCGTCTGGTGGGCATGGTCGCAGTTCACCTGGGCTGGCAACGCCATCGACCTCGAGCGCACACTCGTGCGTCTCGCCGTGCTCGGTGTCACAGCCACGACCCTCGTCGCAGCCATCGCCATTCCCGACGCGTTCTCGGACCGAGGCACCTGGTTCGCGGTGCCCTACGCCATGGTTCGACTCGCCGCCCTGGCGCTGTACTGGAACGGGGTGCGGCATGACCCGGCGCAGCTCGCGGCGCTTCGTACCTATCTTCCCGTGGCATCGGTCAGCCCCGTGATCCTCCTCATCGGCGGGCTGGCGGGCGAAAACGCTCGACCGTGGATCTGGGCCGCCGCCTTGATGGTCGACCTGGCCAGCGCGCTGGCCGCGGGACGCGGCGAGTTTCGGGTCGCTCCCGGCCACTTCGCAGAACGCCACGCGCTGTTCGTCATCATCGCCATCGGGGAATCGGTGATAGCCGTGGGGGCGACGACCGCCGAGCTCGAGCCCGACGGGCAGCTGACAACCGTCGCCATCTTGGCCTTCGTGATCATCGCAACGATGTGGTGGACGTACTTCGACTGGGTGCGCGGGGCCGCTGAGGCCCGGCTGGCCAACGAGCCCGACCATGGGCTGCGATCGAGCCTGGCCCGCGATCTGTTCTCGTTCGCACACTTCCCCATCGTCGCCGGAACGGTGGTCTTCGCCGTCGGCGTCGAAGAGGCCATCGTGCACCCCGACCGACCTCTGGAGTCGTTCGGTCGCCTGGCCATCGCCACGGGTCTGGTGCTGTTCCTCGTCGGGTTCATCGCGGGCCACTTCCGAGCCACCAAGCAAATCCCGGTCGAGCGCGTCGCCGCGGCCTTTTCGGTGATTCTGGGTGTCGGGCTCGCGGGCCCCGAACTCAGCGCCTTGACGATCCTGGCGATCCTCGCCGCCCTCATGATCGCCACCAACCTGGTGGAGACAGGGCGGCGCCGCACCGTCACGCGCACAGTGGCCCCGGGCTCAGGCTCCGAGCCCGTGTCGCCACCCGTCTAGCGACTCCGAAGCCGACGGGCGCGATGTCGGGCTCCCCCGATCGGGATGCGGTGGCGATGCGACCGAGGTGCTGGCTGTCGAGGTCGGCCCGTTCGTGATCGGTGAACGTCATGGCAGGCTCCGTTCGCGTTGACGCCATGGGCGATCCCAGGCTCAGTGGTCGCTGAAGCCGATGGACGCGTGGGTGCCGTCGCACAACGGCTTGTTGGCTGAGGCGCCGCACCGGCACAGGGTGACACGGTTGCGGACTTCGAGCGATCGACCATCGGGCATCGTGATCGGGACGCCTCCAGTCACCCACAGCGGACCGTCGTCGATGACGGCGATCGCTTGCGGGAACAGGGGTTCCACGTCACTGCCGGTGTCACTGCCGGCGTCACCGGCGGTGTCGCCGCCGAAGCGGTAGGTGAGCGCACCGGACGGGCACCGTTCGACCATGGCAATCACCTGCGCGCGTACCGTCGACTCGGAGGTCTGGGGAACCTGCTGCCACACGTTGGTCACCCGGGAGCCGCAGAAGCCAGCGTGGACGCAGATCGACCGGTCGTCGCGTACGACGATGCCCGTCCCGCCCAGCGTGGAGGAGCGATCGCCGTACGAACCGGCGGCAACGTCATCGGCAGCAAAGCCAATCGCGGCGTGGGTGCCGTCGCAGAAGGGCTTCCGGTTCGACTGGCCGCACCGGCACAGGGCGTAGCGCCCACGCGTTTCGAGTTGTTCGGTCGTCTCCCACGCGAGCGGCTCACCGTGCTCGCTCTTCACCGCTCGACGCCGATACAGGGGCGCACCGTTGACGATCAACGGCCCGTTCGGCGTCGCCGAGATCGTCGGGGCGTCGGTCCTGGCCATGCTCGTGGGGTCAGTTTCCGCGACGGATCGTTCGGGGTTGTTCTCGGTCATGCCAACACATTACCTGAACGCTCAGTTATCGTCCAGGCCGGGCAACACGTCCGACGACGCTGCACAGCGTTTCGCCGCGGTCTCGCGAGACCTCGTCCTCCTGGTACAGCTGGCTCAGGCGCAGGGCGGGACGACCGAGCGGAGATGGTCGTTCAGCGTGCGGGCGATGCGTGCGATCTCGATGAGGTCGTGCCGGTCGAGGGGATCGATGACCCATTGCCGAACACGGGCGACATGTTCGGGGGCGGCTTGTTCGAGCAGGGCACGGCCGGCCGAGGTCAGTTGCACCCGACGAGCCCGCTGGTCACCAGCGTCGGTGCGCTTGTCGACGAGCCCTGCGGAGCGTAGCCGGTTGATCCTGTGCGTGATGCAGCTCGACGTGTCGTCGATATGGCCGGCCAACTCGTTGACACGCCAGCCGTCATCCGACGTTGACAGATGGTGGAGCAGCTCGTAATCCCGGCCCGTGATCGCTCGGGTCCGGCGCAGCTCGCCGTCGCTCAACGTCACGATGCGCGAAGCCAGCTTGATCAGGCTCACCCAGGCAGCCAGCTCGTCCTCGTCGAGCCAACGCGTATCGTCCGAGACCATCAGCCCATCATGACCGCGACCGCGTCACCGAACGCGGCATCACCGGTCTGCGCTTGCCCGCGAGGTAGGCCATGGGCGCAGCCACCGCATGCAGCGTGAAGATCGCTGGGCCACGAAAGCCGCAGCACCTCGGCGGGCCAGCTCGAGGATCTCGCCCAACGGGTCGGTCGCCGGCGAGGGCGCGACCTCGGCGCCGGTCTCGGCGGCCCAGACGGTCCAGGCCGCAAGACCGGAAGCGAGCTCGGCACGGGCCTCGGGCCCGTCGTGGTCACGGAGCGCCCGGGCGGCGTGCGCCGTGCGGATCAGACCGTGGAACAGATGAGCGTCGAGCCGGTCGACCAGGAATCCGACGTGACGACCCAGCACCTCACACCAGTCCCCGCCGGCCAGCTCCGACGCGATGGCGTCGCGCACGGTGCGTCCGGGCGACGGGGCCGGCATGGCCCGTCCAACGACGTCATCCCCGGCTACTCGACCGGGCTGGGGGTCGTGGCGGCCGCCGCCCGAACGGCCTGCGCCTGCAGGTGCTGGAGGATCGCACCCAGGCCTGTCCGGTCACGCTGGCGAGCGTCGGGCGCGACGAGCACGAGCGGGGCACCGAAGCGCTCGGCGTCGGGGCGAGCCCGCTCGATCGGAGCGAGCCCCTGTGGTGCCGAGAAGGGCCTGACGACGAAGCGGGCGTCGGTAGCCAGCGCGGCGCCCTCGATAGTGTCGAGGTTCGACGCCTCGATATGGCCCGGCCGACCAAGCGACTCCAACACCTCGAGGGTGGGCCGGTAAGCCTCAGCCGCCTTGGATCCGGGTGCCAGCCCCACGACCACCGGGCCCCGTGTCCCCGAGAGCGAGAAACGAACTGCCGCCTCGAAGCTGGCCTGGCCCGGAAGACCCGACGCCGCCTCGACCACGGGTGGCCCGGTCCGGATCTCCGCATCGAGCCGCGGGCGTGGAGCGACGACAACGAAGACGTCGCACGGGTTCTCGGTGATGAGACGGTCGACGGTCGTCACCCACTCGGGGTCGTCCCGACGGTCGCCCACGATGAGCGCATGGGCACCGAGCTCGCGGGACCGGTCGGCGATGTCGGCCCCGAGGTCGGTGCTGCGCTGGGAGACCGAAACCACGGAGAGCCCGGACGCCCGGACCATCTCCTCGAGCTCCCGCAGGTCTCCGAGCTCGGAGGCGATGGCGTCGAGCACGTGGTAGGCGATGCGACTCTCGACGTCGCTCTGCTTCTTGAACGCCGCCAGGACGACCTCGGACGGCCGCTGCGACGACGCCAGCTCGACGGCCACCTCCACGAGGGGTCCGGCCGTGGCGGGGTCGTCGATCGCCACCACCACCCGGTAGAGGATCATCGCGTCGAGCTGTGCCCGTTCCGCTTCGGTCATGTCGCGCTCGACCATCCGCGCGGCCTGAGCCAGTACCTGGGCGCTGTCCTCCTCGTCGACCTCCACCGTGGCCATCTGGGCCCGCAGCGGTCCGAGCGCCCGGACCATCATCGGTCCGGCGAGGATCGACGTGACGATCGCCATCACGACCAGGGCGACGAAGACCTCTTCATCGATGATCCCCGCCTGGAGGCCGGTGGCCGCCAGGATGATGCCGGTCGCGCCCCGGGCGTTCAACCCCCAGGCGATCGCCCACGCCTCCCGCCCGATCGGGAGGCCAGCCAGCTTGACGCCCACCACCACGGCGAGGAGCTTCGACGCGAGCGCGAAGAGGACCACCGTGATCACGAGGACCGGATCGAACGAGTCCACGAAATCGGTGCGCAGCGCCATCGACACGAAGAACAACGGCGCGAACAGGCCGATGGCGACGTGGGTGATCGACTTGTGGCCCGTCGCCCCGACCGTCGTCGCCACACCGCTCAACGCCACTCCGGCGAGGAAGGCGCCGAGGAACGCCTGCACCCCGATGGCCTCGCTGAACGCCGCGACCCCGAGCACCACCAAGGCGACGACAGCGACGTACCCGTTGGGCCACGCCAGGTGGCGACGGGCCAGGCCAACGAGCTTCGGGGCGATCCACCGCACGCCGACCAGCACCACCACGAACAGGAGGGCGACAAGGCCGAGATCGACGAACAGGCTCCGATCGTCGCCCGACGACTCGCTGCCGGAGGTCACCGAGCCGAGGATGATGGCGTAGAGCGTCCAGTTGACGAGGTCGTCGACCACCGTCGCCGTCATCATCATGGTGGCGATGCGGCTGCGCATGAGGCCAAGGTCGATGAGGATGCGGGCGAGCACCGGGTTCGCCGAGTTGGCCAGGTTCATGCCGATGAACGCCGCGAACGGGAGGCGGCCGACGCCCATCGATTCGCCCCACATCGACACTGGGGTGGCATACACGAGGGCGATGCCGCCAACGATCGGCAGGATCGTCCCGACCAAGCCGATGATCAGGCTCTGGCGCCCCAGGGTCTTCACCTCCGACAGGTCGACCTCCGACCCGGCGACGTAGAGGAAGAAGAGCATGCCGACCTTGATGATGTCGCCACGCGTGCTGTTCACCAGCGGTCCGACGTCGACGAAGAGCCAGTCGTAGACCCCCGGGACGGCCGCCCCGAGCACGGTCACGCCGATGAGCACCCCGGCGGCCATCTCGCCGACCACGGAGGGCTGGCGCAGGCGGCGCATCACGTAGCCCAGGCTGACCCCGGCCAGGAGCATGAACCCGAGCTGGACGAGCATCTCGACGAATTCAGACGAACTCACCGGGGCATCTTAGGCACGGGCCGGACCTCATCGTGAGGTCCCCGGATCATCAGAGCAGCTCCCGGCGCTGGCCCTCGACCTGTGGGCTGCGGGCTGTGGGCGAACGGGACGCTCACCGCCGGATCACAGCCCTCCGAGCCAGCTTCGGCGTTGGAACCCGGCTTTGCGGGCGGCCTTGGCGACGGCCTTCGTCGGGTGGATCTCGCCGATCGCGCCCAGCACGTTGTCGGTCGCCGTCGATGGTGATCGCCAGAGGCGGCCGATCACCTCGATCTGTGCGTCATGGCTTCCGGCCAGTGCCAGGGTGTCGCACAAGCCATCCGCTCCAGCGGTCACGAGCCGCTGGGCGAGCACGTCCACGAACCAGGAGACGTCGCTGGGGTCGAACAACGCCCGTGGGTCTTCGAGGCCGTGGTCGACGAGCCAACATGACGCGAAGCCGCGGGTCGCAGGCTCGGCTGCGAGTCGGCGGACCTCGGGACCGGCAACCTCAAGGTCGATGTCGCCCATCATGGCCAAAGCCATGTTGCGCAAGGCCGGGTCCGCCAGCTCCCGCACGGCCGTTGCCAGCTCGGCCGCCGCCTGGGCCGGCTCGCGTCGGCGGCGCCACGCTTCGAGCTCAGCCCACACCATCGGGAAGTCATCGAGGTCCGTCCCGAGGAACAACTCGGTCGCAGTGGACTGCGTGAACCGACCGGCCGTCGGCACGTCATAGCCCGACGCCACCAGGAGCCGGTGCACCGTCGCGATACCCGCCGCGGTGAGCTCCACCGTTCCGCCGTGACGTCGCCGACCCGCCGTCGACTCGCCATCTAGGGGATCGGGCAGGCCCGCCCGTCGCACGACGCCCGCGAGGGCAAGCACGTCCATGATGTCGACCACGTCGGTGCCGACGCGACGTTCGACCCGGTCATCGTCGAGAGCTCGGAACTCGAACGCTGCGAGGACAGCATCGGTCGCGACACGTTCGAGCTCGTCGATCGGCATGGGCCGTTGAGCAACGTAGGGACCGGTCAGCAAATGGACGACGAAATGGTCCAACCACTCGTTCACCTCGGGCCAAGCCAACCATGCGTCGGGATCGCGCTGCGATGCCAGCGGGCCGATTGCCAGCAGGGCTTCGATGACCGCGTCGAAGCTTCGGGCACGGTTCGTGGCGAGCGCCGCCCCCTTCTTGGTGGCGATGACGCGCCCATGAGCGACCCGGACGACACCGGCTTTGCGAGCCCACGCGAAGATCTGCCTGAGCCGGGGCAGCTCGGCGGAGCTCTTGGTCTTGAACGTGGTGTCGCCGATCTGGCCGTCCATCACATCGCCGGTTCCGAGCAGCTCCACCAGCGCCCGGGCATCGGCCAGGGTGAGGTTGCCGGTTTGGGTCAGCTTGCGACCCTGACCCATATACGTGGCGAACGCTTCGAGCACCAGGAGGATCGGCGCCTCCTCCTTCGATGCGGTGATCTCCGCTTCATCTGGCAACGCGACCGGCGGCAGCGTTGGTCGTGGCCGCCGGGCCAGGGCGGTGTCAGGGATGAGCTGGCGGCGATGCTCATCGGGGCTGGCGTTGAACTCGGCGACCCACTTCTGCATCGTGGCCGGGTCGGAGAGGTCGACGCCGTCAGCGCTCGCCGCGGCCCATATTGACTTGGCCAGACCGAACTTCGACGGGTCACCCATCGCCCTCACGAACTCGTCGCTCACGCCCTCCGCCGCATGCGCGAGCGCAGCCGCAGAAGACGAGCCCGGCGCCAGCAGCGCCTCCGACTCCAGGAACGCCGCGAATGCGGCCAGCGCCATCGGGATCGATCGGCAATCGTCCTGGGACACGCTCAGCTTCCGCGGGCACCAGTCCAACAAGAACTCCGTGACATCCCCGGTACGCCATCGACCGAGATGGCCGTCGCCGTAGCTCCGCTTCCAGTCGAGGGCCATGCTGGCGTCGCCCGCGAGTTCAGCAGCCTGGTCGCCGGACTCATGGCGACCATCGACCAGCCACCGCTCGAAGCGACCCGCCAGGACATCTCGGGCCGCTTCGAAGGTGTCCTCGTCGTCGGGACCGAACTCCATGCGCATCTGGTCAGCCTCGCGCACAGCACCGCGAGCCAACCATCCGTCTCAAGATCGGGCGACGAGAGGATCCCGAGTTTTGTCTGACGACGCGGGCGATGGGAATCGTCGCCGAGGCAGCCAGCAGGGCAGCGCTCACGACGGAACCGCGGGAGCGGGGGCCTCCCTGCGCGCGTCAGGGTGCGAGCGCCTCGGTGACGAGCTCGTGGAACCGCACGGTGAACTGGTCGGCACATGGCGAGACGCCGGCCGAGATCAGGAGAACCCGTCCCACATGGCCGTAGCGGCTGCCAGCGAGGAAGGTGACCAGTTCCGTTCCGTCCGAAATGAGGACCAGGTCGGATGACGGGAAGGCCTGGTCGACGCCGAACCCGTCGATGGGAGCGCTCAGCCGAATGTCCCGATGCTCGAGCGAGAAGGGCGGGGGAACGGCCAGTGTCCGCACGATGGCCGTCTCGAGGCAGGGGGGCGAGACCGTCTTCGGCATTCAGCGCCGCGATGTGCTCCACCGCCGCCGCCTCGGTCGGCATCACCACGAGGTAGGCCCAGTTGTTGGCGCCGGGGAAGGCTGCTGACCCTACCGGCGATGCTCACCGACTCAGCGAAGTCGGCGGGCGAGGAGGGTGGCGAGCTCGGACTTCTTGATCTTGCCCGACTCGGTGAAGGCAGCTCGGCCTTGGAGCAGACAGACCCACACCAGCGTTGGGAGCTTGAAGGCGGAGAGCTCGGCCTTGAGCCGTCCGGGGATCTCATCGGGATCGATGGTGGTGGCGGCGCGGGGCACCACGGCCGCGGCGACGATCTGCGTGCCCGCGGTCCCGTCCGGATCGGCAACGCCGGTCACGTAGGCCTCGAGCACCTCAGGTAAGCCGGCCAGGGCCGCTTCGACCTCGGCCGGCGTCACGTTGGCGCCGCCGGAGGTCTTGACATCACTTCTGACCGAGGTGGTCATGGGTACGGGTCTGCGCGACGCAGAGGGGACCAGACATGGCGAGAGCGCGTCAGCAGATCTGCTGCGGTCACGGTCACGGTCACGGTCACGGTCACGGTCACGACATCGAGAGCATCGTCCCCACGTACGCCATGAACCGGAGCGAGCAGGCGGCCGCCCCCACCAGCACCGCGTCATCGGGCCGATCAGCGGCCCATTCGAGCCGCCACTCGTACGGCCGCTCGTGGTGCTGGGGCTGTTCGGCACCGGCCCAGGTCAGTCGACCCGCCCCCGTACCGTCCGTTGCGATGAACCGGTGCCCGAGCGCGCGACCGGCGAGTGTCTCGGATCGGAAGAAGCGGCGTCGTTCACGTCGCGCCCGCTCTTCATCGCACTCCGGCCGGACCACGTCGTCGAGGGTGAACCGGTCGGCGCCGGTCGTCATGGTCGCGCCGGCGAAGAGACCCCACTCCCGCCCCTTCGCCGATCCGGCGTCACCGGTTCCGAGCACCGACCCATCGAGCAACTCGTGCCGCCAGTCGGTCCAGCCGAGACCGTCGTGGTCGATCCGCCCGATCGCTGGCCAGGCCACCCCGGGCGGCGCTGGCGCCAACACCTCCGCCGTGCTGGTATTCGACGCGCCGCGAACGAACCGCACCTCGCTGAAGCTCGAGATGGCGAGCACCAGGCTGCCCGACGAATCGACCACCACCGCCCCCGGTACGCCGGGACGCTGCACCAGTACACCCGTGTCCGACAGGATGGCCCGCTGCTCGGCCACCGAGATGCGCTCGGGCACCGGCGGGCCAGAATACGGACGAATCGACCACACGGTCACCATCGGATCAGCCTACGAGCGCTACCGAATGCGGCGTGACCACCGTCCGATTCGAGTGGAGCCGAACCACGAGAGACTCTGTCCACGGTGCTGCGGGTCCACCGATTCGAAGTGGCCGATGTACGGCAGCTGACAATTCATGTGATCCGAAACCCTGTGGGTCAGGGTCATGTGAGACCACTTGTGATGTTGTTTGGAACACGGGGCGAGACTGGATCTGAGCGAGATGACGATGTCTTCGGGTGCAGGTAGCGAGTCGGTGGAAGGGGAGGTTGGTCGCCGGTCGGGGTATCGGCGTCATAGCCGGGAGTTCAAGGAACGGATCGTCGCGGAGTACGACGAGTTGCCCGAGCATGGCGGCCATCGCGGATCGATGTTGCGTCGGGAGAACCTGCGTCGTAACCAGGTCTCGACGTGGCGTCAGGAGCTGGCCAGTGAAACGAGCCCGTCGCCGGGCCCGGGTCGGCGGAGCAAGCGTTCCCCGGAGGAGGTCGAGCTTGATCGGTTGCGCAAGGCCAACGCTCAGTTGACTTCGGAGCCGACCCGGACGAGGCTGGCGTTGGAGATCACGGGAAAAGCGCACGCGCTCTTGGAGATGCTCTCCGAGAGCGCGGCCTCCGAGACAAGGCCGCTGCGGTGATCGCGGTGCTGTTCGCTGAACTGGTCGTGTTCGTTGGCGTGCGCCGTGCCACGGTGTTGTTGGGGGTGTCGCGTGCTGGGCACTACCGGCCTTGGCGCCGCCGATGCTTGGCCCGCTCGTACCCCTATCGGTGCCACAGAACGCGCTGAGCGAGACCGAGAAGGTTGTTGGCCGCCACGTTGGATAGCCCAACCCCGGGTTCGGTCTCGGCGAGGTCATCGATGAGTTGGTCGAGATCATCACGAGCCGGCACGCACACCTCCTCGAATCCATCTCATATCTGAGCTACTGGCGACAACGCACCCTGTCCCTGGGGGCACGTCTCCCGGGCACGGGGTTTGAATACAACGCGACCGCAGGAAGGTCCGTGCGGCATTTGCGTTTGCTGTCGCTACCCGAGGGGTGACAGGATTTTGCCCGAGAAGGAGGCCGCGATGACGACGTTCGTCCTGGTCCACGGCGGGTTCGGCAGTCCCGCCGAGCTGGCACCGGTGATCCCCGAGCTCGAGGCGCTCGGCCACCACGCGATCGCCGTCGACCTGCCCTGCACGGACCCTGAGGCCACGCTCGAGGACTACGGCCGCACGGTGGTCGACGCGATGCATGGACTCCACCCGCCGATCGTGGTCGTCGGCCACTCGGCGGGCGGTGCGACGATCTCGCTCGTGCCCGACCTGACTCGCGTCGACCGCCTGGTCTACGTGACCGCATTCGTCCCCGAGCCGGGGCGCTCGATAGCGGACATCGCCGGTGCCGATGTCCGCGACATGATCCTGTCGATCTCGCACGACGACGGCAACGGCTGC
>JANLSK010000042.1:0-25387 GCA_031362415.1 Actinomycetes bacterium | reverse complement strand
GGGACCACCACCGTCTCCGATTCGCGCCCGACCACCACCGGCGGCAGGTCGGGGGACATCCAGTGCGTGCGATGGTCGTGCCACGTGTAGCGCCCGTCTTCCCCCACGACCTCGTACTCGGGTGCGTCGGTCGGCCTGATGTCGGCTGGGACGGGCGTCAGGGCGAGCCGATCGGCGTTCCAGTAGGTCGCTCTCGATCGGAGGTTCTGCGACACGGTGCCGTCGGGTTCGATCCGGAGCCATTCCTCGCTGTCGTACCCCTCGACGATCACCGTGTGGCCCGCTTCGACCTCGATGGTCACGAACGCGTCACCGCCCTCGATGCGCACCTCGACGCCGGGAGCGTCCGGAGTCTCGGCCAGCACTTTCGAGCGGTAGTTGGTGGGCTCCGCAGGGTCGGCCCCCGCCGGCGACGCGCCCAGGACCAGTCCGGCCAGTGTCCCCAGCACGATCACCAACGTGGCGACGGACGACCGTCGGCGAATCGCGGCGGCAGCCGACGGCGCCCCACTCCCCCACCAGAGCAGGCGCGGGCGCTCACGCACTCTCGGGCCCCGTGCCGACATGACTGGCCACGAACGAGCGGATGTCGTCGGCCGAGACGCCGTCGCAGAGCTGGCGCTGCTGCCACGCCGTCAGCGCGACCACCCGGTCGCCGTCGATCGCCACCGCGGGGGCCACGATCACGCGATCGTCCAGCTCGGCGAGCGATTCGAGTTCACGCTTATCGTCATCGGAGAGCGCGGGCCCGTACTGGAGGATCACGAAGCCGTTCTCGAGGGCGAAGACCTGTTGTGTCTCGTCGATCGGCGCGGTGTGCACCCCCGGCTGGGGTAGCTCGGGAACGTGCTGGCCCGACGTGGGCGGACGGTGCCGATACGACACGGCGACCCCCGGCAGCACATGACCCTGATTGGGCTCGACCAGCACCTCGGCCGGATCGCACACCGTATCGGTGCCTTCCCTTGGGGTTTCGTCGCCGTCGCCGCCACAGGCGCTCACCAGCACCATGGCGCAGGCGCCCACCGCCCCCACGACCGCCAGTCGGAATCGCCGTCGATCACGCATACGAAGATGTTGACCGATCGACGGCCCGCAGCCCGAGCCCGCCGCGCCCGGGGCGAGCGACACCGACGCGGGCGAGCATCCAGACCAGGGTCAGGCCGACGACCTCGGTCACGTGCGTCAGCTCGACGGCCACACCCTCGTCGCCTGTGGCCACGTCGACAGCCGCCGACGCCGCCAGGCACACCGTGAGCACAGCCATGAGGGGGAACAGACCCGAGGCCCGAACCGGCTGCCAGGCCACGACGAGCAACCCGAAGGCCAGGGCCACCTCGAACGAGCCGACCTCGCGAGCCACGTGCACCGCCGCTCCTGATTCGGAGCCCAGGATCAGCGCCGGTATGGCGATGGCCAGCTTGAACACTGCCAGCGCGCCGAGTGCCACCCGCACCCTCAGCTGCCCGAGCCTTCCGGAAACGGCCGAGCGCCGGGGACCCGGCACGCGCCAACCTCGCTGCTGGCGCCGCTGCGCCCCGATCGCGGCGAGGACCGAGGCCGTGAGATCAGGCACGGCGTCCGCCGGGCCCAGACGAATCAGGCGGCGCATGGCCTCAGCGTCGGCGGCGAACGCCTGGCAGGGCCGGCAACGGTCGAGGTGGCTATCGACGGCATGACCGTCGATCCCGGCCGTCTCGCCGTCGATGCGGGACGAGATGGCATCCTGGCTCTGTTCACATCGCATACCCACCAGGTCGCTCGGTGAGCTCCGGAAGTTCCCAGGACGGGCCATACTGTCGGGTGGCCAGCCGACTGCGTGCCAACGCCATGACCGACGACCTGACCCGACTCCTGCTCGACGCCCGTGACGGCGACCGCCTGGCTCTGGCGTCGTTCATTCGTCGGACTCAAGGCGAGGTCTGGCGCCTGTGTCGATTCCTCGTCGACAACGACAGCGCCGACGACGTCACCCAGGACGTGTACCTCAGGGCGTGGCGGGCCCTGCCCCGGTATCGGGGCGACGCTCCAGCGCGAAGCTGGCTCTTGACCATTGCCCGACGAGCATGCGCCGATGCCATCCGTGTCCGTGTGCGGCGCCGCCGGGTCGAGGTCCCGGGGTCCGCAACCCATCCGGGCGCCAAGGCCTCGCACGTGGACGATACGACGAACGTGACGGTGCTGCACGAGTTGATCCGATCGCTCGATCCCGACCAACGAAGCGCGTTCGTGCTCACCCAGATGCTGGGACTGTCCTACGCGGAGGTCGCCGAGATCTGTGGCTGCCCGATCGGCACGATTCGCTCGAGAGTGTCACGTGCCCGAGCCGAGCTGGCCCGACTCTGGCGCAGCGACGACGACCACGTCGGCGAGATCCCCTGAACTACTCGGGGAAACGTGGTTCACGCCGGAACTCGCCCACCGCAACGAACGACTCATGTCACGAACGACTCCATCACGAACGTCCTCAGGAGGGCCGCCGTGGCATCACGCCGTCGCCTCGCCGTTGCACTCGGAGCGGCCGTCGCCGTCTCCCTCGCCACAGGCACCGCGTTCGCGCACATCGAGGCCGATCCCGGCGAGGCTCCGGCCGGCGCTCGGACGGCGATCACGTTCAACGTCCCCAACGAGTGCTCGGGAAACAGCGGTACCGATCGGATTCGGATGCAGCTCCCGGCCGGTGCCGTCGACCCCGTCGCCGGCGAGGTCGACAACTTCACGCCGTCGATCGACGGCGACACCGTCACCTGGGAAGGAGGGATCATCTCCGGGCAGGAGCGGGTTGCGTTCCCTCTCACCCTGACCCTGCCCGACACGCCTGGCGAGCCGGCCGTCTTCAAGACGATCCAACACTGCAGCGACGGCGACGAGCTGGCGTGGATCGAGGTGGCACCCGCCGGCGGCGCCGAGCCGGAGTTTGCCGCCCCGGCCGTGGCGCTCGGAGCCAGCGTGAGCACAGTTCCAACGCGTGTCGAAACGACGAGCCCGACCACGACTGCCGTCAGCGCCGATGACGGGGGCGCCGACGAGCCCTCCCCGTCGCCCGAGCCCGAACCATCGCCCGACACCGCAACTGAGGTCACTCTCGCTGCTACGGCCGCCGAGCTCGAGCCCGACGACGCCACCGCTGCCGACACAGCTGCCGACGTCGCCGGGCCCACCGCAGGCGCCGGGGACGAGAGCGACAGCAGCGCAGGTCTCGTGGTCGGGATCGTTGCCGTTGTCGTGGTGATCGGCGGGGCGCGATCCTCGTACTTCGTCGCCGGTCGGTGCCGTCCCCTTGAGCACCGACGGGGCGTGATCCGGGCCCGTTCACCTCGATCCCGGTACCTGAACACCTCGGAACGAGACTCTCCGACGACCGATTCCCGGGGGCAGGGGTAGCCGCGGTGGAGCACTACGACTTGGTGATCGTCGGGGCCGGCAGTGGCAACATGCTGCCAGGGCCGGAGTTCGAGGGATGGCGGATCGCCATCGTCGAGCGCGACCGCTTCGGTGGCACATGCCTGAACCGGGGCTGCATCCCGTCGAAGGTGTTCGTGTACACCGCTGACGTCGCCGAGCACGTCCGGCAAGCCGCGCGTTTCGACGTCACAGCCCGCCTCGACTCGGTCGACTGGCCGGCCATTCGCGACCGGGTCTTCGCCCCCATCGACCCAGCCCACGCCAGCGCCATCGACTACCGCCGCCGCACCGGAACAGCCGTCTACGAGGGCACGGCTCGTTTCGTGGCCCCGAAGGTGCTCGACGTCGATGGCGAGCGCATCACCGGCGAGCGCATCGTCCTGGCCGCCGGGGCCCGACCCATGATCCCCGACATCCCCGGGCTCGACGGGGTTCCGTTCCACACGTCCGACACGATCATGCGCCTCGACGCCCTCCCGCCCCGGCTGGCCATCATCGGCGGAGGGTTCATCGCCGCCGAGCTGGGCCACGTGTTCCAGGCGCTCGGCTCGCACGTGTCGATCGTCCAGCGCAGCGACAACCTGCTGACAGCCGAGGATGACGACGTCAGCCGGCGCTTCACCGAGATCGCCCGGGGGCGTTTCGATCTCCGGACCGGCGCTCAGGTGATCCAGGCGAGACAGCAGGGCTCAGACATCACACTCACGGTCTCGACGGCGAAGGGGTCGCTCTCGGAGATGGCGGAGCTCACCGTCGACGTCGTGCTGGTGGCCACCGGTCGCATCCCCAACAGCGATCTGCTCGATGCGGCCGCCGGGGGGATCGCCGTCGACGACCACGGCCATGTGATCGTCGACGAGTACCTCCGCACGTCGGTCGAGGGGGTGTTCGCGTTCGGTGACCTCTCGAATCACCTGCAGCTCAAGCACATCGCCAACGCCGAGGGGCGCGCCATGCGCCACAACCTCCTCCATCCCGACGATCTGCGCATCGGAACGCCCCCGCTCGCCCCGCATGCCGTCTTCGCCGACCCGCAGGTGGCGACGGTCGGGCTCACCGAACGGGCCGCCCGGGCCTCCGGCCGCCTGCTGACGGTCGCCGTGCGCGACTACTCGCACACCGCCTACGGGTGGGCGTTGCGCGACACGACGTCGTTCGTGAAGCTCATCGCCGACGCCGAGACCCGGCTGCTGCTCGGCGCCCACATCATCGGCCCCCAGGCCGCCACGCTCATCCAGCCGCTCGTGCAGGCCATGACGTTCGGGCAGACCGTCGACCAGTTGGCCCACGACGTCATCTACATCCACCCTGCGCTCACCGAGGCCGTCGAGCAGGCCCTCCTCGAGCTCTGAGCGCCGGTGGGCCCCGCCAGGCTCGTCGCCCCCCATCGGGCCCGTGCAGCCGTCCGACGAACGTCAGGCGCCCGCGACCCGGTGGACGAAGGCGGCGATCTCGTCGACGGCTTCCACGGCTTCGGGAAACGCCGGGTACGAGAGGTGCCAGACGTGCGGCATCTCGGGATAGATCCGGTGTGTCACCTCGACGCTGGCAGCCCGGGCCCGCTCGGCGAGTGCCGAGGCGTCGTCGAGCAGCACCTCGGCGTCGCCCACGTGGACGAGCAGCGGCGGCAGGCCCGAGAGGTCGGCAAACACCGGCGAGGCCAAGGGATTCTTGGGATCGCTGTCACCGAGGTACAGCGCCGTGGCCTCGGCGGCCTGCGCCGGGCTGAACAGCTTGTCGGCGTCGACGCGCGTCTTGAACGACTCGTTGGTGTTCGTGAGATCGACCCAGGGCGAGATGCACACCCCGCCAGCGGGAAGTGCATCGCCGGCGTCACGCAACGCCACCAGCGCCGAGGCGGTGATGCCGCCGCCCGCCGAGTCGCCGCCGATCACGATGCGCTCGGCCGGCTGACCCTGGGCCCTCAGCCACCGGTACGCCGTCACCGCGTCGTCGACCGCGGCGGGGAACTGGTGCTCGGGCGCCAGCCGGTAGTCGACGAGCAACACCCGCGCCTGGCAGGCCCGGGCGAGCTGCGAGCCATAGGGCCGATAGGCTCGGGCCGAGGCCAGGCGGAAGCCGCCGCCGTGGAAGTACAGGATCACCGGCGCCGACTCGCAGCCCTCGGGCACGAGCCACAGCCCGCTGACACCGTCCATGTCGACGGGCGACACGCTGACGCCGTCGGCCGTCGGCTGGGCGTCCATCATGGCCTCGATGCGGGCGCGCAGCGCCTGGAGGTTGGCCGGAGGGTCGGGCTTGGGGGCCGCAGCCATCCGCTCCTGCAGGGCATGAAACTCGGTGCTGGCCATGTCTCTCCTCGAGCGATTCGCCGGACCGGCGCCGCTGGGCCGGGCATCCGCCGCCGGACGGTATCGAACTCGACACCATACGAGCCAACGGCCGCCGGCCCCCTCGAGGGTGACCGGCGGCCGTCAGCTGGGAGCTTCACGGACTCGGGACGCTCATCGGAAGGTGAAGGCGACGCTACGCACCGTGTTGTCGGCCAACCTCAGGGTGAACACGCGGCAGGTGCCCCGCCAGGCCCGGTCGGTCCGCCACACGTAGGCGTAGGTACTGGTGTGCCGCTCGTAGAACAAGGCGGAGCGGGGGTCGACGTTGGTGGCGCCGCCGATGGCGGCCCTGGTGGTGCAGTCGACTCGTTGCGACGTCGGTGAGCCGGCGAGGATCGCCAGCCCCAGGTTGGCGCCGAGCGAGAACAGGAGTGGGACGGGAAGGCCGGCCACGTACCGGTTCATGGTCGGCGGCTGGCTGAAGCCGACGAACCCGCGCCAGGCCCACTGCACCTGGTAGCTCGCGCTCGCACTCGCCGTGTTGCCGGCGTTGTCGGTTGCGGCGCACGTGACGCTCTGGTTGCCAACGGTGGTGCTGCTGGCGGCCGTGCCGCAGCTGCTCGTGGCCAGGCCCGAGAGCGCATCGGCGGCGTTGGCCGCAGCCGACGCCGACTGGCCGAACACCACCGGGTTCGGAGTCACGACCGGCGCAAGCGTGGGTGCGGTGGCGTCACGCTTGACGGTCACGCTCTCCGTCGTGGTGCCCCCGGCGCTGTTCGCCGTGCAGGTGAGTGTGAGGCCGGCGGTGTCGGTGGTGACGGTCGTCGGCGCGCAAGCTGTCTGGGACGACACGGCCGACTCGGCATCGCCGACGGTCCAGCTCATGTCCACGTCGCCCGTGTACCAGCCGTCGGCGCCAAGGGTTCCGATCACCGAGGCGGTGACGGTCGGTGGCGTGGTGTCGACGACCGTTTCGGCAGCAGCGACCACCGGCACCATGCCCGAGATGCTGTGGGGGGAGACCGACCGGCCTCGCACGAGGTCGAGGACGAACTGGGTGACCGACGCGCTGAGCGTGCACTCGCCCGTCCCCGTGGTGGTCACCGAACCGACGATCTCGAAGTAACGAAGGTTGACCGCCCGGACCCCGGTCGTGGCGACCGTGCACGCCCCGGTGGCCGACAGCGCGAGCACGTCGGTCCAGCTGATCGCCACGATCTCGTAGGTGCCGGCGTGGGGGAACTCCATGATGGTTGGGGGTCCGGCATCGGAGGCCCAGGCCAGGTCGGGAGCGACCGTCGCGATCACGAAGCTCCGGCTGACGGGTTCCGCAGCGAGGTGTGTCGCACTTCCTGCGGCGATCGCGGTGACCGTGCAGGTCCCATCAGATACGGCCTTCACCAGCGGGTACTCGAGGGCGGGGTTGATCCCGGTCACCTGGATGCATGGTCCGGTCACGGAGTAGGCGACCGGGAAGCCCGCCGAGCTCGTGGCCGTGACGTCGACCAGGGCAAGCGGCGCGTAGTACCGGTCAAGGGGTGCCTGCCACGTCAGCGTCTGCGGGACCCGGTAGCCGACCACGGTGCGGGAGATCGTCTGCGTCCTGTCACTCGGCACGGCGGGCTGCACCGCGGTGGCGGTGATGATGCAGTCACCGATGTCGCGGAGCTCGACGGTGAAGACGCGCCCCAAGCCCGAGTCGAGGTCGGCCGTGGCCAGGACTCCGCAGATGGCACTCGGCCCCGCGGTCACCGAGGGAAAGATGCCGACCACGTCGGTGTAGGCAACCAGCCGTATCGGAAACGCCGGGTTGGCGATCTCGTGGTGCGGCATCGGGTCGGGGAGCTGGCGCTCGACGCTCCAGCCGGCGAGCTCCACCCAGTCCAACAGACCGACGTTGACGTCCTTCTCGCACGCCAGGGGCTTGGGGTCGGGATACAGGTCGCAGTAGTCGATGGCCCCCGCCTTCGGTGTCGAAGTTGCTCCGGGAACCACTGCCGAGAGGTCGCCGGCGACGATGAGGGTGCTGAGCCCCAGCGCCAGCCCCGCCCGGATGATCGTGGATCGAACGAGATGTCTGTGCATGCCGGCTCCTCGGTTCGGTGACGACGGGTCCGCCGCTGCCCGTTGTACGCAGGCTGCGCAACGACAGCGCAACGAAGGCGCCCCGACGTCGCACGACCAGGTCGCGCGGGACGGTCCACGAGCGCAGACCCCCGGGGCGCAGCTACGTTCGAGCCCATGAGCACCGACAACGCCACGGACTCCGACACCGCCGCTGACAGCGCTGCGGCCGACCGCCAGGCGGCCCCGGGCGCCGTGAGCGCGCTCAACGAATCGCATCCGGTCTCGTACGGGCGCCGGCTACGCGACCTCGCCGAGCTCCACGGCGACGCCCGGGCGTTCGTGTTCGCCCCGGTCGACGGGCCCGACATCGACGTGAGTTGGAACGAGCTCGAGGCCCGCTCCAACCAGGTCGCTCGGCTACTCGCCGAGCGGGGCGTCGGCTACGACGACCTCATCGTGGTCGGCTTGAAGAACTCGACCGAGCACTTCTTCGCCAGTTTCGCCATCTGGAAGCTCGGCGCCTGCGTCCTTCCCCTCCGGTTCGACCTCCCGGCATGGGAACGCGAACGCCTCCTCGAGGTGGCGGCGCCCCGCCTGGTGATCGCCGAGTGGACCGACACCGACCAGGCGATCGTCACCCTCGACCAGATCCGCGCCACGACCGACCGGCCCAGCGGGCCGCTGCCCGACGTCACCCCGCCCCGCCAGTCGGCCATCGCCTCGAGCGGTTCCACCGGCCGGCCCAAGATCATCGTGGCGCCCATCCCCGGCGAGATCGACCCGGCGACCGAGGACCGGATGACGGGCGTCACCACGTCGTGCCAGCTCATCCCGGCGCCGCTCTATCACACCAACGGGTTCACGGCGTACCGCTTCCTGCTGCTCGACGAGCCGCTCGTGCTCATGGAGCGCTTCGAGGCCGCACGGGCCGTCGAGCTCATCGAGCGTTACCGGGTGGGGACGTTCATCGCAGTGCCGACCATGCTCCAGCGCATCGCCCGCCTCGACGGCGTCACCGAGCGCGACTTCTCGAGCGTGATGGCCGTCCAGCAGGGCGGCGCCTCCATGCCGGAGTGGCTCACCCGGTTCTGGCTCGACCTCGTCGGCGCCGAGCGGTTCTTCATGAGCTACGGCTCGACCGAGCGGGTCGGTCTGGCGATCGTTCGCGGCGACGCTTGGCTCGAGCATCCGGGCACCGTCGGCCTGGGCCACAACGGCACCGAGATCAAGATCCTCGACCCCGAGGGCGTCGAGCTCCCCCCCGGAGAGGTGGGTGAGATCTTCATGCGCCAGCCGAGTGCGGCCGGGCCGTCCTTCGAGTACGTGGGCGCGTCGGCTCCCCCGAAGACCCCCGATGGCTATACGAGCATCGGCGATCTGGGCTGGCTCGACGACGACGGCTACCTCTACATCGCCGATCGCCGGGTCGATCTCATCATCACCGGAGGCTCCAACGTGTACCCCGCCGAGGTCGAGGCTGCGCTCACCGAGCACCCGGGCGTGGCCGACGTGGTCGTCATCGGCCTCCCCGATCAGGAGTGGGGCCATCGGGTTCACGCCGTCGTGCAGCCCGCTACCGGTATCGCGCTCACCCCTGACGAGCTCGACGCCCATTGCCGCGTCCGCTTGAGCCCCTACAAGCGCCCCAAGTCGTTCGAGCTCGTCGAGCGGCTCCCGCGCACCGACGCCGGCAAGATCAACCGCACCCGCATGGTCGACGAACGCACCTGACGCCGAGCCCCCCGCACCCCCCGCACCCGCATCCCCCCGAGCATTGTTCACAACGACGTCGCATGCAGTGTCCTACTGAACAATGCTCGGAAGCTGGGCGCGCATCCCCCGACCATTGTTCACAACGACGTCGCATGCAGTGTCCTACTGAACAATGCTCGGGAGGGGGTCGGACGGGAGACCCTCACTGCGGGGCGGATTCACGGGGCAGGCCGAGCACGCGCTCGCCGATGATGTTCTTCTGAACCTCCGTGGTGCCGCCGGCGATGGTGAGCCCGGGGGCGCTGCACAGCACCTCGGCCCATCCGGCCGGAGGCTCACCGGCGACCGAAGCACCGGCCACGCGATCGTCATCGGAGCGGCGGGCCAGCGCGCCCATTCCAGCCAGGCGCACGCCGAGCGCGCCCGCCTTCCACGCCAGCGCCCCGGAGCCCAGCTTGGCGATGGAGCCTTCGGGGCCGGGCTGACGGCCGGCGAGCAGGGCAGCTCGCATCCGCTGACCCAGGTAGCCCAGGATCGTCTCACGGATCCAGATGTCGGCCAGCTCGCTGCGCACGACCGGATCGCGCTCCAGCCCGGCGCCCCGGGCGGTGGCGATGAGCGCCGCGGCCAGACTCGAGCCCCGCGAGCCGATACTGACCCGCTCGTTCATCAGCGTGGTGATGGCGACCGTCCAGCCCTGGCCCACCCCGCCGATCCGACAGCGATCGGGGACGCGCACCCCGTCGAGGAAGACCTCGTTGAACCCTGATCGCCCGGTCATCTGACGCAAGGGGCGTATGGTGATCCCCGGTGTGGCCATGTCGAGGGCGAACATCGTCAGACCTCGGTGCTTGGCCACGGTCGAATCGGTGCGAGCCAGGAGGATCCCGTGCTCGGAGTAGCGGGCGCCTGAGGTCCACACCTTCTGCCCGTCGACCACCCACTCGTCACCGTCGGCCACGGCCCGGGTCGTCAACGACGCCAGATCGGATCCGGCGCCCGGCTCCGAGAAGAGCTGACACCACTTCTCGGCGGCGCTCAGGAGCCGTGGGATGTGGCGCTGCTGGGCTGGCGTTCCGTGAGCTACGAGCGTGGGCACGACCATCCCCAGGCCGATCATGAGGTGCCCGGCGTCGAGGACGTGCGCCGGTACTTCGTCGTTGAACACCATCTGTTCGATCACGCGCAGGCCCAGGCCACCGTGCTCGATCGGCACCATGATCCCCGCCAGGCCATGATCGAACAGCGAACGCTGACGGGCGCGCTGGCGAGCCACGACCGCCGCTTCGTCTTCGACCCCCGGCGGACGGAAGCGCTCGGCCTCGGCCACGACCCACACCAGCACACGATCGCGAAACGCAGCCCCAGCTTCTCCGACGGTCGGGTCCGGGCCCGGCGTGTTCGTCATCACCGCATTCTCACCGCCACTCGTCAGTTCCGGCGAGCAGCTCCGGGACCGGCCCCGTGCGACATCTCCGGCGAGCACCGGTTCGACGCTTGATGGGAGGATGCGCGCATGAGCGACCCGGATTCGACCACCCGCACGCGCCCGCCCGACGATCCCTTCGTCGCGCGCCTGCAGGAAGCGGTCGGTCGGCCCGGCCCGGTGAACGTCGCCCGGGATCCTGTGAATCAACCCATGATTCGCCACTGGGCCGACATCATCGACGACGTCAACCCCTGCTACGTCGACCCGGATGCGGCCCGAAGCTCGGTGCACGGCGGGATCGTGGCCCCGCCCACGATGCTCGACATCTGGGACAAGCCCGGCGTGCAGATACGCCGCGACGGCGAGAACCCGGTCGGAGCGGTGATCACGCTGCTCGACGCCGCCGGATTCACCTCGACCCTGGCGACCAACTCCGACATGGAGATCACCCGGTACCTGCGCCTGGGCGAGGTCGTCGAGAGCAGGCCTCGCCTGGAGTCGGTGAGCTCGGAGAAGCACACCGCCATCGGGCGTGGTCATTTCGTCACCTGGCGTACCGAGTACTCGACCGTCGAGGGGGAGCCCGTCGGCAACGTGCTCTTTCGCATGCTCAAGTTCGCGCCGGGGACGGGCCGCGGCGCCATGGCAACGATCGACGCGCCCGGGGCCACCGCTGCTCCCGATTCCGATCCGGCCCGCCGACCCCGCCCGGCGATCAACGCCGACAACCAGTACTTCTGGGACGGGGCCCGCGCCCACGAGCTGCGCATCCAGTCGTGCAACGCCTGTGGCACGTTGCACTTCCCACCCTCGCCGCGCTGTCGGCAGTGCGGGGCGTTCTCGATGGGCCACCGGGGGGCTTCGGGCCGGGGCACGCTCTACTCCTGGGCGGCCCCGCACCATCCGCAGGTTCCCGGGTTCCGCTACCCGCTGCTCGTTGGCCTGATCGAGCTCGAAGAAGGCACGCGTCTCGTCGCCAACCTCGTGGGCATGAAACGCCAGCACATCCGCATCGGCATGCCCCTCGAGCTGTGCTGGCTCGACTCCCACCCCGCGCTCGAGAACGGCGCCGTCGACTCCCGGGGCCCCATCACGCTCCCCCAGTTCCGGCCGGTCCGGCCGCCCCGCCTCGAGACCACCGTTGCCATCTCCGAGGTCTCGGTGGGCGACGAGCTGGCCCTGTGCCCGATACCGCTGACAGCAACACTCATCGTGGGTGGCGCCCTGATGACCCGCGACTACTTTGACGTGCATCACGATCGCGACCTGGCCCAGCGTCGCGGCTCACCCGATATCTTCATGAACATTCACACCACCCTCGGGCTTTCACAGCGTTATCTGTCCGATTGCCTCGGGCCCGAGATCGTGTTTCGTGACCTGCGGATCAGGCTGGGGGTGCCCAACCATCCTGGCGACATCATGACCATGAGCGGCTCAATCTCCGCGCTCGATCGTTCCACCGGGGGGATCACGGTCGCCTTCACGGGATCTAACGAGATCGGTGATCATGTGACCGGCACGGCAGCCGTGGTGTTGCCCGGAGGGACCGCGCACGCCGCGATCGGCCAAGCGGCCGCGACACACAGCGAAGGAGCCCGGTCGTGAGCGCACACGGGTATGCGGGCCGAACGGCGATCGCCGGGATCGGCGCCACCGAGTTCTCGAAGTTCTCCGGCCGCAGCGAGCTGCAACTCGCGCTCGAAGCGTGTGTTGCTGCGCTCGACGATGCCGGCGTCGACGCCAAGCAGGTGGGCGGCCTGTCGACGTTCACCATGGACTCCAACCCCGAGAACGAGGTGATGCGCGGTCTCGGCATCACCGAGCTCACCCACTTCAGCCGGGTGCATCATGGTGGTGGGGCTCCGGCCGGCGTGGTGCAGCTCGCGGCCATGGCCGTCAATGAGGGCGTGAGCGAATACGTGCTGTGTTATCGGGCGTTCAACGAGCGCTCGGGGCGCCGCTTCGGCAGCGGGGTGCAGGACCAGCCCGCCGGGGCCAACGCCGAGCAAGCCCAGTTCTCGTGGACCTCGCCCTACGGATTGCTCACCCCGGCGTCATGGATCGCCATGTTCGCCAGCCGCATGATGCACGAGCACGGCGTCACGTCGGACGACTTCGGACGGGTCGCCGTCACCTGTCGGGCGCACGCGGCCACGAATCCCAAGGCGCACTTCTACCGCCGGCCCATCACGCTCGACGATCATCAGAGCTCGCGCTTCATCTGCGAGCCGCTCCGACTGCTCGACTGCTGCCAGGAGTCAGACGGCGGCCAGGCCATCCTCGTCACGTCGCTCGAACGGGCGCGCGACCTGCGCCAGCCCCCTGCGGTGATCGCCGCGGCAGCGCAGGGGATGGGCGACGACCAGCAAATGATGCGATCGTGGTTTCGTGAGTCGCTCATGGGCCTGCCCGAGATGGGGGTGTGCGCCAAGCAGCTCTGGGAGAGCTCGGAGCTCGGCCCCGACGACATCGCCACCGCGGTGCTGTACGACCACTTCTCGCCGTTCGTGCTTCCTCAGCTCGAGGAGTTCGGCTTCTGCGAGCGGGGCGAGGCCAAGGATTTCATCCGCGACGGCCAGGTCGGCATCGAGGGCCGACTCCCGGTGAACACCCACGGGGGCCAGCTCGGCGAGGCGTACATCCACGGCATGAATGGCATCGCCGAAGGCGTCCGCCAGGTCCGCGGAACGGCGGTCAACCAGGTTGGTGGCGCCGCTTCGGGCCACGTCCTCATCACCGGTGGCACCGGCGTCCCCACCAGCGCCCTCATTCTGTCGGCCGACCACTGAGCGCCACGAGCCGGCTGGATCGGTAGCGATCGAAGGGGAGTGAGAAGAATCTCTGAGGAGCTGGGCGAGCGGCCGAGAGGCGCTCAGCTCGGCAGATCGGCCACCGCCATGTAGTCGAAGTGGATGTGAGCTTCGGTCTCGTCGAAGGTCTCCACGAAGAAGCCGATCCCACCGGCCTCCAACGGGGTCTCGATGGTGGTCATCTCCTGATCGTTCACGAAGAACGTGATCGAGCTACCCCGCATCTCGACGCGCAACACGTCGTAGACATCGCGCGTGAGACCACCCAACAGGGGTGTCTCGCCGGAGTCGAGCTCATCGGCATCGGTCGGAAGCTCGTGGATCACCGACCAGCGTCGCGCTCGGGGATCGATGGTGAAGGCCAGATAGCCGAGCTGGCTGGAACCCGGACCCTGCACCCGTACGACGAGGCCGTAACGGAAGGTCCCCCCGTCGGTCTTGGTGGTGAACACCGTTGCCCGAGTCTCGACCATCGCATCGCCGACGGGTGGAAACACCGAGACCGGGAGCTCGACCCGTACGGGCGTGTTGGGCTGTACAGCCTGCACGTGGTAGGCGTCGGGGCGGTGATACCCGTTGCGCACGTTGCCGACCGGCTCGTCGATCGGCCAGCCGCTCTGGATGTTCGTGAACTCGTCGAAATACAGCGCCGACTCGCTCATCGCGAGAGGCGGCCGGACCTCGGAGGCTGCGCAGCGGAACCCCACGGTGGCGATGAAGCTCGCGGTGTCGGGCGCGCCCCGGCGGCGGTAGGCCATGTCGACGATTTCACCGCCGCCGCCACCGCGGGACACGTGCTCACCGTCGGGCACCTGGTCATACGGCTGGTCGACCCACTCCCAGGCGTTGCCCGCCATGTCGAAGGTGCCGGACCACGACAGGTTGCCGTCGATCGATCCGGCCACCCACGTGCCGCCATTGGTGTCGGGATGGTTGGCGGGATCGTCGTCGTTGCCCCAGGGATAGAGCAGGCCCTCGGGGCCCCGGGCGGCCACCTCCCACTCGGCCTCGGTGGGCAGGCGCTTGTCGGCCCACTGGCAGAACGCAGTGGCCTGATCGGGGGTGACCCCGGTGACGGGGAAGAAGTTGAAGTCGGAGATGGTCAGCGTTGACGCGGGCACGTAAGGAGCAGCCGGTTGCCAGCCGATGGGCAGGTTGTCGGCCGCGAGATCCTTGATGTCCTTGAGGAAGCGGATGTACGAGCCGATGTCGACCTCGGTCTGGTCGATGTAGAACCGCTCGAGCTTCTCGGGACGGGCGGCCACCTGGTTCGAGCCCGGTCCGGCCACGCCGATCTGATACTCGCCAGCGGAAATCTCCTGCATGCTGGCGGCCGGCGGCAGCGGCGGCAGCTCCTGGGGGCCCGACGGGGGGGTCGTTGTCGGTTCGGTACTGGAGGAGTCGGTCGAGTCGACCGTTCCCCCGCCGGACGTGACGGTCCCGCCCGTCGAGTCGGCCCCGCCCGTCGAGTCGGTCTCGCGGGTCTGATCGGTGTCGCCAGCGCCGGGCGGCGAAGCGACGTCGGCATCGTTGTTCTGCATGAGCACGACCGCGACACCGACGAGCGCCACGACGATCACGATCACTGCCGCGATCAACCAGCGCTTCGACCCGCTCTTGGATGAACCTCCGGGCCCGCCCGGTGCGCCCGGAGGTGGGGGCGGCGGCGGGGCTGAACCGGTCTGGCCTTGCGGGCTGTAGGGGCCGCCCCAGCCGCCCTGACCGACACCGCCCGTGGGCGCTGCGCCCGGGGTGGCGCCCGTCGTGGAGTGGGCGCCGGGCACGAACACCGACGTCACATTGAGCGACGCCAGCCCGTGCTCGCTCGTCGAGCGCACGTTGCCGTAGCGCATCGAGCCTACGTCGAGCCCGCAGACCTGCGCGGCCCGGAGGAGATCCTCGGCGAAGCCCAGGGCGCTCGCCTGACGGCCAGCCGGGTCCTTGGTCATCGACCGTTCGATGACCTCGCAGATCGGCGCCGGCACACCCCGCAGGCGGAGGTCGGGGACGTTCTCGGTGAGGGCCCGGGTCAGGATCGGCAGCGGCGACTCGTCGGTGGGGCGCCGGAACGCGGCCATCCCGTTCACGATCGCGAACAGCGTCGATCCCAAGCCGTAGACGTCGGAACGCTCGGTCGGCCGCTGGCCCTGGAGCACCTCGGGAGCCGCGTGCTCGATGGTCGCGGTGATCGACGTGGCGGCCGTCGCCGGTCCGCCGACGACCGAGGCGATCCCGAAGTCGGTGAGCTTCGAGGCCCCGAAGGCCGAAACGAGAATGTTGTCGGGCTTGATGTCGCGATGGAGCACCCCGGCCCGATGCGCGGCCTCGACCGCCTCGGCGATGCCCACCATGATCGGCACGGCTTCGCTCCACGGCAACGGTCCATTGATGTCAACCCGGTCGGCGAGCGATCCGCCGCTCATGTACTCCATGACCAGGAAGGGCCGGCCATCGGTCGTGTACCCGGTGTCGTACACGGTCACGATGCCCGGATGGCCCGAGAGCACGCCCATGGCCTGGCGTTCACGGGTGAGGCGGTTGCGGGCGACCTCGTCGTAGAGCGCGTTCGGGAGGACCTTGATGGCGACCGTCCGGTTGAACTGCGCCTGGCGGGCGCCGAGCACGACGCCGTAGCCGCCCTGGCCGATCTGAACGATGTCGGTGTAACCCGACAGTCCCATGGCCTCGAGGTCACGAGCGCTCAGCGGTGATTGGTCAGCCATGTGCGATCACCGCCGTCAGTCCGCTCGATGTCATCGTGCTCACCTCGACCCCTCGTACGACGTGGCCTGAATGCCGCCCACCCGGTGCACCTGTGCCTGGAGGGCAGCGTACCGGAGTGGCAACCCAGGCGGCACCCCACCCACGAACCCGTTCTCTGGCATCCGGGCCTTTCTGGGGGAGTCGGCTGCGTGCCTCCTGATACCGGTTCAGCCGGGATGATCCCACCACAGGCGCGCCGCGTTGGCTCCGAGCACCGCGACTCGGGCCATGGTGGGCTGATTGCGCACCGAGTACCGAGCCAGCGCCACCAGATCGGCATAGCTGCGATCGTGGGTCTGGGGGTAGTCGGAGCCCCACTGGAGGCGGTCCCCCCCGAACACCACGACGAGTCGGTCGACGACGTCGGCCGGATCGCCGAGCCGCTCGGCCTGCTGGAGCAGGTACGACGAGACCTTCAGGGACACGTTGCCCAGGTCGGCCATGGCGAGCAACGGGCCGGCGTTCGGCAGGAGGGGCCCACCGCTGATGTCGGGGAATCCGCAGTGGTCGAGCGCGACGGGAAGATCGGGCACCCGCTCAAGCGTCCACCGGAGAGCCTCGAGATGGCGATCGAACACCGTCGCCACCGCCGTCAGCCCGAGCTCCGCCGCGGTCTGCCACACGATGAGGCGGTCGGGATCGGCGAGCCACGTGGGCTCCACGCCGCTCACGCCGAAGAACCGGACGCCCCGTGTCGCCGGGTGCCTGGCCAGGGTTCTCAGCGCGGACACCGGATCGGGACCGTCCATGTCGAGCGACACCACGGCAACGCAGCGATCGGCATGGTCGGCGACGGCGGCGAGCACGTACCGACAGTCGTAGCCGTACGCGCCCTGGGCCTGCACGAGCACGATTCGCCCGACCCCGGCCGCCCTGGCTGCGCCGAGGAGGTCGTCGACGTCGACGGGCGCCGTCCGGTACCAATCGACCCCGAACGCCTGCGGTTGCAGCGGATAGTGGGCGAGGTCGCCGGAGACGACGTGAGTGTGCGTGTCCACCAGGGGCTCGGGGCTCACGGTCACGGGCCTCACGGGACGGCAGATCGGGGCCCCGGGCGCCACCTCGAGCTCACGGGAGCCGGTAGAGACGCTTGCACGTCTCCCCCGTCACCAGCGCCAATTGCTCGGGCACAAGGAACGCCCCCAGATGGGCGATGGCCGCTCGCGACTCGGGCCAGGTGCTGTCGGTGTGGGGATAGTCACTGGCCCACATGATGTTCTCTGCCCCGAGCAACGGGATGAACTCCGCCCCCAGCGGCTCCTCCTCGAACGTGGCGTAGACCTGGGTGGCAAAGACCTCCGACGGACGGCGCTGGTCGGCGGGCAGCCCGCTGGTGCGGCGGTGCTTGTCGAACGACGCGTCCATCCGGGCCACGAAGTACGGCAGCCAACCCAAGCCGGCCTCGGCGAGCACCAGGGTGAAGCCCGGGTTCCGGTCCAACGCGCCCGTGAAGATCATCGCTACGAGCGGCTCGTCGAGCTGCATGGGGGCCACGGCCGAGAACGCGGCCATCTCCCAGGTACCCGGCCGGGGTGACTTCAGGTACCCGGCGCCACCACCGATGTGGAAGCTGATCGGCATCGCCGCCCCAGCAGCGGCCGCCCACAGCCGGTCCCAGGCCCGGTCGGCGACGTCGATCTGGTGCACGTGCACCACGGCGCCCCGGTGGCCCAGACCGGCGCATCGCTCGAGCTCCGACGCCGCGTCCTCGGGCGTGGTCGTCGGGAGAAACGGCAGTGCGCACAGTCGACTCGGATCGTGGGCGTTGAACTGCTCGGCGGCCCAGTCATTCCAGCCCCGGGCCGTCGCCACCATGACCTCGGGATCGTCGATGGGGAAGCCGAACAGCGAGCCGGGGCCGTAGATGACCGAGGCGTGCACCCCGTCGAGGTCGAGATCGTGGAGGCGCAGCGCCGGGTTCGAGGCTCGGTAGCCGTCATCGGGGAGATCCCGCCGAGCGGACGCCATGTAGGCCTTGTCGATGCCGCCCGCCGGGCTCATGACGCGGTCTCCGGCGTGCCAGTAGGGCCGGCCGAGATCGGCATGGGGCTCCACGTGAGGGACGGCCGTTCGCAGCCGAGCCGGGACCCGGCTGGTCCACACGTCGTGGGGAAGGCTGAACAGGTCGAGGTGGTCGTCGCACGAGTAGACGAGGCCCGCTTCCGTCATGACGATCTCTCTTTCGTGGTCGCTCGGACGACCGCCGTCCGGGGTCCGAGGCGCGGCGGCGATCGGCGTGCCTCACTGTCGCGCGTCGACAGGCGGGCACACCCGTGCCGGTGACCAGCGGGGACGCACCGTACCCCAGGCCACACCCGTTCCGATGCTCGACCACTCCTCGACCACTCCTCGTGCATTCCGGCCCGGGAACGCCAACCCAGGACGAGGCCTCGGTATCCGATTCAGGCCACGGAGCGCACCGTGTGATGCCGGAGTCGGTCGACGATGTGCGTTGTGTCACCTCTGCATGTGCTGGGAAAACAGCGCTCAGCGTTCGTCTCAACACCTCATGCCTATTTTCAGTGGTCAATGGGTACGACTCCGTGAGATGGGGGGCACCGGTGCCGCCATCGCCGAGTTTGGAGCGCCGTCTGTACCGGGCATCTCCGCCCAAACTGGGTGATGGCTTCCGGGCCTCCGGTGTGCGAGGATTCCCAAAGTCTCAAGGTGGACTTGCATAAGCCTTCACCCCGCCACAAACTCACTCCTCGTGACAGGACGAGGACGCTCCGCATCTATTCGGCTCCCCAAGGATGTGATGACTACCTACCACGGAACGTGGCCCGACCGAGGGAGCTCCTTCGGGGCCGAGGCTCGGCGAACGACCACTCTCACCGTCGGCATGCTCTCGTTCTGCGCGTGTGCGGTGCTTGGGGCCTGGCTTCTCTGGTCGGCTGCCGGTCTCCTCCTCGTCGGGACGCTGGCGCTGTCCATCGCCGTGGCGGCCACCTTCGGTCGGCGTGACCCCCGGGTGGAGGCGGCACGCGTGGTGGCCGATTCCGAGATGGCCGACGCCGTCTCGGCTGCGGCCGCGTTCCGAGGTTGGCGATGGCAGATCGACCCCCTCCCGACGGGTGGGAGCCCACAGGCCATTCTCGTGACGTCACCCACCTTCGGGCAGATGACCGCGACGCACCCCGAGGTCCTGAGCAACGGCACGATCATCGTCGTCGTCGACCCGGCCCCCGACGCACTCGATCGCGACCCCTTCGCTCCGGTCTTGTCGGGCGCAGCTCGCGCTTACAAGCGCATCATCGACATCGCCATCGCCGGAGCCGCACTGCTCCTCGCAGCCCCGCTCCTCGCCCTTGCGGCGGTGGCGATCAAGCTCGACGACCCGGGCCCGGCTCTGTTCCGACAGCAACGCGTCGGACGCGACGGCCGCCAGTTCCGGATCTCCAAGCTCCGGACGATGCGTGTCGCCAACGACGAGGGCCAGCATGTCGCCTACGTCGCCGCGATGATCCGGGGCGATGCCGAGCGCCACAACGGGATGTTCAAGCTCGTCGACGATCCGCGGGTCACGCGGATCGGGCGGCTCCTGCGAAGGTACTCGATCGACGAGCTCCCGCAGCTCTGGAACGTCATCCGCGGCGACATGAGCATCGTCGGCCCCCGGCCATCGCTCCCCCGGGAGACCGCCATGTTCGATGCCCGAATGTGGCAGCGATTGCGAGTGAAGCCCGGGCTCACCGGCCTGGCCCAGGTATCAGGACGCCAGGAACTCGACTGGGCACAACAGGTCGAATACGACATTTCATATTGGCGTCAATGGCGAGCCAGCCTTGACCTCAAGATCATCTGTAAGACTCCTGCGGCAGTCGTCAAGAAGCAGGGGGCTGCGTGACCACCGACCGCAGAACGAACTTGGAAGGCTCGATGATCACCAGCCTGGCGCAACCCATACCCCTGATCGACCTCGAGACGGTGCACGCGCCGATCGCCGACGAGCTCCGGAGCGCGTTCGAGCGGGTCTTCCGCAGCAGCATCTTCATCAGCGGGCCCGAGGTCGCAGCGTTCGAACGCGATCTGGCAGCGTACGTCGGCGTCGAGCGAGCGTTGGGCGTCGCCTCGGGAACCTGCTCCATCATCATGATGTTGCTCGCAGCCGGGATCGGTCCCGGCGACGAGGTGATCATCCCGGCCAACACCTTCTGGGCCACGGCCGAGGGCGTGCACCACACCGGGGCGACACCGGTCCTCGTCGACGTCGATCCCCGTACCGCACTCATCGATCTGGCCGCTGTCGAGGCTGCCATCACGCCGCGCACGCGGGCGCTCCTGCCCGTGCACCTGTACGGCCAGTGCGCCCCGATGACCCAGTTGGCGGCCATCGCCGACCGGCACGACCTCATGCTGTTCGAGGATGCCGCCCAAGCCATCGGCGCCTCGTACGACGGGATCGCCGCCGGGGCCTGGGGGCGAGCGGCCAGCTTCAGTTTTTACCCCGGCAAGAACCTGGGCGCGCTCGGCGACGCCGGCGGTGTCACCACGAACGACCCCACGATCGCCGAGCAGATCGAGCTGCTCCGCAGCCACGGTTCCGTCCGCCGCTACGTGCATTCGACCATGGGCTTCAACGAGCGGATGGACGAGCTGCAGGCGGCGTTCCTCGCCGTGAAGCTGCGGCGCCTCGATGCCGACCAGCTTCGCCGCGACGGCGCCGTCGAGCAGTACCGCGCGGAGCTCGCCTCGGTCGACGGGGCCACGGTGTTCGACATCGATCCTCGCGGACGCCATGTCCACCACCTGATGGTCGTGCAGGTCGACGAACGCGACCGGGTCCTCGATGCTCTCCATGCCGCCGGAGTCGGTGCCGCGATCCACTACCCCGTCCCGGTCCATCTCCAAGACGGAGCTGGCGAGCTCGGTCGTCTCGGTCAGTTCCCCGTCTCCGAGCGGTTGGCGCATCGCATCCTGTCCCTGCCCCTCTATCCCGGCATCACCCCGTCGCAGATCTCGGACTGCGTCCACGTACTCACGAGCGCAATCAAGGAGACGTCATGAAGATCGCCATGGTCGGTCTCGGCTATTGGGGCCAGAAGATCCTCCGGAACCTGGTGAGCGCGACCGGGACGCAGAACGTCGTTGCCGTCGACGCCTCCGTCGACCGGCTCTCGAACGTGGCTGCCACTTTTCCCGGGCTCGAGCTGAAGCTCGATCTCGAGGATGCCCTGGCCGATCCCGAGGTCGGGGGGGTCATCATCGCGACCCCGGTCGAGTCGCATGGTGTCATCGCCAAGGCCGCGCTCCGGGCCGGGCGTCACGTCCTGGTCGAAAAGCCCATGGCCGGCAGCGTCGAGGACGCCCGCGAAATGGTGGCTCTGGCCGAGGAGCGCCAGCTGGCGCTCATGGTCGGCCACACATTCTTGTTCAGCCCCCGTATCGATCTGCTCAGTCATTACCTCAATACCGGGCACCTGGGAAAGATCCACTATGTCACATCATCGCGACTGAACCTCGGGCTCGTTCGCCACGATGCCAACGTCATCTGGGACCTCGCACCCCACGATTTCTCGATCATCTTCCAGCTTCTGAACGAGACCCCGGTCTCGGTGCAGACGGCTGCACGCCAGGTGCTCGGGGGCGTTCCCGACGTCGCGTTCATCAACATGCAGTTCCCCTCGGGGATCATCGCCTCGGTCACCGTCTCGTGGTTGGCCCCGAAGAAGGTGCGCGATCTCACGATCGTGGGCGAGCAGCGCATGGTCGTGTACGACGACACGCAAAACGACGAGCCCATCAAGGTGTACGACAAGGGTGTCGTCATCCCCGACAGCCCCGACTTCGGCGAGCACCAGCTCACGTACCGCTACGGCGACACGCTCGTCCCCCACGTCTCGGCGGCCGAGCCGCTCGGGCGGCAGATCTCGCACTTCCTCCAAGCATGCGAGACCGGACGGGTCGACACCTCCGACGGCTGGTTCGGGCTCAAGATCGTCGAAGCGCTCCATGCCGCCGACCTGTCGTGGCGCCTCGACGGTGAGCCGGTGACGGTGTCCGACTACGCGAGACTGGGGTTGTGACGAAACTGCCGAACGGGGTCGAGATCCTCGGAGACGTGATCGGTCTCGACGAGGCCCGGATCCTCGGGCCCTGTGTGCTCGCTCACCCCACACGCGATGGCGATGCCGGCCCTCTCGTGCTCGGACCAGGCACGGTGGTTCGGGCCTATGCCGTGCTCTACCAAGGGGTCACGCTCGGCGAGGGCGTGCAGATCGGCCACGGCTCGATGGTTCGCGAAGCCAACACGATCGGCGACCGAAGCTCCGTCGGCAGCGGCGCCCATCTCGAGCCCGGCAACACCGACGGCGCCCGCACCCGCATCCACACCGGTGGCTTCTTGTCGTCGGTGACCCTGGGCGACGACGTGTTCTGCGGCCCCCACGTGGTGTTCACCGACGATCCCCATCCGCCGTGTCCGAGCTATCTCGACTGCGTCGGCGGGGCCATCGTCGAAGACGGCGTGGCCATCGGGGCCCGCAGCGTCATCCTCCCCGGTATCCGCATCGGCGCCGGATCGCTGGTCGGCGCGGGATCGGTCGTCACCCGCGACGTCCCCGCCGGCGCCATCGCGGTCGGCAGCCCGGCTCAGATCCGCGGTCAACGCGACGACCTGCCGTGTGGCGCGGGGATCTACGAGCACGCCTACGCCTGGCTCGACGAGCCCACGCGTCGGTGATGCGCCGGTGATGCGCCGGCGCTCGGGGGGCTCGACCCGGTCCTCCGTCCGGTCATCCCCCAGACGGACGGGCACTGCGGCCCTGCCCCTGATCCTGGCCGTGACGCTCATCGCCGCGTGCGGCGGCGATGACGCCGAGTCGAACGCCGCCTCGCGAACGGCCGTGGCCTCGGGACCGGCCATCCACACCGAGGGCAACGTGCTCGTCGAGAACGCACAGCGCTTCGTGGTGAAGGGCGCCGCCGCCTACCTGCTGCCCTTCTACACCCGGTCCGACGGCAGCGCCGACAACGGGATCGGTCCCACCGCCCAACGGAATTTCGAGGAACGGGCCACGATCTTCGCCAGGATGGCCGAGCTCGGGATCAACACCCTCCGAGTGCCGGTTGCCCTGGCGACCTACGAGGATGACGTGTACGACCTCGGCGGCAAGGTGGCGTATCTCGATCGGCTCGAGGCCGTCGTGACCGACGCCAATGCCGCCGGGCTCCTCGTGATCGTCGGTTGGTGGGACAGCCTCGGCTCTCGCGGCGACTGGCCCGAGGAAGCCACGTCCGTCCACGGGATGATGCGTGACGTCTACGGGCGTCTCCAGGGAAACGACCAGGTCGTGTACGAACCGTGGAACGAGCCCAACGGCGTCACATGGGACGAATGGACCGACACGACCAACGCCACCGTCGAGCTGTTCCGCAGCGACCTCGGCTACCGGGGGCTCCTGATCGTCGACACCATCGACTTCTCGTGGAACTTCTCGGATGATCGCGCCGACGAGCTCCTCGACCTCGACGCCGAGCTGCTCGGCGGTGCGCCGAACATCGCCTTCGCCAACCATCGCTACGCCAACCTGAACACCTGCTTTTGTGGCGACGAGCTCGAGTCGTGGGACAACGTCGTGGGCCAGCATGTCGACGAGTACCCGATCGTCGGCACCGAGTACGGGTTCTGGAACGATCTCGGCGATCCCGTTCCGCTGTGGAATCGGCAGCTCGTCGCCCACCTCATCGACATGGTCGACGAGGGCTTCAACGGCTACGTCGGCTTCGTGTGGGACTGGTCGGATCCGAACACGCTCACCACCGGTGATCTCGTCACGCTCAACGAGCACGGAACGATCGCCGCTCAGTTCTGGAGCACTGAGTTCCCCGTCTGAACACCGCCTCCGCGGGGCGAACGGGCCGCGGTGAGACGTTCGTGGGCCGGCGCGAAGGCCAGTCCGGCGAGCACCGAGAGCACGTGTGGAAGGCCGGGCGAGGTGTAGTACGGGAACACGGCGTTCATGGGGATGAGCACGATCACCGCCGCCGTGAGAGCCCGGGCCGGGATCCGTACGGCGGGGTCGGCGTCGTTGCGCTTGGACCACGATCGTCCGAGGAGCGCGCACCAAAAAGCCAGGAAGATCGCGAGCAGGATCAGCCCCCCGCGCAGCAGCATCGTGATGTACACCGACTCGGTGAACTCCCACGTGACGTCCTGGGGGGTCGTGGGCCCGTAGCCCACGGTGGGCTTTTCGAGGATGACCGGGAGGAACTGCTCGGTCCATACGCTGAACCGGAAGTTCAAGGTGCTGGGGATGAATCGGTTGCCACCGGCGGTCTCGACGCCCGAGAATTGGTCGCTGAAGCGACCGGCGAGTTGTTCGGAGAACGCGAACCCGGCAACGACCGTCACCAGCACCAGCACCAGCGCCATCACCGTGGCCTTACGGGCCCAGGCGCCCACGAGCAGGGTCCCCACGAGCAGCCCGACGAACGCCGTGTAGGTGAGCGTCAGCACCATGGCGATGCCGCCCAGGGTGGCGACCACGCTGAGCGCGGTGGGCGAGATGATGTGCCAGGCCTTGTCGAGCGCGATGGCCACGGCGACCAACAGGATCGGGAACAGGAACCCGGCCAGCAGGTGCCAGTGGGCGAACGGCCCCGTCGCCCGGGCCACATAGCCCTGCTCGACGTTCGTGGAGAACTGGCCCAGATCGGTGTATTCACTGAGCCTGGTCTTCATTCCGGCGATGTCGAAGTACTGGAGGATCGAGATGACCGACACCGGAATGCTGCTCAGCATCAGCATCCGCAGCCCCCGTTCGCGCAGACCCGGCCGCCCGGCCGCGACCCTGATCGCCAGGTAGAGGAACAGGTGAAAAACGGGAACGAGCAGGATCCCGAAGCTGTCGGCTGTGGCCGATTCACCGCTCTGGTGCAAGGCATAGAAGCCGATGCCGATCGTG
>JANLSK010000330.1:0-7446 GCA_031362415.1 Actinomycetes bacterium | reverse complement strand
GAAGATGCCGACGGTGAACTCGTCGGTGTCGACGCCGAGCAGGTCGGCCACCGGGTCCTTGACCGCTGTCGACAGGCCGGCTCCCGGAACCCCGAAGGCGAAGCCGCTCAGGCAGCCGTTGAAGCCGAAGCCCCACTCGTTGGGTGAGCAGAACCCGGGCATGAAGCCCCAGCCCAGGAACGGAACCTCGTTCTCGGCGAGGTAGTCGGTGGTTTGCGGGAGCATGACGGCGCTCGTGGCCGGGACGATGGCGAAGACCTCTTCGCTCTCGACGAGGTCCTTGGCCAGGTCGAGGTTGCCGGCGGCGTCGCTGCCGTCGTCCTTCAGTCCCACGTACTCGAACGTGTAGCCCTCGACCTCGCCCGATTCGTTGGCCGCCTCGAAGCGGGCCCGTGCGCCCTCTTCCATGCCCGGGAAGAAGTCGAGCTGGCCCAGGCCGCCGACCTTGATGACGCCGTCGGCAACGCCGCGCGACGAGCCCTCGGGGGCCTCGCCGGCGGGCCCGGGAGCGGTCGTGGACTCGCCCTCGGGTGCAGGCGCGGTGGTGGTGGCTTCACCTTCGGGTGCCGCGGCGGTCGTGGTGGCCTCGCCTGCCTCGCCCGCTGTCGTCTCGGCTGCCGGCGTTGCCTCGTCATCGTCGTCGCCACATGCCGCGGCCACGATGGCCAGGACGGCCAGGACGCTGACGAGCTTCGCCAGTCTCTTGTGTACTCGCACCGATACCCCCTCGTTCGGTAGGTCTGCGCCGGAGCGCTGATCTGTCGGAATGCTGTGCTGTTCGTGTCGCTCTCATGGTGCTGTGCTGCTCATGGTGCTGTGCTGCTCGTGCGGTGAAGCTCATGTTGCGGTGGTGTTGCGATTGTGTTGCGCACCGCAGTGTATCGGTGCTGTCCGTCGGTGTGGTGTCCCCTCGGGTTCTGCTCGATTTCGTGGGCTCAGGCCGGCGCCGCGAGCTGGCCGAGGTACGCCGCCGCGAGCTGCTCGTCGTCGACCTCCGCTCGGGGGCCTTCCCACGTGATGCGGCCGAGCTCGATGAACGCGACCGTGTCGGCGACGGTGAGGACGTCGCGCGCTTTCTCTTCCACGAGAAGCAGCGCCACACCCTCGTTGCGGAGCTCGACGAACACGTCCATGATCTGCTTGACGATCAGGGGAGCGAGCCCGAGTGACGGTTCATCGGCGATCAGCACCTCGGGCGGGCGAACGAGCAGCGGCGCGAGCGTGAGCATCTGCTGCTCACCGCCAGAGAGCGAGCTGGCCGGCAGCGCCCGTCGTTCACCGAGGACGGGGAATCGTTCGTAGGCGCGATCGCGCTCGCTGGCCGATGGCAGCCACAGCTGGAGATTCTCCTGCACGGTGAGCCCGGGGAAGATGCCGCGGGTCTCGGGGGCGAGCACGACGCCCGCCCGGGCCCGCCGGAACCCTCGCAGCGACGTGACGTCGACACCCTTGAGCTCGATCGAGCCCGACGTGACGGCAACCCGACCGGCCGCGGTGGCGCACAGGGTCGACTTCCCGGCCCCGTTGGCGCCCAGCAAGGCGGTGATCGAGCCGGGACGCACCGCCAGATTCACGCTGTGGAGCACCTCGACCGCTCCATAGCCGGAGTGCACAGCGCGCAGCGCGAGTGCAGCGCCATCGGTGTCGAAGTGCGCTGCGCCGTGAACAGCTCGTGCGGCCAGGGTGCTGGCCGCGGGAACGAACTCCTCGATCGTCTCGTCGACGCCGTCCCCGGCCTCCGTGGCGATTGCGGCCCGTCGCTTGAGGCGGCGGGCGTAGTTCTGCGCTGCCGTCAGGGCGATCGAGCCGTCGGGGAAACGAGCGAGCTGGATCGCCCCGATACCGAAGAGGATGTTCGGGATCCGCGTCGACGACGAACCGTCCCAGCCGAACGAGCCGAGATGGATGCCGCTCTCGAAGATGGTCTTGCTCGTCGAGACCATGAGTCCGGCGATGATCGCCCCGCCCGGTCGACGGATACCGAACAGGACGACCGTCGCCAGCCAGAACAGGCCGGTCTGGGTGAGGGCGTTGGAGCTGTTGGCGCTCTCGTTGAAGAGGCTGAGCAATACCCCGCCCGTCCCGGCGATGGCCGCCGAGAGGGCGAAGATCGACAGCTTCGAACGAACGACCGAGAGCCCCGAGGTCTGGGCCGCCGGCTCCGACGTGCGGACGGCGACCATGGCCCTCCCGCTGTGCGATCGCTGCAGGTTCCGCACGAGCAGGGCGGCCAGCAGCACCAGGGCGAACATCACCATGGCGAAGGTGCGCTCGTTGTCGAGATCGAGCGGCCCGATGTCGAAGCGGTTGAGCTTCCATCCGGTCTGACCGCCTCGGAGTGGATCCCACTGGAACAGGACGAGATCGGCAGCGAAGGCCAACGCCAAGGTGGCCAACGCCAGCGGGAGCCCGCCCAGGCGCAGCGCAGGGAGGGCCACGATGACGCCGATCACCACGGCCAGCGCGACCCCCACGATGAGCGCCGGGAGGAAGGGCCACCCGTTGTTGGAGATGAGCCGCCCGGTCATCAGGGCGGCCGAGGTTACGAACGTGGCCTGAGCCAGGCTGACCATCCCGCCGATGCCCGTCACCACGACCCACGACATGAAGATCAGCCCCAGCACCATGCCCCGGCCCATGAGGCTCGGCCAGATCCCGTCGGAGAGCACGGTCGTGTAAATGACAAAGAGCACGCCCGAGATTGCCCACGGCAGTCGTCGACGCCAGACGGGGAGGTCGGCGAGATAGTCGGGGGGCGGTACCTCCGCTGCAGCGGTTCCGCTCCGGCGGCTGCGGTCGCGAGCGATGAACACCAGCCCGGCGAGGAGGAGGATGAACGGCACCGAGGCGTCGAACCCGCGGATGTCGTCGGCGAAGCTGGCGTAACCCCGGGTGAGGTTCTGAAGGACGCCCAACGCCAGCCCGCCGAGGAAGGCGTACGGGATCGACCGGAGGCCACCGAGCACCGCAGCGGCCGCCGAGACGAACATGACGATGTCGAAGTTGCTCTCGAGCAGGCGGCCCTGCACCGGGGCGCCCACGATGCCGGCCAGAGCGGCGAGCATGACACCGATGATCCAGGCGGCATACGACGTGCGTCCCTCGTCGACGCCACGCAGGTCGGCGAGCTCGGCCTTGTCGACGACGGCCCGCATCCGCAGGCCCAGAGAGGTCTTGCGCATCAGGATCCACAACGTGATCGCCACGATGGCCGCGGCCACGAACACCACGATCTGGTTGGAGTCGACGATGACGTCACCGAAGGGCTTGTAGGTCTTCTTGGGTGACGGTCCGAGGCCCCGGGGGGTGAACGTCTGCGTGCCCGGGTCGCGCAGTCCGAGACTGAACGTGCTGATCCCGGTCTCGATGATCCATCGTGACAACGCCGGGAGCGCAACGAGCAGGCCTACGGTGGCCATGATCTTGGCGGCGTCGGTGGCCCGGGCCAGCGGCCTGAACACGGCGAAGTTGAGGAACGCGCCGAAGAGCGGCGCGAAGACCAGCAGGGTCACGAGGAACGAGACGATCACGTGCCAACCGGCGGCTTCGTTCAGCTCGAAGAACACCAGGGCGCTCACGAAGGCAATGGCTCCGTACGACAGGTTGAAGATCCCCGTCGACGTGTACGAGACCGTCAGCCCGGACGCGATGATCGAGTAGATCGCCCCCGTCACCATGCCGCTGATGGTGAGTGTCAAAAACTTGTCCACGCCGCCCCTGTGTCCCCCCGGGTCGGATGAAGCCCGACCGGCACCTGACGAGGGGGCAGCTTGCTCGCTCGCGTGCATCGGCCGCAACCGGAGTTCGCGGGTGCCGGTGTGCTCGGCCCTCACCGCGTCGATACCGTGGGGGTCGATCACCATGGACGACGCCCGCCGCACCGACCGATCCGACGCTGTTGCCGACCCCGTGACCTCATCTGGCCAGCCGGGGCTCACCTCGGCCGACCCCGACCAAGGGCCGGCGCCCGGGCCCGTCGAGGTCGTGCGCGAGGGGTGGGCGGGGGTGTTCACGGTGCCGAATCTGGTGACACTGGTTCGGCTGGGCTGCGTGCCCTGGTTCCTGTGGCTCCTGTTCGAGCGCGACGACCGCGTGTGGGCCGGCCTGCTGCTCGGCGTGCTCGGCGCCACCGACTGGGTCGACGGGTACATCGCCCGTCGGTTCGACCAGACGAGCACCGTCGGCAAGATCCTCGACCCCACCACCGACCGGATCATGCTCGGCGTGGCCATGGTCGCCGTGCTCATCGACGGCTCGGTTCCGGGATGGGTCGCCTGGCTCGTACTCGTGCGAGAGGTGCTCATCTCGCTGGTGGTGCTGACCCTGGCGGCCCTGGGCGCGGCTCGCATCGACGTGCAATGGGTGGGCAAGACCGGCACGTTCTTGAACATGTTCGCCTTCCCGTTCTTCGTGGTGGGGGCCGGTGTCGACCCCGGGTGGCTGCACGATCTCCTGCGCGTGCTCGGCTGGGCCTGCGTCGGACCCGGTCTGGCGTTCAGCTGGTACGCGCTGTGGGTGTACCTGCCGCCGGCCCGTATCGCGCTGCGTGATGGCCGGGCGGCGCGGGCCGAGCGGGCGGCGCGCTCGTCGATCTGAGCGCGGCCGTGGCAGCATGGCGCACCGGCCCGACACGGAGGATCCGATGCGCTTCCCCGACGACGTCGTCTACACCGCCGAGCACGAGTGGGTTCGGGTGACTGGCATCGCGGCCCGGGTCGGGATCACCGATCATGCCCAGGATGCGCTGGGTGACGTGGTCTTCGTGCAGTTACCCGATGTCGGGACGGCCGTCGCTTCGGGAGACATGGTGGCCGAGATCGAGTCGACCAAGTCGGTGTCGGCCATCTATGCCCCGGTGGCCGGGGTGGTCACCGCCGCCAACGACGCCCTCGCCGACACGCCCGAGCTCGTGAACACCGATCCCTACGGCGCCGGGTGGATCTTCGAGATCGAGCTCTCCGACACCGCCGAGACCGCGGCCCTGCTCGACGCCGCGACCTACCAGGCTCTGCTGGCATGAGACCCGAACGGACCAGCGCCCCGGAGCGGGGCCAGCCCGATGCACCGGCAGGGTCATCGGAACCGGCCCGGGCCCGGTAGTACCCTCATCGTCGTGTTCTGTCACCAGTGCGGTCATCGGAATCCTGGCGATGCGCACTTCTGCTCGGCATGCGGGAGCGCGCTCGAGCATCAGCTGCGCGAAGACTCGACGATCACGTTCCATCCCGGTGAAGGTGAGGTCGGCGAGGAGCTCAGCGTCAACGTCGACGAGCTCAATCGCGGGGTCGGGATGCTCGTCGTGCGCCACGGTCCCAACGCGGGCAGCACGTACGTGCTCGACCAGCTCGTCACCCGCGCCGGGCGTCATCCCAAGTCGGAGATCTTCCTCGACGACATCACGGTGTCGCGCCGCCACGTCGAGATCACCCACACGCCCGGGGAGGTCTACGTCGTTCACGACGTCGGATCGCTCAACGGAACGTACGTCAATCGTGAGCGGGTCGACGAGGCCCAGATCCACAGTGGCGACGAGCTCCAGATCGGTCGGTTCCGGCTCGTGTTCTTGTCGCTCAATCCCGAGGATGCGCCGTGAGCGAGCCGGGCCCGGGAGGAGCCGCCGTGTCGGAGCAGCCGCACCTGTCGATCGGGGAGGTCCTGGCGCTGTTGCGCGAGGAGTTCCCCGAGGTCACCATCTCGAAGATCCGGTTCCTCGAGAGCCAGGGGCTCGTGGCCCCGGAGCGCACGCCGAGCGGGTACCGGAAGTTCTACGACGCTGACGTCGAACGGCTGCGCTGGATCCTCCAGCAGCAAAAAGACCATTACCTCCCGCTCAAGGTGATCCGCGAGAAGCTCGACGACGACCTCGACGCTGAGCCCGGGTCGGTCGAGTCACATCGAGCGGTGCTGCAGAGCCTCCCCGCGGTCGACGGGTTCCACGGCGGTGCCGTCGGGGCGGTCGTGCCCGTGCGGTCCGTCCCACCCGTCGACCCCGTCGAAAGCACTGCGCCTTTGGTCGAGCATTCGGTGGAGCTGGATGGTCCTTCGAGCTCCACGAGTCGAGCCGGTATCGCGGGCGTGCTCACCGCTCCTGACGTCAGGTCGTCTGAAAGGGAGTCCACAGGCCACAGCGCCAGCGAATTGACGGTGGAGCCGGAGGATCGCGACGCGATCCCCGGCGGCGATCGAGCGGGGCACTTCACCCGCAGTGAGCTGGCCCGGCGCAGCGGCCTGAAGGAGGCCGACATCCTCGACCTCGAATCGCACGGGCTCCTTCCCCGAGCGCTCGACGACGACTCGGCCGGGCTCTTCGACGAAGACGCCCTCGCGGTGGCCCATCTGGCCCGGTCCTTCGCCCGGCACGGCATCGAGCCCCGTCACCTCAAGATGTACAAGCACTTCGCCGAGCGCGAGGCCGCGCTCTACGAAACCGTGGTCACGTCACTCCTGAAGCAGCGCAACCCCAAGGCCCGCCGGCAGGCCCAGGAGACCGTTGCCGAGCTGGCTCGCCTGGGTCGGTCCTTGCGCACCGCGATGCTCCGAGCTGCGCTGCAGGGCGCCTTCGACGAATGACCAGGAGCTCGGTCCCGGTCCCGACGTTGCTCGGCGACGCTGAGCTCCAGAGCACCGTGGCCCGCCTCGCCGCTGAGATCGGCCGCGACCACCCCGACGGTGTCGTGCTCGTCGGCGTGCTCGACGGTGCGCTGATGCTGATGGCCGACCTCGTCCGGGCCATGACCGTCCCGGTCGAGGTCGACTTCCTGGCCATCTCCCGTTTCGCCCCCGACTCGGGCCGGGTGCGGCTGCTCAAGGACCTCGACCTCGTGATCGAGGGACGCTCGGTCGTGCTCGTCGACGTGATCGCCGACACCGGGCTCACCGCCGACTTCCTGCTGCGCCAGCTCCGGCTCCGCAACCCGCAGCGGATCGAGCTGTGCACGTTGTTCGACCGGCGTCGCCGACGGTTCCTGCCCATCGAGCTGCGGTACGTGGGCCATGAGATCGGCGACGAGTTCCTTCTCGGCTACGGGCTCGGCTACCAGGGTCTGTACCAGACGCTCGATCACGTGGTGGCCGGCGACATCCACGCCCTCCGGCGCGATCCCCGAGCGCACGTCGCCACGCTGGTTCCTCAAGCGCCCCTTGGGCAAGCTGGCCGTGATGGCGGTCGTGACCGTGATCGTGCCGGCGACGACGCCCCCGATCTCGCGACCCATCCCCGGGAACCCGGTGCTAGGGTGAGCGCGTCGAACCCGGGGGTTGCGCCGTGATCAGGTTGACGCTCGTCGGAGTACGAGTCGAGGTCCCCACGAACCAGCCGATGGTCCTCCTTCGCGAGGACGGCGACGGTGGGCGTTACCTCCCGATCTTCATCGGCAATCCCGAGGCCACGGCCATCGTCTTCGCGCTGAACGAGATGGAAACACCACGGCCGATGACCCACGATCT
>JANLSK010000283.1:0-18600 GCA_031362415.1 Actinomycetes bacterium | reverse complement strand
ACTCCGTGGCGGCGGGGGCCGTGGACTACATGAACGTCGTAATGCCGGGCGCCGGGGGTTTGGTCGTGGTGCCGGGCCCCGCGGGGGGCAGCCCGTTCGCCGGGGCGGCCCTCGACCGCATGCTCGACCTGGCGACCGCGGGCATCTCCGAGCTGGGCGCCGCCCAGGCCGCGATGTTGGCCACGCCGCTGTCACCTCGCCCGTCACGGTGAACGCGAGCCGGCCCAGCGCTCTTCAGCCTCGGCCTCGGCCGGCGTGATGAGGGTGGTGCTGGCAACGGCCAACGCCCACAAGATCGAGGAGATCCGGGCCATCCTGCTCGGCGTTCCCGGCATCGAGCTGCTCCCTCGACCGGTCGAGGTTCCCGATGTCGACGAGACGGGCGACACGCTCGAGGCCAACGCCGTGCTCAAGGCCCGAGCCCTCGTCGATGCCACGGGATCGCCAGCGCTGGCCGACGACACCGGGCTCGAAGTCGACGCGCTCGGCGGAGCGCCCGGCGTGCGGTCGGCCCGCTACGCCGGCCCCCAGTGCTCGTCGGCCGACAACGTGCGCCGGCTCCTGGCCGAGCTCGCCCACGTCGATGCGCCCGGGCGGACGGCCCGCTTCTCGACGGTCGCCGCGCTCGTCTGGCCCGACGGGCGACAGCTCGTGACCCGGGGGCATGTCGACGGGCGCATCGTCGCCGCTCCCCGGGGTTCGGGAGGCTTCGGGTACGACCCGGTGTTCGCCCCCGCGGCTGGCGACGGCCGAACGTTCGCGGAGATGAGCGCATCCGAGAAGAACGCCATCTCCCATCGGGCGGAGGCTTTCGGGGCGCTGGCTCGCTCGTTGCTCACCGAGCGCGGCGTCGGCTGAGGTTCTGCGCCGCTCGTCCTCATCGTTGGTGAGTCGCGCGCAGTAGTGATCGATCCGCTACTGTCGGCGGCTGGGCGAGGTGCCGACATGGTCGAGCCGGGGGGCACGACCTCGATGTCGTCATCAAGGGAGCGGGGGGCAGGCTTGGAAGCACACGTTCGGACGGGACTCGATCTGGGCTGCCGGGCCCCGAGGAGCCGTTGAGCAGCCATCGCCACCCCACGCGTCGTCGACCCGGCCTCCGCCGGCTGGTCGCGGTCTCGGCAGCGTTCGGTGCGGTCGCGATTGTGACGCTCGGCGTGTTCCCGGCCGGTGCCGGAGCACCCCGGTCTGTGGCTCCGACTGCCGGCGCTCTGATCGAGGTTGTGGCCGCGGCGCAGATCCGCACCGGCGACGGGGCCTGGATCGCATCATCCAATGGTGCCGTTGCCATCGCGGGTGCGGCCACCGCGTTCGGATCGACGCCGACGGCCCGGCCGATCGTGGGGATGGCGGCGACGCCGAGCGGCGACGGGTATTGGTTGGTGGCGTCGGACGGCGGGATCTTTGCGTTCGGGGATGCGGTGTTCGAGGGCTCGACGGGGGGTATGGCTCTCAATCGGCCGATCGTGGGGATGGCGGCGACGCCGAGCGGCCACGGGTATTGGTTGGTGGCGTCGGACGGCGGGATCTTTGCGTTCGGGGATGCCGCGTTCCAGGGTTCCACGGGGGGTATGGCGTTGGTGGCGCCGATCGTGGGGATGGCGCCGACACCGAGCGGGGTGGGCTACTGGTTGGTGGCGTCCGATGGCGGGGTCTTCGCCTTCGGGGATGCGGTCTTCGCCGGATCAGCCGTGGGTGCTGCCGCTCCGGCTCGTTCGATCACGGTCAATCCTGACGGCGGCGGCTACGTGATCACGGGCTCCGACGGGCACACGTCGTGGTTCTCGGTGGGCGCACGCACCTGCGCTCGATGGGTGACACGCTGCGGCGGACCCACCGGGCCGGTGAGCCCGTCGGTCCCGGCCGCCGTCCCGGCCAGTGGAGCCGTCCCGGCCCCTGCTCCCGTCCCGGCGATCACGAGCGCGGCGTCGGCGATCTCCGCAGACATCGCGTTACGCCACGGCCTCGAGCGCTCGGCTCGAGGTGTGGGCCCGCTCGCCCTCGACCCCGGACTCAGCGACGCCGCACGCACCTGGAGCGAGGGCATGGCCGCGAGCGGCTTCGCGCACAGCGGGTTTGCAACCATCGCCGGCTCTCCGGCGGAGAGCTTCGGGGGACTGGCCGAGAACATCTTTTGGGCGTCGGGGAGCCGGGCCACGTCCGGCGTCGCGCACCTCTCGTGGATGCGCTCGACGATCCACCGTCAGAACATCCTCAACCCGGGCTGGGACACCATCGGGGTGGGCACCCATTGCCGAGCCGACGGCACCATGTTCGTCACCGTGCTGTTCGGTCGGAGCGCGAACGCCACGGCGCCGGCCCTGTCGGAAACGGTGCCCGACGCATCGCCGGTGGTCGTCACCGACTCTGCTGGACCGGCCTGCTGATCTCCTCGCGTCTCGGCGTCAGGTGACGGGGGCGCAGTCGGAGCCCGATGCCGGCGCCGCGGCCGGCCGGTGCAGGACGGCCCGGGTCGGGGTCACCGTCACGAAACCCCCGGCGCTCTCGTCACCGGCCGCCTCGACCTCGGCTGAGGCGTCGACGATGAGGCTGTGGCCACCGGGCTCGACCGGCGCCCACAGGAGGCACACGAGCCGACGCTCGCTGGAGTTGACGACGCTGCGCCGGCCCACCGAGGCCCGCAGGCGCCCGTCGACCCACTCGACGGTCACCGCAACGGCGTGGGGCCGTCCGTCGTCGCTGGTGGTGATCAGGTAGGGCTGGGACCCGAACTCAGTGACCCGTTCCGCCAGGGCCTCGATGTCGACAGCGATGCTCATGGATTGACTCCCGGCGCTTCGGCGCTCGCCCGTCGCGAGCACCCATCGGCAATCGTAGATGAGCCGGCCGAACCCCTAATCTGACGCCATGGCTGAGAACTTCGAGATCACCGACGAGATGCGAGCCGTCATCGGCGTCATGAGCGAACCCAACCCGGTCGAGCTCACCACCACGAGCATCCGGGCCTTCGCCCGCGGCGTCGGCTACAGCGACCCCGTCTACTTCGACGTCGACGCGGCCAAGGCCGCCGGGTATGCGAGCCTTCCGGCGCCACCCACCTACCTCGGGACAGCGGCGTGGGTCCCCGGCAAGAACGACCCGGTGTTCGGCATGCGCCTCGACTCCAACGAGCCCAAGCTCGATCACGGCCTGGCGGGCCTGCTCGACGGGGGCGCCGAGACGTTCTACGAGCGGGTTCCCGTGGCCGGCGAGACGCTCACCGTCAGCGGTGGCGTCATCGGCCTCGAGACCAAGCGCACGGGCTCGCTCGGCGTGATGCTCGTGGTCACGAGCGAAGCCGTGTACCGAGACGAGGCCGGCGAGATCGTGGCCCGTACCCGTTCCAACGTCCTGTTCTACTGAGGGGTCGAGCGATGCCGAACTTTGCCGATGTTCAACCGGGCGACACCCTCGCCGAGCTCACCAAGAGCCCGGGGCGCCTCCAGCTCGTGCAGTACGCCGCCGGTTCGGGCGATTTCAACCCCCTGCACTTCGACCCCGACTTCGCGCAGGCCAAGGCACTGGGCGGCAACATCGTCCACGGCCGCATGAAGTACGCGTCGCTCGGCGAGCTGGTGTCGAACTGGGTCGCCCACAGCGGGCACATCGTCGCCCTGTCGTGTTCGTACCGGGGCATGGACATGATGGGCGCCACCTTCACCTGCAAGGGCGTGGTGAGTGCCAAGCGTGAGGAAGACGGCCGCAAGCTCGTCGACCTCGAGATCTGGACCGAGAACGCGGCCGGCCAGAAGACGACCCCGGGCACCGCCGTCGTCGAGCTCCGGGCCTGACGGGCGGGTCACGGTCGGCTCGCCGGGTCAGTGCGGGGCGCGGGCGTCAGGATCCTCGGCGAGCTTCCTGATCGCGGCCGGGATCCGTCCCGAGGCGAGGTCGGCGAGGGTGATGGTCTCGAGCACCGCCCGGAGGTTGGCCCGCACGGCGATCCAGACCTCACCGAGCTGCCCAGCCGCGCCCTCGTAGGCCAGCGCCTCGGGCCGGACGCCCTGCACAGCGGCGAGCGGACCTTCGACGGCGCGAATCACGTCGGCCAGCGTGATCGACTCGGCCGAGCGGGCGAGCATGTACCCGCCATCGGCGCCCCGGATGGTGCGGACGATCCCGGCGTGGCGGAGCTCGCGCAAGATGTTCTCCAGGAACGGCAACGGGATGTCCTGCGCGCTGGCCAGGGTGGCGCCCTTGACGGGGGTCATCGGCTCGGCGGCGGCGAGCTCGAGTGCCCCGCGCAGCGCGTAGTCGACCTTGGCCGTGATCCTCATGGTGCGGTGACTGTCATCGTGTTGTGACTCTCATGGTTCGGTGATTCTCGCCCAGGGGACGGGGTCGCGCCGCACCCTCCCGCGGTTTCACAGGGCCCGCCTTGCTCCGGTGTCAATCGTCCTCTAGTATGTCGATCGCTTTAGTTGGGTATCGCTCGGAGAAAGACCGGCCGGCATGGATGACCTGATCGTCGTGGCGCTCGCGGGGTTCTTCGCCTCCATGGTCGACGGCGCGCTCGGCATGGGGTTCGGACCCACGTCGTCGAGCATCTTGCTGAGCAGTGGGATCAGCCCCGCCGCAGCGTCGCTGACCGTGAACATCGCCAAGGTCGCGACCGGTCTGGCTGCCGGGGTGTCGCACTGGCGGTTCCGCAACGTCGACCGCCGCCTGGTGCTCGACCTGGCGATCCCGGGGGCCATCGGGGCCTTGATCGGCACGACCGTCCTGGCCAACGTCGACGGCGATGCGATCCGGCCCTTCCTGGCCATCGTCCTGATGTCCGTGGGGCTGCGCATCCTGATCCGGTTCAGCCGACCCCTCCCGGCCGTTTCGGCCGTCCGGAACGCCGCTTCCGAAGCCGAGCCCGGCTCCGAGCGCCGGGCTCCGGCCTTTGACGAGCGAGGTGTTCGCGTCGCGGCCACGGCCGGAGGTGTCACCAACGGGCTGGTCGGCGCCTGGGGCCCGGTGGTCACCCCGTTCCTGCTCCACCGCGGGCTCGCACCCCGCTACGCCATCGGATCGGTCAACACGGCCGAGGTTGCGGTGGCGATCGTGTCGGCCGGGTCGCTCATCACCTCGCTCGGCGGGCAGGGCCTCGAAGCCGGTGTGGTGCTGGCCATGTTGGGCGGTGGTGTCGTGGCCGCTCCCCTCGCTGCGTACGTCGTGCGGTTCATCGCTCCTCGGCTCCTGGGCCTGGCCGTGGCCGCCCTGTTGCTGGTCACCCAGAGCCGTGAGCTGGCGAACACCGGCAACCTGCCCTTCACCCGCTGGTTGGCGTACGCCGGCGTCCTGCTCGCGCTGGGCCTGGCGGCGACCAGACCCCGCCTCGAGGAAGCCCGAGCCCTCCGCCGAGCATCAGCCGTCACCCGCCCAACCGTGTAGGCCCGTCGCCGTCGGCTGAACGGGTTGCTCCTGTCAGCGCGCCGGCCGAGCCGCTGTGGGCCGCGGCGACGATTGGCCGCGAAACGTTGGGCCAATCCGGCGTGCTGCGACCGTCTCGATCATGGCGGCGAATCTATCGATCGGTTAGTTTCTCGACGCCTCGCCCACCCAGGAGCTCGCGATGCGCGACGTGTGGATCACCGATTGGACGCCCAGCATCCGCTGGCCCCACTACACCAGGGCCAACGCGGGCGAGGTGCTGCCCACGCCGGCGAGCCCGCTCGGTCAAACGTTCTCGTGGGAGAACGGCATGTGCCAGGGTTGGCGCGACGGCTACGTGCGCGTCGGAAGTTTCTCGCTCGACGAGTTCAGCACCGTCCGGCCCGAGGCCACCGGCTTTTTCGGCGGGTACTTCTACATCAATCTCTCGAACGTGCGGATGCAGGGAGTGCGCAGCCCGTTCGTCACCGTCGAGCAGCTCGACCTGGCGTTCTTCGGCGACCATCCCGAGATTCCTCCGTACACGGCGCATCCGCTCGACGACCGTCCCGATCTCGTCCCCAAGATCGAGGCCCACTTCGGCTGGATCACCAGCGCCATCACGTTCCCCGAAGCCGACGACGAGAAGGCGGCGTCGATCGCGTTCCGAGCCGGGCGTCCGGACCTGACGACCCGCACCGACGCCGAGCTCGTGGCCCGGGCCCGCTCGACCCAGGCGCCCTTGGCCAAGCTGTTCGAGACGCACACGGTCACGTCGTCGAGCTCCGGGGTGGCGCCGGGAATCCTCTTCGCCGTCGGTGAGGCCATCGGCGATCCGACGGTGCCCATGAAGCTGGTCGCCGGGATCGGCGACGTCGACTCGGCCGAGCCGAGCTATCGCCTGTGGGAGCTCTCCCGTCAGGTCCGCGTCTCGGCCGAGCTGACCGCGGCGTTCGACGCCGGCATCGCCGGGCTCCTCGATCGCCTGCGCGCTTCGTCGAACAGCGACGGCCAGTCGTTCCTCGAAGCCTGGGCCTCGTTCATCTTCGAGTTCGGCAGCCGGGGTCCCAACGAGTGGGAGATGAGCGCTGATTCGTGGGAGACCGATCCCCGCGTCGCCTTGTCGGCACTCGACCGGATCCGCTTCCAGCACGACCACGAGGCGCCATCGATCCGTAACGCAGCCAAGGCTGCCGAGCGCAGCGGTCTCATCGCGGAGGTGCGGGCCAAGGCCGCGACCGTCGGACCCGAGCTGGCCGGGTCGCTTGAAGCGGCGCTCGTCGCCACCAATCAGCTGGCCTTGCGTGAGCGCACCAAGACCAACCTCGTGCGCTACGTGAACGAGGGCCGAGTGGTGTTCCGCGAGCTTGCTCGCCGTCACAGCGCGGCCGGGAATCTGCACGACCCGCGCCACTTCATGATGCTGCTCGACAACGAGCTCGACGCGTTCGTGACCGATGCGGCGGCGTTCACCGACGTGCTGGCCGAGCGTTACGCCGAGTGGCTCGAGCTGTGGGACCTCGAGCCCCCGTTCTTCATCGTCGACGGTGTCGTTCCGCCCATCTCGAGCTGGCCCCGCAAGCGCGACGTCTCCGCGAAACGAGCGGTGGCGGGTGACGTGCTCCAGGGCGTCCCGGGGTGTCCGGGCGTCGTACGAGGCCGAGCGCGGATTGTCGCCGACCCGGCCAGCGCGGGCGAGCTCGAGCCCGGCGACATCCTGATCGCCCCCCTCACCGACCCGTCCTGGACGCCACTGTTCATGGCCGCCGGTGGGGTCGTCGTCAACGTGGGCGGGCAGATCAGCCACGCCATCATCGTGAGTCGCGAGCTGGGCCTGCCCTGTGTCGTGAGCGTCGAGGGCGCCACCAAGCGCATCCCCGACGGTGCCCAGATCGAGGTCGACGGCAGCACCGGCCGGGTCACCGTGCTCTCAGTGCCCGGGTGAGCTCCGACGCCGAACGTCCCCCGGCTGCGCAGGGTGCAGCCCGACCATTTCGGTTCGGCGCGCAGTTCTACGCCCCCACCTCGGCCGCGCACTGGAAGGACACCGCTCGGCGGGCCGAGGCGCTCGGCTACTCGGCCTTCCACGTGGCCGACCATTATTTCGGTCCGGGCGCGGCCGCCTCGGCCGCCGGCCACTCGCCTCAGACGATCGCCGCGATCCCGGCCATGATGTCGGCGGCCGAGGTCACCACGACCATCAAGATCGGCTGTCGGGTGTTGTGCGTCGACTTCCACCACCCCGTGGTGCTGGCCAAGGAGCTGGCCACCATCGACCTTCTGTCTGACGGGCGTCTCGAACCCGGCTTCGGGGCCGGTTGGACCTCGGCCGAGTACGACGCCATGGGCCTCACCATGGACCGACCCGGCGTGCGCATCGACCGTCTCGTCGAGTACGTGGCCCTGGCTCGGGCGTTCTTTGCCGGCGAGACCCTGGCTTTCGACGGGGTGCACGTGACCGCCCGAGACATGGACGCCGTTCCCGCTGCGGTGCAGCCCGGCGGGCCCCGGATCATGATCGGCGGGGGCGCGCCCCGGGTCCTGCGCACGGCCGGCCGCCTGGCCGACATCGTGTCGATCAACTTCGACAACTCGGCGGGCACGCTCGGTTCCCACGGCATCGGTTCCGGCACGGCCGACGGCACGGCAGCCAAGCTGGGCTGGGTCGCCGAGGGGACGGCCACCAGGACGCTGGCCGATCCGCCCGAGATCGAGATCGCGGCCTACTTCACCACCGTGACCGACGACACGGCATCGACCACGGCCACGATGGCGGCCGGGCTCGGGCTCAGCCCCGAGGAGCTGGCGGCGCACCCGCACGCGCTCATCGGCTCGGTCGATCAGATCTGCGAGACGCTCATCGACCGGCGCGAGCGCTACGGCATCAGCTACGTGACCGTGAGCGCGCGGGTGATGGACGCCTTCGCCCCCGTGGTGGCCCGCCTCACCGGTACCTGAGCGCCGCTCGCCCTGCGAGCAGTGGGCACTGAGCACGGTGCCGTGGGCCGGACGACGCCTGCTGCCACGTCGGACGGACTCGTCCCGTCGGGAGCGTCTGTACCGGCGCGAGTGACGGCGCTCAGGGTGGGGTGGTGCCGACGCCTTCGAGCGCAGCCTTGATCGACGAGGCGAAGCGCGCCGCCGGAGCGCCGTCGAGGATCCGATGGTCCCAGGTGAGACTGAGCGTGAGCCGCTTGACCGGCCCGAGCGCGCCATCGGCCGTGAACGCCGCCTCGTCGCGCAGGCGCCCCACCCCGAGGATGGCCGCGTTGGGCGGGTTGATGACGGGCGTGAACCCGTCGACGCCGAACATGCCGAGCGTGCTGATCGAGAACGTGCCGCCCTCGAGATCGGCGAGCGGGAGCTTGCCCGTGCGGGCCGCGTCGGCCAGCCGGGCTGTCTCGGCAGCCACCTCTCCGAGCGAGAGGCGGTCGGCATGGCGCAGCACCGGAACCATGAGGCCGCGCTCGAGCGCCACGGCCAGCCCCACGTGGATGTCGCCGAGCAGCGCGATGCCCTCGTCGACCATCTGCGAGTTGACGATGGGGTGCTCGCGCAAGGCCCGGGCGGTGGCCCACACGATGTAGTCGGTGTAGCCGGGCGCCGGGGTCGCGGTCTCCAGCGCCTCGTGGGCTGCGACGGCGCGGCGTGCGGTGCGATCGGCCACGACGGCGTCCATGTCGACGTCGATCATCAGCGTGAGCTGCGCGGTCTGGTCGAGCGACTGCTTCATGCGGCTGGCGATGGTGCCCCGCATGCCGGTGAGCGGGACGATCGACGTGGGAACCTGCGCCAGCGGGCCCGGGGCCGGGCCCGGGGCCGCGAAGGGTGGGGCGCCCGCTGGCCGCGACACGGCCTGGGCCCGCTCGGCCACGATCTGACGCACGAACCGGGCCACCGACTCGCGGCTGATGCGCCCGTCACGCTCGTCGGGCGCGACCTCGGCCAGGTCGACCCCGAGGAGGTCGGCGAGCTGACGGGCCGCCAGGGTCGCCGGCGGTGTCGGCCCGGACGACGGGCGCGACCTGAGCGCGCCGGGCCCCGCACGGTGCTCGGTCGCTCGCGCTGCGGCCTCGACGTCTCGGGCGACGACCCGTCCTCCCTGACCGGTACCCGCCACGGCGAGCACGTCGACGCCGAGCTCGCGGGCGACGCGGTGGGCGTTGGGGGACACGAACTTCCGCCCGCCGGCCCTCGCCGCCTCTCCCTCCGGCAGGAGGGCACCGGCTGCGGCTGCCGGCCCAGCCGGTGCGGGGGTGGGTGCGCTCGAAGCCCCGGTACTCGACACGGCCGCAGCCGCCGGCGCAGCGCCGATCGCGCCCGCCATGACCGCCGCGACGTCCTCTCCCGGTTCGAGGATCCAGCCGATGGTGGCGGTGCAGGGGTACGACGTACCCACAAGGCCCGTCTGGTGCAGGCGGCCGGCCGCGTCGGTCTCGACCTCGGTCTCGACCTTGTCGGTCTCGATCAGCATCACGGCGGTTCCTGCGGCCACCTCGACGCCGTCGTCGACCAGCCAGGCCAGGATGGTGCCGGCCTCCATGGTGAGGCCCAGCTTGGGCATCACGAACGCAGTGGCCACGTCACGCACCTCGCCCATGGGTCGCCGCGAACCGAATCGCCGCGCCGACGTCGATCACCGAAGGGCCGTCCCGGTTGACGGTCACCGTGGCGCTGTGCCCGGGCCCGAGGCGCTGCTCGCGCTCGCCGTCGAAGGCCAGCACCCCAGGACCGGTGAGCGTGACCGAGCCCCCGTCGGGGACAGGTGTCACGGCGGCGATCTCGACGGTGGCGAAACGTCCGGGGGCAATGGCACACCGGCGGATCCGGCCCGGGCCCATGCTCACGAGCACCGCGCCGGGCCCGTGCCGGTCGACGGGATGACAGGCCGCAGCGATCGCCGAGAGCCCAACGGCGTCGACCTCTGCGATGCAGGCGACCACCGCGAGCAGACGGGCCGGGTCCCACACCGCCCGGGCGCCCTCGAAGGCGCCCTCGACCAATGCCACGTCGACCAGCGCCAGCGTGTCGGAGCCGCCCGAGCCACCTGAAATTCCGGAGCCTCCCCGGTCATGTGCGGCCGTGGTGTCGGACAGACGCACCCGGAGGGTCTTGGCCCGCTGCGCGACCGCCGCCAACGGTACGTGCCCGGCGGCCACGAGACCGGCGGCGAGCCCGGCGACGGTCGTCTCGAGCAGGCGGGGAAACACGTTGTTGGTGCCCGTCGACACAGCGACGATCGGCGCGTCGAGCCAACCGATGGCGACGTCTCGATGCGTACCGTCACCACCCAAGATCACGACAGCACCAGCCTCGGCCTTCCACAGGGCCTCGGCCGCGTGACGGGTGTCGAGGCGGCTGCCCGTCGCCGGCCCCTCGAGGATCTCGATGCGGGTCGGGACACCATCGAGGCCATCCACGGCCCGTCGAGCCAAGCCGTGGGGATCGTCCGACAGCACGATGCGCTCGGCACCGCCCTCGGCCGCGCCGACGATGGCCCGGCGAACCATCCCGATCTTGGCCATGTCCGACACCGGGGCGGCATCGCTCACCAGCCGGCGGATGTCCTTGCCCGCCGCCGGGTTCACGATGATGCCGACGGTGCTCACGAGCGAACGGTCCGACCCAGTGTGGTGCGCACAGCAGCCACGACATCGGCGGCGGCCGGGAGGTACGCCGCTTCGAGCACGGGGCTGAACGGGATGGGTGAGAACGGCGCGCCCACCCGTCCGACCGGGGCGTCGAGGTGGTCGAACGCCTCCTCGCCGATCTGCGCGGCGATCTCGGCCCCGAAGCCCCCGAAGCGCACCGCCTCGTGGACCACCACCGCATTGTTGGTCGAGCGGATCGAGGCCACGACCGTCGCCGTGTCGAGAGGCGACAGGGTGCGGAGATCGATGACCTCGCACTCGATGCCTTCTGCGGCAAGGGTCTCCGCCGCAGCCAACGACTCGCCGACCATGCGCCCGTAGGTGACGATGGTGATGTCGGGACCCCGGCGCACGACGTTGGCCACGCCCAGGGGAACGGTGTAGAGGTCTTCGGGCACGACGCCCGTCAGACCCAGCAGGCGCTTGTGCTTGATCATGACGGTGGCGTTGTCGTCGCGTATGCACGACACCATCAACCCTTTCATGTCATAAGGATTCGATGGCATCACCACCTTGAGACCAGGGAAGTGGCACAGCAGCGCTTCGAGGCTCTGACTGTGCTGGGCTCCGGCCGACAGGCTGGCGCCGCCCCCGGTCGTGATGGTCAGCGGGACGGTGGCCTTGCCGCCGAACATGAACTTCACCTTCGCCGCCTGGTTGGCGATCTGATCCATGGCGACGCAGATGAAGTCCATGAACATCAGGTCGACGATCGGACGCAGGCCCGACACGGCCGCCCCGATGCCCAGGCCCACGATGGCCTGCTCGCTGATCGGGGTGTCGACGACGCGCTGTTCGCCGAACTCCTCCTGGAGACCCTTGAAGCTCCCGAACACGCCGCCGAACGCGCCGACGTCCTCACCGGCGACGAAGACGTCGGGATCGGCCCGCATGCTCTGGCGGACGGCCTCGTTGAAGGCCGTCACGTAGGTCAGTTCGCGGCTCACGACCGGGCCTCGGTGTACACGTCATCGAGGAGCGATGCCACGTCGGGCAGCGGGCTCTCGTCGGCAAAGGCGATGGCGGCGTCGATGTCGGCGCCCACGGCGTCCCACACCGCCTTCAGCGCGTCGGCGTCGGCGAGTCCCGCCTCGATCAGGCGCCGTTCAAGGCCGGTGATGGCGTCGCGCTGCTTCCATTCCGCGACCTCGGAGTCAGGCCGGTAGGCCAGACCCAGGTTCTTCACGCCGTGGTGGTTGTAGTACCGGTAGGTCTTGGCCTCGATGAGCGACGGACCGGCGCCACGACGGGCCCGATCGACGGCCTCGACGGCCGCCTCGTGGACGGCGACCACGTCCATACCGTCGACGATCACCCCGGGCATGCCGTAGCCCGCAGCCCGGTCGACGATGTCGGTGATGGCCATCGTCTTGTGGCGTGGAGTGAACTCGCCGTACTCGTTGTTCTCGCACACGAACACCACGGGAAGCTTCAACGCGCAGGCCATGTTGGCGCCCTCGTGGAAGGCACCGATGTTGGTGGCGCCGTCACCGAAGAACGCCACCGAAACCCGTCCGTCACCCCGGTACTTGTTGGCAAAGCCGGCGCCCACTGCGATCGGCGTGCCTGCGCCCACGATCCCGTTGGCCCCGAGCATGTTGAGGCCGAGGTCGCTGATGTGCATCGACCCGCCCTTGCCCTTGCAGTACCCGGTGGCCTTGCCCATGAGCTCGGCCATCATCTGGTTGAAGTCGCCGCCCTTGGCCACGAGGTGCCCGTGGCCCCGGTGGGTCGAGCTGATCTGGTCGGCGTCGGTGATGGCGGTGCACACCCCGGCAGCGACGGCTTCCTGACCCACGTAGAGGTGCAGGAAGCCGGGCAGCCGGGCCGCCTGAGCCAGACGGCCGGCCGCTTCTTCGAACAGGCGGATGCGGATCATGCGGCGATGCATGTCGGCGAGCAGCTGCGGGGTCAGGTCCACCACTGGGCTCCGTTCGCTGCTGCGCATGTTGGCGTTGCGGCGCATGCGCGTGATGCTCCGAGCGGCCCGACGATCTGGGCCTTCACGCGTTGTGCCCCATGGCCCAGCGGATACCCCGCCGGAGCAACTCGTAGTATTCGGGACGGTTCCATGAGCACCGCTCGATCTTCGGGTAGTAGTCGGTGATGGGCGCCATGTCGTAATGACCCCGACAGTGGCCGAGCGTGTTGTACAGCACCGCGCCGTTGCCGAGATGACGGAGATACTGCACCGGATGGACGGGATCACCACTCGTCCAATCGGACTCCGCGAACCCGCGTGCGTGTCCCGTGTACGTGGTGTGCAACAGCACCTCGAGCGACGCCCGATCGGGATATTCGGACAAATACAGCTCGTCGTCGGTGTCGAACGACTCGACGCCCCGTACGAGCCAGTGGTCGGGCCGCGAGACCTCGACGCGAAAGGGGATGATCGGGGGATGGGCGATGAACTGACTCCCAAGCGTGTCGACCCACATCGGAAAGCACCGAGGGGCCTCGATGCCGTCGGGGCGGGGGAGGTCGAGGGCTGCGTTGGTGCCGTGCAGGGCCAGCCACCGTCCCCCGGCCTCGACCCAGCGTCGCACCCCTTCCTGGGCTGTGGGGTCGGGGCGGAGATCACAGGTGTAGCTCACGAGCATGTCGGCCCGGTCGATGGCGTCGAGGTCGCGCCAGGAGCATCCGACGGTCGTACGGACCTGGGCGTGCTCGGCCAACAGGCTCAGCAGCTCCTGGCGGGCGAAGTCGAAGTCGTGAAAGCTCCCGCCGGTCACCAGGTGGGCGCGGATCCGAGGTGGCGGTGCCGGGCCCGACCCGTCGTCGACGGGCCCCGGCCCGTCCTCGATCACGGGCATCTCAGAAGTCGATGCGCTTCAGGTAGCCGCCGTCGACGGTGAGGTTGACGCCGTTGATGTGCTTGGCGGCGTCACCGGCCAGGAAGGCCACGGCGTTGGCGACATCCTGCGCCCCGCCGAGCTGGCCGCCGGGGTGACCCTTCTCGGCGCCCTGGTAGACCTCGGGACGGGCCGTCTTGATCATGTCCCAGTCGCCACCGGCGACCCAGATGGGCCCGGGCGACACGACGTTGCAGCGGACGCCCTGAGCGCCGAGCACCTGGGCCTGGCCGAGCGTCCACTGGGTGACGGCGGCCTTGAAGGCGCTGTAGCTCCCCGACCCCGAGCCGAAGTGCTCCGACACCGCGGTGGTACCGATGCCGATGACCGAACCGCCACCGTCGACGAGTGCGTCCTTGGCGGCGGCGACCCCACCCACGAGCGCGAGCAGGTCGATCTGGAAGTTCTGGATCCAGTTGTCCAGGACCTTCTGGGGCTTGCCCGAGGTGTTGTGCACGTAGATGTCGATGCCGCCGAGGTCGTGCGCCGACTGGTCGATCCACGTCGTGAGCGAGCCGAGGTCGGCCGCGTCGACCGCCGCGCCGGTGACGGTGCCGGCCCGTGAGAGCTCGGACACGGCCACCTTCACCTCGTCGGCGTTGCGGGCGCAGATGGCGACCGAGGCCCCCTCGGCCAGGAGCGTCTCGACGATCGAGCGCCCGAGCCCCTTGGTGGAACCGGTCACCAGTGCCTTCTTGCCTCGGAGGCCAAGATCCATGAGCGTCTCCACGTCGTCGTGCGTATTTGATCGGTCGGTTAGTTATTCCACCACGCTCGGGGAGCCCGGGCAATTTCTGTCGCATCCACCCTCACGGCGGTCGTCGAACGCCTCGCTGCTCCGGTCTCGGGATCGCTCGGGATCGACCAAGATCGGGGTTGACGCCCGGTAGACTTCGCCCATGAGAGCCAAGCGCCTAGGGCGACCGCCGGCGTCGAGCTCTTCGGAGACCCGTGAGCGCCTCGTCGAGGTGGCCCGGCGCTTCTTCGCCGAGTCGGGCTACGAGGCCACGACGAACCGTGCGCTGGCCGAAGGGGCCGGCATCACGACCGGGGCGATCTACCACTACTTCGACTCGAAGCTGGCGATCTACACCGCGGTGTTCGAGGATGTCAGGGACCTCGTCTACACGCAGCTCGAGCAGGCGTCGACAACGGGTGACACGTTCGTGAGCAAGCTCGAAGCTGTGCTCGAACGGGCCCACGAGCTCAACCGTGCCGATCCGACCTTGGCCCTGTTCCTCGGCGCAGCTCGGGTCGACGCCCGCCGTCACCCCGAGATCGCCGGCGCGCTCATGACCGACTGGTCGATCGCACGGAACGGCTTCTTCGCCGGGATCGTCGACGTGGGCATCGCCACCGGCGAGATTGCACCAGGGATGCGCGATGCCGCCATCAGGCTCATCTCCGTCATCACCGTCGGCCTCACCGACGCCGTGTCCGACGACCCGGCCACCCACCGCATCGCGGTCGACGGAGTGGTCGCGTTGCTGAAGGGCCAGTTGACGATCGAGCCCGTCGCGGTCGCCTCGCGTTCATGCTGACGGGTGCACGACCTCGCGATTGCCTGCGGTCCACATCTTCACAAGCTTTCGGTGTTTGATCCGCCAACCGTCGGGCGTGCGCACGAGCCGGTCTTCGTAGCGGGCACCGATCACGTAGTTGGGATCGCCCGCCGCTCCGGCCCGAACGTGCTGTGAGTGCAGGTAGCACCGACAGGTCGCGGTGTCGCCGTCGATGGTGATCTGATGGTTCGAGACGATGTGCTGGCTGTCATCGAGCGGCTCGAGCGCCGCTCGGATGCGGGCCACGATCTCATCGCGGCTGCGCTGTCCGGCCGCGCTCATCTCACCCGTTGCCTCGGGAACGAAGACGTCCTCGAGGGCCGCCCAGTCCAAGGTGTCGATGGCCCACGTGTAGCGGATCGTCACGTCGGCGATGGCCTTCTCGTCGAGCAACCGCTGGAGGTCGGCGTCGTTCATGGCTGCGATCCTTTCGTGGACGGGACTTGGTCGGGCTCAGCTGCGTCGGGGTCGGCATCGGGGTCGGCTGCGTCGGGGTCAGCTGCGGGGGGAAGAGCCGGGGCCACGGCCTCACACCAGGGTCCAGCCCCCGTCGACGACGAGGTTGTGGCCGGTGACGTAGCTGGCGGCGTCGCTGACGAGAAAGATGACGGCTCGGGCGACGTCGGCAGGCGTGCCGCGCCGTCCCAGCGGGATATTGGCGGAGCGGGCCTTGACGACCGGACCCATGAGACCGGTGGGCGAGCTGTCGATCGGCCAGTAGTGCGGGATCTCGCCGGCCTTCATGCGCTCGGTCGTGGGCACGGTGATGGCGCCCGGGCTCACGGCGTTCACACGGATGCCGTGAGGCGCCAGGTCGACGGCCAGGCTCCGGGTGAAGTGCACCGCGCCGGCCTTGGCCAAGTCGTAGCCGACTCCCAGGCAGGACAGGAGCCCGTCGACCGACGCCACGTTCACGATGCTCCCGCGACGACCCTCCGAGACCATCCGCCGAGCTGCAGGCTGCGAGCAGTTGAACAACCCGGCGAGGTTGACGTCGATCATCTGCTGCCACGCCGCGGCTTCGAGATCGAGGATGCTCCCGCCCCGGTGGTAGGTGCCGGCGTTGTTCACGAGGATGTCGGCCGGTCGATCGAGGCCGGCGAACACGGCGGCGCACATCTCGACGTCGGTCACGTCGAGATGGCACGCCTCTGCCCCGATCTCGGCTGCGACGCGTCGGGCACCGACGTCGTCGATGTCGGTCACCACCACCGACGCTCCGACCCGGGCGAGCATGCCGGCGATGGCCTCGCCGATCCCGGTGGCCGCACCGGTGACGACCGCCACGCGGCCCTCCAGGTCGAACCACTCACCAACCAGCGCGCTGTATCGGTCGTCCACGGCCCGAGACCGTAGCGGGCGGCTCGTCCTCGGCGTCGTTCGAGACGGTGATGCGCCGGCCGGCATCGCTCCAGGCCGGCATCGTTTCTAACCGCTCGATAGATTTCCCCGTCGGCCCGAACGGCTGGCGCTCGGAGACCGCAACGATGGGGGGACCATGGAGCTCGAGGGAAGGGTGGCTGTCATCACCGGCGGCACCCGGGGGATCGGCCGGGCGGTGGCCGAGGCGTTTCTGGCCGAAGGAGCCAAGGTCGTCATCAACGGGCGCAGCCCCGCCAAGGGCGCGGCGACGCTGACCGAGATCGGCGCCGGCGACCGGCTGCACTTCATCCAGGGCGACGCCGTCGTGCGCTCCGAGGTGGAAGCCGTCATCGACGGAGCGGTCGAGCACTTCGGTCGCATCGACGTGCTCATGGCCAACGCCGGTGGTGGCGACAACTATGCCCCGGTCGTCGACCTCACCGACGAGGCGATGGACTTCGCCATGAAGGTCAACTTCTGGCACACGTTCTGGGCCATGCGCCGCTCGCTGACCTACATGATTCCTCAGCAATGGGGACGTATCATCACCATGTCATCCGTCGAAGGCAAGTACGGTAAGGCTGTTATCTCACCGTATGTGGCCGCCAAGCACGCAATCAATGGTCTCACGAAGTCGTGCGCCCAGGAGGTTGGGACGCTCGGTATCACGGTCAATGCGGTGTGTCCGGGCGCCATCGAGACCGACATGATGAAAGAGGGCGGCCCGGCCGCGGCCGAAGCCGCCGGGATGACCTACGAGGCGTTCCTCAACCTGTTCGCGTCCGAGACCGCCCGCAAGAAGCTGAACTCCGTCGAGGACGTCGCCCAGGTGTGCGTGTTGCTGGCGTCTGAGCTCGGTGGCGGCATCAGCGGGGCGCAGATCTCGATCGACGGCGGCACAGCCGCGTACTGAACCGCCGCCTACAGAGGGAAAACGGGAACATCATGGGGAAACTCGAAGGAAAAGTCGCGGCGATCACAGGGAGCACTCGCAGCATCGGCCGGGCCATCGCCGAGGCCTACGTCGCGCAGGGTGCCAAGGTCGTGGTGAGCGGACGGAGCCCGGACAAGGGCGCGGTCTGCCTCGCCGAGATGGGTGCCGGCGACGCCGCCCACTTCATCGCATGCGACGCCACGAAGCAGGCCGATGTCGAGGCGCTCGTGCAGGGCGCCATCGACCACTACGGCCAGCTCGATGTCATGGTCCTCAACGCCGGGGGCGTGGGCCAGACGGCGAACGTCGTCGACATGAGCGACGAGGAATGGCGCTACGAGCTCGACCTCAACCTGAACCACACGTTCTGGGGAATGCGCACGGCGCTCCGGTACATGGTTCCTCGCGAGAGAGGTCGAATTATCGCCATCTCTTCGGTTGAAGGCAAGCTAGGTAAGGCTGGTATTTCTGGCTATTCTGCCAACAAACATGCCATCAATGGGCTGGTGAAGAGCGCAGCTCACGAGGTCGGCACGCTGGGCATCACCGTCAACGCCATCTGTCCGGGCATCATCCTCACCGACATGTTCTACGACAGCGGTCCAGCCACGATCGAGGTCATGGGCCTCGAGAACCTCGATGCGCTGGCCAACATCTTCGCCAAGGACTCCGCCATCAAGCGGCCGAACACCGTCGAGGAGGTCGCCGCCGTGGCCGTCATGCTGGCCACCGACCAGGCCGCCGGCATCACCGGCGCGCTGTTCCCCGTCGACGGCGGAACGGTGCAGTACTGAATCACGTGCCCGCACCCGGGCCGGTGTCTGCGCCCGCGCCCGCTCCCGGCGACGGGCTGGGCGCAGCGCTCGGCCCGGCGGGCGGTG
>JANLSK010000255.1:0-22875 GCA_031362415.1 Actinomycetes bacterium | reverse complement strand
GCGCGAGGCGATCGAGCTCGCCTTCCCGCCCACCCACGCCCGGAGGCACGGCGCCGCCACTCGGATCCTCGCAGCCGAGCCGATGGACGTCCCTCCCGTCGATGAGCTGCTGTGCGAGCTCGATGAGGTCCGCGGGCGACGCGGATGATCATCCTCGACACCACCGTGTTGGTCTACGCCGTGGGGTCCGAGCATGCGCTGCGCCAGCCGTGCCGCGCCCTGGTGTCGGCGATCGGCGACGGGCGCCTCGAGGCCACGACCACCGTGGAGGTCATCCAGGAGTTCACCCACGTCCGCGCCCGACGGACCGGTCGAGCCGACGCGGTCGGGATCGCCAACCAGTATCTCGACCTGCTGCAACCGCTCGTGCGGCCGACCGAGTCACAGGTCCGGCGCGGCCTCGATCTCTTCGCCGCCCACGAACGACTGGGAGCCTTCGATGCCGTGCTCGCAGCCGCGGTGCTCGACACGGCGCACCTGACCGGCATCGCGTCCGGCGATCGGGCCTTTGGCGCCGTCCCCGACCTCGGGTTCATCGACGTCACCGATCCGTTGGCCCTCACGCTGCTCGGCCTCTGAGGCGCTGGGCTCTCGAGCCAGCGGATTCGCCGTTGCTCGAGCGGTCGATGGATGATCGCTCCATGCCGAACTCCGATCGCCGCGGACCGCTGTCGCACCTCAAGGTGCTCGATCTCTCGCGCATGTATCCCGGCGCGTTCTGCACCCTGTTACTGTCCGATCTTGGCGCCGACGTGCTCAAGGTCGAAGGGCCGGGTGTCGGCGACGGTATGCGGTTCATGACGGCCGACACCTTCAAGGCCGCCCATGTGGCGTTGAATCGCGGGAAGCGCTCGATCACGCTCGATCTGAGGAACCCCAAGGCTCCCGAGGTGCTGCGTCGCCTCGTCGCCGATGTCGACGTGGTCGTCGAGTCGCACCGACCGGGCGCCCTCGACAAGCTCGGTATCGGTTACGAGCAACTCCGCGAGGTGAACCCGAGGCTGGTGTGGTGCTCGCTCACGGGTTTCGGTCCCGACGGCCCCCATGCCCAGGCCCCCGGTCACGACATCACCTATCTCGGGTATTCGGGGCTGCTCAGCCTGCTGGGCGGGGGCCGGGGGAAACCACCGATCCCCGACATCGTGGTCGCGGTCCCCCTGGGTGGGGTGCTGGGCGCGGTTGGGATCCTGGCCGCCGTGGCGGCGCGCGAGCACACGGGCACCGGAGGCAAGGTCGACGCCAGCCTCGTCGACGGCGCCATGTGGCTGATATCGGAGGACATCGCCCGGGCCGCCACGTCACCGGGTCCGAGCTGGGGAGCCTTCGCCGCCCGGGAGATCTATCGCTGCGCCGACGGGCGCATGGTCACCGTGGCCGCGTCGGAGACCAGGCCCTGGGCGCTGCTGTGCGATGCGCTGGGCCTGCCCGACCTGGTGGGCCACGTGCACGGTGTCGACGAGGAGGCCACCACGGCCCGACTGGCCGAGACCTTCGCCACGCAGCCGGCAGCCCATTGGGTCGTGACCCCGGGCCTGGCCGGCGGGGTGGGACCCATCAACGAGCCGGCCGACCTGGTCGACGACCCCCACGTCGTTGCCCGCCAAGGCCTCGTGAACATCGAGGGCACGACGACCCCGGTGCTGGCGAGCCCGCTGCGCTTCGACGGCGCCTCGGCCGCCGAATCGTCGTACGGCCTTCGCCCCGCTCCTGGTCTGGGCGAGCAGACCGATGCGGCCCTCGCCGCCGCGGGCTTCAGCGCCGAGGAGATCACCGCCCTGCGCGCCGACGGCGTCGTCTGACGGGCGACGGCGTCGCTCCCGTTCTTTGTGTCCAGGTCCGCGCTGGGCGCGGTCCCAGCCGCAAAGAACGCAGGAGCCGGTGCCAGGAGCGTCCGTGGTCAGGCCTTGGCGATCACGTCCTCGGCGAACTGCTCGATGGCTCGGACCTTGACGTCGAGCGACGACCGGAAGTTACCGGCGATCACCTCGGCGGTCAGCCACGGGGCGCACATGAGCCCTGAGACACCGGCGTCCTCGAGTCGGCGCACGAGGTCGGGGGTGAGATGCTCGCCCACCGCCGTGAGGATCGTGAACGGCTCGTCGGCCCGGCCCGAGCGGGCTCGCTGGGCGCGCAGCCGTTGGGCCCAGCCGATCACATCGTCGGCCGACCGGGCCCCTTCGCCGAGGAAACCGTCACAACGCTCGACGGCTCGGCGCACGGCGGCATCGCTGATCCCGCCGGCATAGATCGGGATGGGCGACGGTGGCGTGGGGCTCATCATCAGCTCGTCGAAGTCGTAGAACGTCCCGTGGTACTGCTGCCATCCCGGCGTCCACAGCACCCGTAGTGCCTCGATCATCTCGTCGAGGCGCTTGCCGCGGGTGTGGTAGTCGGTGCCGTTGAGGTCGAACTCCTCCTTCATCCATCCGGCGCCCACGCCGAGCGCCACCCGTCCACCCGAGATGACCGCCGCAGTGCCGACCAGCTTGGCCACGGTGAAGAGGTTGCGGGCCGGGGCCACGTACACGGCGTTCGTGAACCGGAGCCTTGTGGTGGCCGCGGCCATGGCGCTGATGAGACACCACGAGTCGGGCCAGGGCGTTTCGGGCGCCCACATGGGCACACCGTCGGGCGTGTACGGATACTTCGACGCCATGCGACGGGGGTACACCTGATGATCGGCGGTCACGATCCCGGTGATGCCGACGGCCTCGGCGGTGCGGGCCACGTCGACGAGCTGATCGGTTTCCAGGAAGGCCACGTGCTGCCAGAACTCCATGACGAAACTCCTCGTGAGGTGTTATCGGCGTTGTACGAGCTCGATGGCGTTGCCGTCGGGATCTTCGACGACGGCGACCCGCAGGCCGGGGCGGAGCTCGGTGACGGGCATCTGCCAGTAGGAGTCGCGGCACCGATGGGCGACCCCTTGGATGTCGTCGACGTCGAACGTGATCCAGCGGATACCGGTAGCGGCGGCAAACGGGCCGGGCGGTGACTGCTGGTCGGGCGGCGGAGCATTTTCGGGGAGCTCCAGGAGCTTGAACACGCCCCCGCCGCCCGCGTCGAACAGGTGCAGCACGCGGCCCTCGATGACACGCAGGGCACCCGTGTACGAGAGCCCGATGCGGTCACGGTAGAAACCGATCGAGAGCTCCAGGTCGTTGGGGACGATCCCGACTTGCATCCGTCACCCTCCTTGTGGCCGCGCGCCGGGCTCGGCCGACTCGGGACCGGGGGCCGCCGGGGTTTCGAACAGCGCCCGCACCGCAGGCTGGCTGATCTTCATGGACGGGGTACGCGGCAGGCTGCCGACCGCCAGGAACCGCGCCGGGATCTGGTAGGCGCTGAGACGCTCCCTCAGGAACGCCTCGAGCTCGGCCGAGGTGGGGGGCGTCGACCCGGCGACGGGTTCCAGCGCGGCCACCGGCACCTGACCGAGGCGCTCGTCGTCGAGGCCGATCACGCAGGAGTCGCTCACGCCGGGATGCTCGTTCAGGGCGGCGCGTACGGCATCGGTGGACACCTTGAGACCGCCGCGGATCACGACGTCGTCGGCTCGGCCCCGCAACCAGAGGAAGCCGTCGTCGTCGAGGACGCCCTGATCGGTGGTGCGCACCCAGTGGCCGCCGGGGAGTTGCGGACCGCGAACCTCCAGCAATCCCAAGGCTCCGGGGGACACGACCGTGTCGGTCTCAGGGTCGATGATCCGAAGTTCGATACCAGCGTTGGCCTTGCCCACGCTGCCCCGCTTGGTGTCGCCGTACCGCTCCCAGTCGCGCAGCGTCCATCCGGTGACGCCACCGGCGAACTCGGTAGCGCCGTACACAACGAGCACAGGAACCCCGTAGCGCGCCAGGAACGCGTCGGCCATCGCCGGATCGAGGGGACTGGTGCCCACGAAGCAGGCCTTCACGCCATCGAAGGTGGAGCGGGGCAGATCGGCGTCGTACACCATCCGCAGCGCGGTGGGCACGAGGCTGATGGCCTTGGGGTGGTGCTCGGCCACGATGTCGGCCCAGGCCTTCACGTCGAACCGCTCAAGCAGGGCGATCGCCCGGCCCTCCAGCGTGGCCTGGATGGTGGCCCGCACACCCGAGATGTGCAGCAGCGGGCTCCACACGATGGCCACGCCACTGCTCAGGCGCATCTCGGGCGGATCGTCGACTCCAGCTCCGCCGCCCTCCGGGCCCCCGCCTGCGCTGCCCGCGTAGTGGCGGACGCTGGCCATCTCGGCGCCGATGCTGGCGTACAGCAAGGGCACCCGCTTGGGCGTGCCCGTCGTGCCACTGGTGAGCATCTGCACCGCTACGCCATCGGTCGCGGGATCACCCGGATCGTCTGGGCCCCCGGGGCAGTTCCCGGAGGTTCTTGGCGTGGGGGCAAGCACGTGTTCGTAGATGTGCTCGTCGTGGTCGGTCGCAACCAGGAGCGCGGCCCCACAGGCATCGGACGCCGAGCGGACGTGGGGATCGTCGGTGTCGGCTCCGCACGCGATGATCGCCTTCAGGGCGAGCCGTTCGATCTCGGCGCCCAATGCCGCCTTGGGAACCAGGGCGCTGAGCGTGACGATGCAGCGGCCGGTGGCGAGCAGCGCGATGACCGTCCGCACGATCTCGGGACGGTTGCGCATGACCACGCCGACGGCCGCTCCGGCGCGGATACCGTGGCCGAGGAGGATCTCGTCGAGCTGCTCGACCGCCGCTGCGTGGTAGCGCCATGGTCGCCAGCGCCCGTCGAACTGCAGCGCCCGAGCGTCGGGATCGAGGGCCAGCACCGCCCGCACACGTTGCGGGATGTCGATGGTCTCGGTCACGCTCACCTCGTTGTCGGTCCGGAGGGGAATCTAACGTTCCGGCCGGGAGCACGTCCCATGCCGTCCGGGCGGGACGACTCGAGAGGAGCTGCCGTGGAGTTCGTGCTGGGGTACCCGGAACCGATCGGACCCGACGCCGACTTCTTCGCTCCCGGGCCCATCGGGGAGCTGGCCGTCGCGGCCGAGAACGCGGGTTGGGGGATGATCGCGCTCACCGAGCACCCGATGCCCGGGGCGAACTGGCTCGCCCACGGAGGGCACCAGACCGTCGATCCCTTTGTGGGCTTGGCCTTTGCCGCCGCGACGACCACGCGCATCCGCCTGCTCACCTATCTGGCGGTCGTCCCGTACCGCAATCCCTTCATGCTGGCCAAGACCGCAGCCACGCTCGACCGGCTCTCCGGCGGTCGCTTCGTGCTCGGTGTGGGGACGGGGTACCAGAAGTCGGAATTCTTCGCCCTCGGCGTCGATTTCGATGAGCGCAACGCTCTGTTCGACGAGGCGCTCGACGTGCTCCCGCTGGCCTGGAGCGGCCAGCCCGTCACGTACCAGGGGCGCCGTTTCAACGCGCGCGACGTCGTGGCCGTCCCCGGTCCGGCCCAACAGCCCATCCCGATCTGGATCGGTGGCAACTCCAAGCTCACGCGGCGGCGGGTGGCCCAGCGAGCGCAGGGGTGGATGCCGATGTTCTCCACGCCCGAGCTCTCCTCGACCGTGCGGTCACCGTCGTTGTCCACGGTCGACGAGCTGCGTCCCATGCTCGACGACCTGTGGGAGATGGCCGGCGATCGGCGCTCCGAGATCAGCGTGCTCACCGACTTCAACGACCGGTCGATCCACGAGCCCTCCCGTGATGTCGCCCGTCATCGTGACCGCATCGCGGCCTTCGCCGATGCGGGGATCACGAACATCTCGGTCGAGGCGCCGCACGGCGATCGCGAGATGGTCTACCGCTTCGTGAACGAGTTTGCCGAGACCTACATCACGAGCTGACCGGTGGCGGGGGCGCTGACGTAGGCGTCGGCGTCGGGGCGCTGGGTGCGTCGGCGATACTCGCTCATGGTGTGGGGCCACTGGGTCACGATCCGCCCCGAGGTCGACCGGTAGTACCCGTTGCAGCCGGCCTGCCACACGGCCACGGCGTCGAGGTCGTGCTGGAGCTCGGTGTTGTAGCGCTCCATGGCCTCGGGGCGAACGTCGATCCAGTCCAGGTCGTCGGCGTCCATACGTCGGAGCTGGCGCACCACGTAGGCCACCTGATGCTCGATCATGGCGATGATCGAGCCATTGTTGGTGTTGGGGCCGTAGAGCATGAACAGGTTCGGGAACCCCGCGGTGGTGATGCCGAGATACGCCTGCGCGCCGTCGGCCCAGGCCCGGTCGACGGTCGTCCCGTTGCGTCCGGTGACCGCGATGGCCGAGAGGTACCGGTCGGTGGCGAATCCCGTCGCCAGCACGATGGTGTCGACCGGCCGGCTGCGCCCGTCGACGGTGGTGATCGAGTCGGCGGTGATGGCCCTGACCCCTTCGGTGACCAGCTCGACGTTGGGGCGGTTGAACGTGGGGTAGTACTCGTTGGAAATGAGGGGACGCTTGCAGCCGTAGGGCTCGGTGGGCGTGAGCTTGCGGCGGAGCTCGGGATCGTCGACGAGCGCGATGTTCTGTCGTCCGTAGTGCTCGGCCATCTGCAACGCCTGCGGGTTCGAGAACGTGATCGCACCCTCGATGGTGCGAAACACCTGCCAACGGTGCTGGGCAACGGCGAGGGGATCGGCAACGAACCGCTCGACCTCTTCGGCGGTGTACGGCGTGTCGGCCTTGGGCAGCACCCAGTTGGCGGTGCGTTGGAAGAGATGGACCTGGCCGGCCTGCTTGGCGATCTCGGGCACGAACTGCACGGCGCTGGCAGCGCTGCCGATGACGCCGACCGTCTCGCCGGTGAGATCGTGGTCGTGGTTCCATCGAGCCGAGTGGAAGATCGTCCCGGCGAAATCGGCGAGCCCCGGTATCTCGGGAACGTGCAGATCGTTGAACATCCCGATGCCGCTCACCACCACGTCGGCCTCGACCGATTCACCGCCGTCGGTGACGAGCGCCCAGTGCGAGCGATGGTCGTCCCAGGTGGCCGACGCGACACCCGTGTTCAGCCGGAGGTGGGGTTCAAGGTCGTAGGCCTTGACGCACTGATCGAGATACTCCTTGATCTCGGGCTGCGTGGCATAGGGACGCGTCCAGTCGCGCTTTTGCTCGAACGAGAACGAGTACAGGTGCGATTGCACGTCGCACGTCGCGCCGGGATAGCGGTTGTGATACCAGGTTCCGCCGACCCCGGCCGCTCGCTCGAAGATCGTGATGTTCGAGAAGCCGGCCCGTTTGAGCCGGATGGCCGCGCACAGCCCACCGGGCCCGGCGCCGATGATCGCGATGCGACGGGTCCGAGGCCCGCTCGCGGTCGTCCCGTTCGCAGGCATGGCGCTCACTGGCCGAGCGTTGCCGCGGCGAACGCCCGCATCTCACGGGCCACGTCGGGCCCGCCGGGTGTGAACATGATCTCAGTGGCCCCGGCGGCGACGGCCGACTCGGCCCGGGCCCGCACGTCGGTAGCCGAACCCACCCAGCCCACGGTGGCCAGTGCGTCGCCGGCCGCGTCGAGCACGGCCCGGTCGCGCGACATCACGTCGGTCACATGACCTTCGTGCACCGCAAGGTGGCGCTCGCCCTCGGGCCGCTCGGCCTCGACGCCCGTTCGCCACTCCGCCCCGAGTGGGAAGTTGGCCAGCGCGTCGGGGAACGCCTGCCACACACCGTGGTAGCGCACGACGTACCACGGGCCCAACGCCGACTTCACCCGCTCGTCGCTCAGCTTCTCGCCGTCGTCGAGCACCGTCCCCGCCGTCATCTGCACGTGCCAGGTGAAGCCCGCGTTGTCGGCCGATGCGCCCATCGACATGAGCCCGTCGACCACCCCGGCCTCGTTCAGCTCCCGGGTGATCGCCGTTCCCTTGGCGCCCAAGGCCGACAGGAGCAACGGCGTCTCGATCGGACGGGCAACCGCCCAACGGGGATGGTGGATCATCTGGCAGCGTTCGCCGTCGATCTCCACCACGTCGCCGCGCAGCAGCCCGCGGAGTTGCTCCATGTAGCGCCTGGTCGCCGCCCACGAGACGGCCTTCTTGTTCAGCACCCAGCGCGCCGTGGCGCCGGTCCCGAAGGCGCAGGCCAGACGCCCGGGCGCCACACGCTCGATCGTGGCGATCGCCGACGCCGTCGTCATCACGTGGCGCAGGTTGGGCACGAGCACCGCCGTCCCGATGGGGATGGTGGTCTGCTCGGCCACCCGGGCCAAGGTGATCCAGATGTCCTCGTACAGCGCCGCCGAGTCGTAGAACCAGATCCGCTCGTACCCCAGCGACTCGGCCATCCGAGCCATCTCCACCGAGTCCGGCCCCGGCGGCATTCCCACGCTGATCTTCACACTGGTCATGCGCAGCACACTCTCACACCGCCCCACCCCACCGCCGCTCTGGGGGGTGCTGGCGCGAGGCACCTCCGGGGCCGATGTGAATTACGCGCCTCCAGGGCCAAACGCTCAAAGGCCTGTACTCGAGCATGCCGGAGACGGCCGGAGTTGGCCGAGCCGAGGCTCGTCTCGTCAACCGGTGCGGTCAGACCAGCGGCCGTCCTGGTCCGCTCATGAGAGCGTGGAGGGCGTGGCGTCCGGTGGCCGTCGGCCGGCCGACCTCGGCCGCGAGCGCTGACTGCGGCCTCACCATGTCGGCGTTGGTCATGTCGGTCATGCCAGAGTCGTCCTCGACGCCGACGCGCAGGTGCCCGCCCCGCTCGAGCGCGTGCCGGGCATCAAGGTCTCGGTCGTGCGTCCCACGGGAGTGCCTGATACCGGGCTGTCTCGCTCGATCGTCAACCCGCGTGCGATCGTCGGGATACTGGGGCACCATGCGGCGGAGGCTCGATCGAAGATGGCGCAGCTCGGTTCGGGCGCTTTGGCGCCCGAGCATGCCGATCCCGATCAGATCGGCTATTTCGCCCTCCAACCCCGCCATATCGCCGAAGCGATCCTGTTCGTCATCGACCAGCCTTGGGGCGCGTCGATCAGCGACATCATTGTTCGCGCCTCCGGCGAGGCCTCCGTGATCTGAGTCGCCGTGCACGTCCGTGTTGCTTCGCCCCTGGTCGAGGATCGCCGACGGACCGTCGGCTCACCCGCCGGCCAGGAGGGCAGCGATGTTCTTGGCCTCGGACTCGGTGAAGTTGCCCCTGATGGAGATCTGGCCGTCGAGGATCGGCGTGTTGATCAGCGGTGCGGTCAGGACCGTCCCGTCGACGACCACGGCGAGGCGTTGGCCCACGTGCTCGGTGGTGTAGGTGGCGAAGACCGCGGCATCGGCGTCGTTCATCTCGATCAGGATCTCCCACCCGGTGCCGATCTCCCGAGCTTCGGCACTCACACGACCCGGGCTGTCGAGGATGCTGGCATCGAGGATGAGCTGTGAATCGCCACCAGGGGCGGGCAGGAGCAGGGAGCCTGGGAACTGCTCGGGGGTGGCGTTCTCGCCGTCATCGAGTTCCTCGACCACTGGTCGGAGCTCCAATCCCGGTCCCGATGTCGCCGCGATCGTCGATCCGGGGGAGGTGGGTATCGTGGGCACAACGATCGGATCGGTTCCCGGTGGGCCACCGTCGGTGGGACTCACGAAGTTGCCCTGGAGCGTGGCTGCGGCATCCGGCGGAACGTCGAGTGCGATGTCGGCGGGCAGGAAGGCGATGGTGATGACGTCGTTGTCCTGGGGCACGTACGTCGCCAGATCGCCTTCCTGCTCGAGGGGGCCCTGCGTGTAGTCGCCGAGTGCCGGGTCGTATCGGGCGACGGCCCAGCGGAGAGTTCCCTTGCGGCCACCGAGGACGGGGCACGCGTGGCCGTCGACGAACGTGACGGTGTCGACCGTGGCGGTCTCGCCGGCCTCGGTGCTCACCAGTACGAGACCCGTCCCCGATGCGGTGATCCGGTCGGGATCGAGCTGGTAGCGAAGCGTGGCTTCATCGGATACCCCGATAGGCCGCTCGGCGAGCGGGGGATCGAAGAAGTGCTCGACGGTCGCGTTCTCGAACGAGCCGGCCTCGCTGAACGGATGGATGTGCAGGAGACCGTCGCCGTGGCTGTGGAGGCCGACCGTGCTCTCGCTCGCGGGAGCGAGCGGCTGCCAGACGCCGCAGAGGTTGACCCCGTAGGCGGCGTGCCAATGATCGCCGTTCTCGGAGCTCGGACCGACCACACCGGCGGGCGTCCCGTAGGTGACGGGGCTGCTGCTGCTCTCGCTCCCGCTGCCGCTGCCTGTGTCGCTGGTGCTGCTGTCGCTGCTGCCGCTCTCGCTCTGGCTCCCGGGATCGTCAACGCTTTCGACATCAGCAGTGCCACACGCGGCGATGCTGATGCCGGCGAGAGCAACCAGGGCGACCGCCCGGATGAGCATCCGTGGCCTGGGCTGGCGACGAGGGCCGCCAGATCCATCATCGGGCGTCGACGGTTGGGCGCCCGGAGCAATCGGTCGCGATCGCGGAGCCGGCACCGGTCCCTGATGGTCACCGTTCACGGAGCTCCTTCATCGCTCATCCGAACGTCGGACCGTCGGCAGCCGCGGAACGAAAGGGAGTGCGATCCGGGGAAGTCTCTCACGGACCAAGCCGGTCTCCGGCGCGATGACCTGGAACCATTGCCCGCGACTCGAATCGCCTGTGGCGACGAGGCGGATGAGCAGCGCAGCGGATGCTGGCTCAGCACTGCTGCCTGGACGTGAAGGTGCGGCCGGCGGGACTGACGGCTTCGTAGGTGGCGTCGGGGAGGATCTTGGCGGTCCAGCCCGGTTGATGGCGGAGCCGGTGGTGGCCGTGACAGAGCAGGCGCATGGCTGCGATGTCGGTGGTGCCGCCGTCGATCCAGGCCGGTTCGTGGTGGGCCTGGCACCGGCTGGCGGGGACGTCGCAGCCGGAAGGCCAGGCACAGAAGCGATCGCGGGCCACGAGCGCGTTCCACTGCTCGGGCGTGCACGTGCGTGTTCCTCGTCCCTGATCGAGAACCACCGACGGCCCGTCGGTGATGATCCGATGCACGTTGGCATCGCACAGGAGCTGGCGGATCGCGGACTCGGGGAGGGCGAGCCCGTCGATGGTCTCGGCTCGGCCGGTGTGTCCGAGCAGGAACGGGAGGTCGACGATCACGTTCACGTGGGGACGGTTCCTCGGGGCCTTCTGAACACTCAGGCGATGATCGAGAAAGAACCGGCAGATGTGGGCCAGGGCCTCGGCGCGATGTTGCGACATGAGGACGTGCCGCTCGTCGTCGGGATCGGGGTCGGGGAGCTCGCCGATCGCCATGTCGAGGGCGGTGTTCACGAGGTTGCCGGTCTCGGGATCGAGGTTCCCGTCTATTCGCCACTCGCCGTCGAGGTGCGAGGAGAGGTGCAGCGCCTGTGCCGAGGTGTCGGGATCGGCGTCGTCGCCGATCGTGCGCTTGGCCACCTGGGCCCAGCGATGCATGAGCATCGTGACGTGCCGCACGCTGTAGCCGGAGATCGTGGGCACGAGCTCGGCCTCGTCGATAGCGAACACGTCGGCCAGGGCTTCGTTGGCGCCGATCGTGTCGACGATCGCACGCACCTGGCCGGCGGTGAGCCGTCCCGCGTTCCATGCGGCTTCGGTGCACGGCCACTGCCGCAGGCGTCGTGCGGTGCGGACGGTTCGGGAGGCCTCGGCCGAGTCGAGGTGCACCCGGTTTCGCAGCCATGACGACGCCGTGACCGCGCCGTCGGTGGCGTAGCTACCCTCGGCGTCGAGCCGTCCGACGGCCCCGGTGAGGATGGCGCTGAGATGGTTGCGCAGCGCGTAGCCGAGGGCGATCTGGTCGGGATCGGCCGTCGAGGACAGGGCGCCGATCCAGCGCGCACACTGCTCTCCGACCTGCTCGACGGGTACTTCGTCGTGCTCGAACACCAGTTCGTATCATATCTCGCATCTCCAATGAACACAAGGGAATGCTCGAGATACTTCCCCGGCTGGCGCCCGCTTCCCCCGTCCGCCCGGAGTGGGGTTGGACGGCCCCAACGGACATCCGTCGGGCGGCGTCGCACGCCCAGGAATCCACCGGCCTCGACATCGTTGGTAGCTTCTGGCCGGTGACAGGGTTGATCATCGGCGTCGATACCGGGGGGACGTTCACCGACACGGTGGTCACCGGGAGTGAAGGCACCATTGCCATCGGCAAGGTGCTGAGCACGCCGGCGCGACCCGAACAGGGTGTGCTCGACTCACTGCGAGCTGCCGCGAGAGCTGCCGCGAGAGCTGCCACCACGCCTGCTGCCACCACGCCTGCTGCCACCACGCTTGGGGCCACCACGCTTGGGGCCACCGCCGAGCACGGTCACCTCGAGGGCCTGCTCGCGCGCACCTCGGTCCTGGCCCACGGGACGACCGTCGGCCTGAATGCGTTGCTCACCCGGAACGTGGCTCGGGTGGGGCTCATCACCACGGCCGGGTTCGAGTCGACCCTGGCGATCGCCAAGGCCAACAAGATCCTGGGTCTCGACGAGCGGGCCCGCCGCACCCCGACGATGTGGGACAAGCCCGAGAGCCTGGTGGGCCGGCGGCACGTGGTGGGTGTGCACGAGCGCATCGACGCCAGCGGCGCCGTGATCGTGCCGCTCGACGACGACGACGTGCTCGCCGCGGTCGGGCTCCTCGTCGACGGCGGGGTCGAGTCGATCGCCGTGTGCCTGCTGTGGTCGATCGCCAACGCAGCGCACGAACGGCGCGTCGGCGAGGTCATCGCACGCGCCCATCCCCATGTGAGGGTGGCGCTCTCGAGTGCGCTGGCGCCTCGCCTCGGGGAGTACGAGCGCATGTCGACCACGGTGCTCGACGCCGCCATCGGCCCGCTCGTGGCGAGTTATCTCGGCCGGCTCGAGACGTTGCTGCGCAACCACGGCTTCACGGGTTCGCTGCTCGTGGCCCGGATGGACGGCTCGGTGCAGCCCGCGGCTCTGTTGCGCCACGCACCGGTGTACACGCTGCAGTCGGGGCCTGTCGCCGGTGTGGCCGCAGCTCGGATGCTGGGGTCTGTGCTGGGGCACCGCGACGTGATCACCGCCGACGTGGGCGGCACCAGCTTCGACGTTGGTCTCGTGGTCGCGGGCGAGGTGCAGTACCTGTCGCGTCCGATGATCGACCGGCGTCCCTTGGCGTTACCGGTCGTCGATGTCACCTCGATCGGGACGGGCGGGGGCAGCGTGGCTTGGATCGACGAGCGGCTGCGGTCGCTGCGGGTCGGCCCCCAGAGCGCCGGCGCCGATCCCGGCCCCGCCTGTTATGGGCGCGGAGGGATGCGCCCCACCGTCACCGACGCCGCCGCCGTGTTGGGGTACGTCGACCGGCTGAGTGGCGGTCTCGTCCTCGACGCCGACGCGGCGAGGAAGGCGATCGAGACGGCCATCGCCGTGCCGCTCGACATGAGCGTCGAGCAGGCCGCTGACGGCATCCTCCTTGTCGCCTGCGAGCAGATGAAGGACCTCGTGCGCCGGGCCACGGTTCAACGAGGCCACGATCCCCGAACCTTTGCCCTCTATGTGTACGGCGGCGCCGGACCCCAGTACGTGGGCCGCTTCACCGATGACCTCGGGGTGGCCGAGGTTGTCGTTCCGGCGCTGGCTTCCCAGTTCTCCGCTTACGGGGCCGCAGCGAGCGAGCTGCGCATCGCGGTGTCGCACGATGTGCCCCCGGCACCGGTCGTCGATCGGGTTGAACGCCTCGCCGAGCTGAGCGTCGAGCTCGAAGCCACGGCCCGGGCCCAGCTGGCCGAAGCGTTCAGCGTGCTGCCGCCCGGTGCGGGCGAGCACGTCGACGTGGTGCGCTCGGTCGGCCTGCGCTACTACCGGCAGGTCAACCTGATCGAGGTACCGGTGCCCGACGGCGTCGTCGACCGCAGCTCGGTCAACGGGCTCGTGGACGCCTTTCGTCGGCGCTACGAGCAGGTCGTGGGAGCGGGAACCTCCAACGACGAGACACCCGTGGAGTTGGTGCGGGTGAGCGTCTCGGTGTCGTTCCCGGCGCCACAGGTGAGGCCGTCACGCCCGCTGGGCTCGGCAGCGAGGACGGGGATCGGGGCCACGGCCACCGCGTCGAGGCGAGCCTGGTTCGACGGCGGCTGGGTCGACTGCTCCGTGCACCGGTGGGACGATCTCGGCGTGGGCCAGGCGATCACGGGTCCGGCGTTCATCGAATCCGACGAGACGGCGATCGTCGTCTACCCCGGGCTCGTCGCCACGATCGATGCCGGGGGCCATGCCCGCCTCGCCCGCACCGGCCGCTTCTCCCGCACCGCGCGCACCGGAGAAACCGAGGGAGCGTCGCGATGACCGTCGACCCGTTCGTGCTCGAGATCCTGCGCCACCGCCTCGACTCGATCAACGACGACGCGGCCACGATCCTCATGCAGGTCTCGGGATCGCAGATCGCGGTGGAGGCCAACGACCTCAACACGGTGATCATGGCCCCCGACGGACGGGTGCTGGCGTGCGGACGGTACGTGCTCGTGCAGGTCGCGTCGATGCACCTGTTCGTGAAACATCTCCTCGACGATTACACCGACAACCCCGGTATCTCACCAGACGACCAGTTCATGACCAACGATCCCTACATCGGCACGTTGCACCAGCCCGATGTCGTCGTGGTGGCTCCGGTGTTCGTCGGTGACCGGCTCATCGCGTGGTGCGGCTCGGCCATCCACGAGTCGGACGTGGGCGGTCCCACACCCGGAGGCATGAGCTACGACGCGGCGTCGATCTTCGACGAGGCCATCCCCATGGCTCCGAGCAAGATCGTCGAAGGCGGACGGCTCCGACGCGACGTGGAGCGGGAGTACCTCGTGCGCTCCCGAACCCCGGAGCTGAACCGCCTCGACCTCGCCGGGCAGATCGCCGCGAACCGGATGACGGTGGGAGCCCTGCGCGGGCTCGTCGACCGGTATGGGGTGGAGACCGTCACCGAGACCATCGAACTGCTGTTGGGCGCGGCCGAATCGGAGTTCCGTGACCGCCTTCGGAGCCTGCCCGACGGTCGATTCCGCCATACGGCCTACGTGGAGTACCGCCCGAAAACCCTTGCGCCCGATGCTCGCGAGCAGATCTACGCCGTGCGGCTCACGTGTGAGAAGCGGGGCGATCGCCTCGTGCTCGACTTCAGCGAGAGCGATCCGCAGGCGCCCGGCGCCATCAACGCCACCTATCCGGCGCTCACGAACTTCTCGATGGCGGCGGTGATGCTGTACCTCGCGGGAGGGCTGGCCTGGGTGCCGGGGGGTATCTGGCCGGCCCTCGAGATCCGCAGCAGGCCGGGGACGGTCGTGCACGCGACGTGGCCGGCCGGAGTGGCGATGAGCACTGCGGCCACCTGTCAGGCCATCCGCATCTGTGTGAACGCCTGCGCGTCGCGGATGCTCGACGGCGCCGACGACGAGCTGCGGGCCCTGGCCATGGCGAGCTGCCAGGCGGCGGGAGGCGGAGGTGGGATCGTGTCGGGAACCGACGGCGCCGGCCGTCCGTTCGCCACCATGACCCTCGATGAGCTCACCGGTGGCGGCGGGGCACGCTCGTTCGCCGACGGCGCCAACTCATCGGGTTACACCACCTCGCCGGGCGCGGCCTCGGCCAACGTGGAGGTCAACGAGAGTTATCTGCCCTTGTTGTACCTGCGGCGGATCGAGCTTGTCGACAGTGGGGGACCGGGCCGCTATCGCGGTGGCGTGGGCTCCGAGCACGTGCTGCGCGCGCACGGAACGACCCATCCGGTCTCCGTGCTGTCGTTCGGACAGGGCCTTCAGCATCCCGCGGCCATCGGCGTCGCCGGCGGCGAGCCCGGAGCAGCGAGCGGGTTCGCGCTCCTCAGCGCGGAGGAGACCGACGACCTGGTCGGCGTCGACCCGAACCTCGGCGCCCGCCATCGACCAACCGTTCGTTTGGTTCCGATGCCCACGGCGGGCATGGCGTTCTCGGGCGACGAGCGGATGCTCGCGGTCGCCCAGGGCGGTGGGGGCTATGGCGATCCGCTCCTCAGGGCACCCCACGCCGTCCTCGACGACGTGCTCGACGGGTTGGTGTCGATGGCGCGAGCCCGGTCCGACTATGGCGTCGTTCTCCGGGCTGCGGAATCAGGCGAGTTGACCGTCGACCGGGCGGCGACCGAGGTCGAGCGTCTCGACCAACGTCGCGACCGCCTCGGCGGCGACCCGTCACGCCCGGTGAGCTCGGCGGGCCCGGGACCTGCCGACGCCCGAGCGCCCGTTGCCGGCACGCGGCTCGGGGCTTCGATGCGAGTCCACGACGGCGACGTGTGCTGTGGCGAGTGCAGCGGACCCTTGGCCGCGATCGGCACCGACCTCCACGCCGCGCTCCACCGAGGCGAGCACCCCGTCGATCGCCGGGCGGTGCACGGCCTCACGTACCCCGGAGCCGAGCAGTTCGTGCTGCGCCATTTCTGGTGCCCACACTGCGGAACACAGCTCGACGTTCAGATCGGGCGGGTGGGCGAGCCCGCCGTCCGCACCGTCGAACCCCTGTCCTGACGGTCGTGACCAGCGCTCGGCCAGGTGCCGCACGAGGTTCGGCGATCGGTCAGACTGGAGACCTGCTCGATACCCGAGCACCCCTTGTATCTCAACCGGAGGCCATCGTGAGCTCGACCCTCGATCCGCACCCGTCCGACCTGGCCACTGATCTGGGCCTCGACGTGCGTCCGCTCTCGGGCAACATCGGAGCCGAGATCTTCGGAGTCGATCTCACCGAGCCGCTCGAACCGGCCGTGGCGGCCGAGATCCGGGCCACCCTCTTGCGCTGGCGGGTGATCTTCTTTCGCGACCAGCACCTCACCCAGGCCCAGCACATCGCCTTCGGCGGCTGCTTCGGCGATGTCACCCCGGCCCATCCGACCCTGCCCGCAAGGTTCCCCGAGCACCCCGAGATCCTCCTGCTCGACAACGAGATGAGCGGCTACGGCGGCGTTTCCATCGACAACCGGTGGCACACCGACGTGACCTTCGTGCCCAACCCGCCGATGGGCTCGATCCTGCGTGGCGTCGTGGTCCCCCCGTACGGCGGCGACACCCAGTTCCTCAACCTGGTTCTGGCCTACGAGCGCCTGTCGGAGCCCGTGAAGGCCATGATCGACGGGCTCCGGGCCGTGCACCACAACCAGCTCCCGATCGCCCGCGGCGAGATGACCTCCGAGCTGCAGTCGCAGTTCCAATCGCGTGAGATCACGTCGGTGCACCCGGTCGTGCGGGTCCATCCCGAGACGGGCGAGAAGGCCATCTTCGTCAACCCCACCTTCACGAGCCACCTCCTCGACATCTCCCGTCAAGAGGGCCGGCACATCCTGGCGATGCTCTACGAGCACCTGGCCCACCCGGCGCACACCGTGCGCTTCCGCTGGCAGCCGGACAGCGTGGCCTTCTGGGACAACCGGGCCACGTGTCACCTCGGCCCGTCCGACACGCCGCCCGGCATGACCCGTTCTATGCAGCGCATCACCCTCGCCGGCGACGTGCCGGTGGGGCCTGACGGCTTCACGTCGTACTCGCTGCTGGGCGAAGCGTTCGCCTGAGCGCTCGCCGCATCAGCGCGCACTCCGCCGTCAGCCCGTGAACCGCCGGCCCTTGGAGCACCCATGAGCACTGCACCCGATCCCGCCTACAGCGAGCTGCCCCAGGTCGGTCCGTACGCCGTCGAGATCGGTGGTGCGCTGATCTCGATGGTCGAGCCCCATCCGGGCACTGAGATGGCGTACAACCGGTGGTACGAGGACGATCACTTCTACTCGGGCGCTCTGGCGATGCCGTGGATGTTCGCGGGGAAGCGCTTCGTGGCCACCCGCGATCTCCAGCTCCTGCGCTACCCGGAGTCGTCGCTCATCGCGCAGCCGATTACCGCCGGGTGTTATCTCCATCTCTACTGGATCACCCGGGGTCGCCTCGACGACCACATCCGCTGGACGAGCGCAACCAACTACCGGCTCCGAGCCGACGGTCGTATCCACCTCGAACGCACCCACGTGTACACCTCATTCCAGGATTACCTCGGGGGCTCGGCCGTCGACCCCGACGGGCCCCGCGACATCCATGCCCTCGACCGCGGCTATCCCGGTGTGGTCATGGAGATCATCGATGCCCACCCGGGCACGAGCCGGGAGGCTCTCGACGTCTGGCTCGTGAGCGACTACATCCCTTGGGTGCAGCGCGGCCCTCACGGACCGGTGGCGCAGACGTTGCGCTTTGCCCCGCAACCGCTCCCCGACGACAAGCAGCCCGACGTGGCCGACATCGAGGGGGTCGAGCGGAGGGTCACGCTTGTGCATTTCCTGAACCAGGACCCGCGTCTGCGGTGGATGACACGGTTCTCGGGCCATGGGGCTCGCGTCGAAGCCGGAGGTTTGGGCCACTTGGAGCTGTGCGCGCCCTTCGTGGCCGTCGAGCACGGGAGCAACCGCTACGTTGACGAGCTCCGCGACTGAAGGCGCCCAACGGCTCCAGCCGGTTGGCGCCCGTCAGACCCGCGCCCTCAGACCGTCAGCCTTCAGACCGTCAGCCTTCAGACCGTCACGGCGTCGGGGTCGGGCTCGGGCAGGTCGAGGTCGTACCAGCGGATGGCGTTGCCCCGCACGATCTTGTGGACCACATCGGCGGGGAGATGGCCGAAATGCTTCTCGGCGACCTGGAGGCTGTGGGGCCAGGTGCCGTCCTGGTGCGGATAGTCGGTCTCGAACATGATGTTGTTCAGCCCCACCCGGTGCAACAGCTCGACGCCGGTGTGGTCTTTGAAGAAACAGCTCGCGACCTGCCGGTAGTAATAGGTGGACGGGGGCTCGGGCGTGTGGTCGCGGGTGTGGGCCCAGCCGCGGTGGGTCTCCCAGATGTCGTCGACCCGCTCGATCACGTACGGGATCCAGCCGATCTGGGCCTCGGCGTAGAACAGACGCAGGTTCGGATGCCGGGCCAGCACCCCCGAGAAGAGGAAGTCGACGAGCGACGCCGCGCTGTTCGTGAAGATCGTCGTTGACTGCACGGCTTCCGGGGCGTCGGCCGAGGTGATCGATGTCTTGGTGCCCGAGCCGATGTGCATGCTGAGGACCGTGCCCGTGTCCGCGCAAGCGGCGAAGAACGGTTCCCAATACCCGGAGTGGATGCTGGGCAGGCCCAGCCAGGCCGGTATCTCGCTGAAGGCCACGGCCCGCACACCCCGTGCCGCGTTGCGCTGTACCTCGGCCACGGCCAGATCGACGTCCCACAGTGGAATGAGGCACATCGGCAGCAGACGTCCGCCGCTCGTGCCGCACCACTCCTCGACCATCCAATCGTTGTACGCCTGCACGCACAACAGCGCCAGATCTTTGTCGCGGCCGTGGAGAAAACGCTGCCCGCAAAAGCGCGGATAGTTGGGGTAGCAGTACGAGGCCTGCACGTGGTTGAGCGTCATGTCATCGAGACGGGCTTTGGTCTGCCAGCAGCCGGGACGCATGTCGTCGAACGTGACGCCACCGATGTGGATCTCGTCGGGCGAGTAGCCGGCCGCCGCGATGAGCCGCTTCACCGAGTATTTGTGGTCCTCGTAGAACCACCAGGCCACGTCGGGTCCCTCGGTGCCCGGGGCCTCGATGTAGTTGCCGCCTTCGAGGATGGGGGTTCCCGTTGGCGCGAGAACGATGCGCGGGCCCACGTCGCGATAGCGGCTCGGGAGGCGACTCGACCACAGATCGGGGGGCTCCAGGACGTGGTCGTCGGTGCTGACGATCCACGGGATCGGGGTCGGGCTGGTGGTGCAGGTGCTGCTGGTGGTCTCAGGGTCGGTCATCGCACACCTCGGTCTCGCCTGGGTTCGACGCAAACCTTCACCCGTGGCGGGCGGCCCTGACAAATGGCTCTCCGGTCTCGACCAGTAGCGTGGGATCGTGGCAACAGGAGGGGACCACCCGAAGATGACTGCGATCGCTGCGCGACTCGACGTCGACGACACGATGGCCGACGACGAGCTCGTCGATGCGACCCGAGCCTGGCTCCACGCTCATCTCCCGCCCGCCTGGCGTGACGCCGGTGACCGCGGCGGCGCAGCGGCGGTCAGACAGGTGCGTGACCGGCACGCCTACGAGGCATGGTACCCGGTGTTCGGCGCGTCGGGCCTGGTCGTCCCCACCTGGCCCATCCCTTACGGGGGCTTGGGATTGCGTTCATCGCAGGCCCGGGCGATCGAGACGGTGTTGGCGCCGTATCACCTCGGTCGGCTGAACATCCTCGGCCTCAACAACACGGCGCCGGCCCTGTTCGAGCACGGTACCGAAGAGCAGCGCCTGCGCTTCCTCCCTCCGATCGTGCGCAACGAGGAGATCTGGTGCCAGCTCTTCAGCGAGCCCGGCGCCGGCTCCGACCTGGCGTCGCTTGCCACCAGGGCGGTGCGTGACGGCGACGAGTGGGTTCTGCATGGCCAGAAGGTGTGGACCACGTGGGCCCATCTGGCCCGCTGGGGCATCGTCCTCGCTCGCACCGACCCCGCAGCCACCAAACGCAAAGGCATCACCTATTTCCTGCTCGATCTGCGCCAACCCGGTGTGGAGATCAGGCCTTTACGGCACATGGGCGGGACGGTCGACTTCAACGAGGTGTTCCTCGACGGCGCACGCGTTCCCGACTTTCAGCGCGTCGGCGCTGCGGGCGACGGTTGGCGGGTGGGCAACTCCACGTTGGCCGGTGAGCGCCAGATGGTGGCCGGTTCCGGATCGGGCGGCGTCGACCGGATCGGCGGCCAGGGAGCCGACCGTCTCGTCGAGATCGCCCGGGCTCAGGCTGAGAACGGCGACCGGCTCGATGCGGTCGTGCGCGACGAGCTCGTCGGATGCGTCATCGAGGAGCGGATACGGAGCTGGACGAACCTGCGGGTACGTGCCGGGCTCAAGGCGGGGCGTCCTCCCGGGCCGGCCAGCTCGATCGGCAAGGTGATCCAGGGAGCGCTCAACCAGCGCGTCCAGTTGGTGGCCGTCCAGATGCTGGGGGCTGGGGCACTGGGCTGGGTGGGACCTGAGACCCCGTCCGACGGGGCCTGGGGGGCGTCGATGCCGGCCGAGCTGCGCGGCATGTTGCGCAGTCGAGCCAACACCATCGAGGGCGGCACGACCGAGGTGAACAAGAACATCCTCGGCGAACGCGTGCTCGGCCTCCCGCGCGAGCCCGATCCCTGGGACGGCCGTCCCTGGGAGGACGTCCCGCGCCCATGACCGGATCCGGTGGCGCCACCACTCGGCGCGGTGGCTCGGCGAGCTGTCGAGCAACCTCCGAGCCAGAATGGACATCGAGATGAAGCGAACATCCCGGCGAGCCCGACGTGACGACCACGGCGGGGTGCTCCGGTGGATCCTCATCGCCGTCGTCAGCCTGGGCTTGGTGGCCACGGTCGGTGTGTGGGTCTACGTCGAGCTGATCAAGGACGACGCCCCGCCCCCGTTGTCGTTCGAGGACCGCGACGCCCAGACCAGCTTCACCGTTGCGGCAACCGCCGTGGCGTCGGTCACGACCAGTGCCGCCGTCACGTCGTCCTCGGGCACCCCCACGAGCGAAAGCGCGACCACCGCCAGCGCCACCAGCGCGACCACCGCGGGCGCAGCCGCCTCGGCTCTCGACGGGTCGTGGGTCGCCACCGCCGAGTCGATCGCCGGTTACCGGGTCGAGGAGGTGCTGTTCGGCCAGGACACGGAGGCCGTCGGTCGCACCAACGCAGTGACCGGTTCGCTCTCGTTCTCGGGGACGGTGGTTGCCACGACCGAGTTCACCGTCGACATGGCATCGGTCGTGAGCGACGAAGACCGTCGTGACAACCAGTACCGCGGCCGGGTGATGGACACAGAAACCTATCCCACGTCGACGTTCGTGCTCACCACGCCCATCGATCTCGGGAGCGTTCCCGCCGACCTCGTCGAGATCACGTCGGAAGCCACGGGCGATCTCACACTGCGGGGAACCACCGAGGCCGTCACGTTCGAGCTGAAGGCCCGCCTCAATGGCGACCTCGTCGAGGTCAACGGGACCATCCCGATCGTGTTCGAAGAGTGGGGGATCCCCAACCCCAGCTTCGGCCCCGCTCAGACCGAGAACAATGGGGTCATCGAGTTCCTCCTCGTCTTCGAGCGGTCTTCGTAGGCGCGGCGCCATTGCGCCCCGCCCCGCCCCGCCCCGCCCCGGCGCTTCGTCGTCTTGACACCTCCCCGACACCGGTCCTAGACCGCACCGACGGCGAGCTGGCGCCCGGGCCGTCTCGTTCGGGGCCGTGATCGGGGAGGTGGTCGATGATCGACGCGGCATCGGTGACCACGACGTCGATCGACTTCCCTCGGATGCGTGCGCAGCGCCGGGCCCGGTTGCAGCAGGAGATGGCCGCATCCGGGCTCGATGGGCTTGTGCTCCTCGGCCCGTCGAACCAGGAGTACGCCGGGGTCAGTCGGGCCTACGCCGACGCCCTGCGCGTCCATCACGAGACGGTGATCGTGATCGTGCCCGCGTCGGGGCTGCCCCATGTGTATACGCCATTTCCCGAAGCGGCATACGACGTTTCCGACGAGCACGTGCACCGCGAACTGCTCGTCGAGTATCCCGAAGGCGTCGAGGCCCTGGCCCGGGCTGTGCACGATGTGGTCCCCGGGGCACGGCGGATCGGGATCGACGAGATCACCAGTCCCATGCTGGGCCTGCTCCCTGGCCTGTTTCCCGGGGCCGAGCTGGTCGACGCCGGCGTGGCCACCGGGCCCGCGCGGCTGTGCAAGACCGCCGACGAGGTCGAGTGTCTCCGGGTTTCTCAGCGCATCAACGAGATGGCCATGTACGACGTGGAGGCCATGCTGCGTCCAGGTGTGCGCCAGAACGAGCTGTCGGCCGTCTTCTTCCGCCGGGTGTTCGAGCTGGGCATCACGTGGAGCTGCATCGACCCGATCTGGAACATCACCCCGCCGTCGGTGGCGCTCCAGAC
>JANLSK010000205.1:0-1845 GCA_031362415.1 Actinomycetes bacterium | reverse complement strand
ATGATGGATCACCCGATGCACCTGCACGGCATGTGGATGATGTTGGAGAACGGCGCGGGCGCGAAGCGGCCGCTGAAGCACACCATCAATGTGAAGGCCGGCGAGCGTCTCTCGTTCGACGTCGAGCCCGACGAGCCCGGTAAGTGGGCCTTCCATTGCCATCTGCTCTTTCATATGGAGCTCGGCATGTTTCGCGTGGTCTCGGTGGTCGATCCGAAAGCGAAGGTGCGGACATGAATCGCTGGTCAAACACCCAACGCGCGGTAGGCCGTGCTGGCGTCTTGCTGGCGTGCACGATGTTGACTCCGCTCGCCGAGGCCCAGGAGACCTCGCCCGTGGAGGACAGCCCAATCCGCGGCTACTTCTTGATCGACCAGCTCGAGCACACCACGACTCGTTACACCGGCGGCAGCGGAAGCGAGGATGCGCTGCGATTCAATACAGCCGGGTGGATCGGCGGCGACTACAACCGCCTTTGGTTATACACCGAAGGCACGAAGCCCTATCACGGCAAGCTGGAGGATGTGGACGTACAGGTTCTGTACGGTCGTCTGGTTGCCCCGTTCTGGGACCTGCAAGCGGGCGTGCGCTACTTCAAGCCGAGATCGGGTGCGCCATCGCGCAACGCCGCGGTCTTCGGTATCCAGGGACTCGCGCCTTATCGGTTCGGGGTGCAGGCGGCGGCCTTCGTAAGCGAACGTGGCGATGTCTCCGGACGCACGGAGCTAGAGTACGAGTTGCTGCTGACCCAGCGCTGGGTCCTGCAGCCGCGCTTCGCGACCAATGTCGCGCTTCAAGAAGTGAGCGAACAGGGCATCGGGCGTGGCGTGAACGACATCGAGCTCGGCCTGCGCTTGCGCTACGAGATTAAGCGGGAATTCGCGCCGTATATAGGCGTGTCATGGCAGCGCAGCTACGGCGAGTCGGCGCGGTTTGCACGGGCGCGGGGTGAAGACGTTGAGGGATGGAGATTGGTGGCGGGGATTCGAGCGTGGTTCTAGCGCGGCTTGATCGGCGCCGGAGTTGTTTATCCGCGAACAACAGCTTGATCTTCAACCAGCTGGCCATTGAAAAGGATACTTCGCCATGAAAGCCCTCGTCTACAAAGGCCCAGGTCAAAAGGAATTGGAGGATCGACCCAAGCCGACCATCTCCGATCCCACGGATGCGATCGTCAGGATCACCAAGACCACGATCTGCGGAACAGACCTGCACATACTCAAAGGCGACGTTGCTACCTGCCAGCCGGGCCGAATCCTCGGCCACGAAGGGGTAGGTGTCGTCGAAGCCGCAGGATCGGGCGTCACTACGTTCAAGCCGGGCGATCGGGTGCTGATCTCGTGCATCACCGCCTGCGGCCGATGCGATTATTGCAGGAAGGGCATGTATTCGCATTGCACGACCGGCGGCTGGATCCTGGGTAACAGCATCGACGGCACGCAGGCCGAGTTCGTCCGCATACCCTATGCGGACACGAGCCTGTATCGGATTCCGGGGGAAGCCGACGAGGAAGCGCTCGTCATGCTGAGCGACATTCTGCCCACGGGCTTCGAGTGCGGTGTGCTGAATGGGAGAGTTCAAGTCGGCTCGAGCGTCGCGATCGTCGGATCAGGTCCCGTCGGACTTGCAGCCTTGCTCACGGCGCAGTTCTATTCGCCATCCCAAATCATCATGATCGACTTGGACGACAACCGACTCGAGGTCGGGAAGCGCTTCGGCGCGACAGCCACGGTGAACAGCGCCGGTGGCAACGCCGCACAGCAAGTGATGGAGCTCACCGGTGGACGCGGAGTCGACACGGCCATCGAAGCGGTGGGTCTCCCCATCACCTTCGAGCTTTGTCAG
>JANLSK010000197.1:0-30269 GCA_031362415.1 Actinomycetes bacterium | reverse complement strand
TCCAGGCCCTGTGCACCGATCTCGGCATGTTCGAGAAGCGTGACGAGGTGTTCGTGTTGACGGCCGTCCCCGAAGGCCCCGAGCCCTTGGCCGACAAGGTCGAGCGGGTTCGAGCCCACTGCGGCTGGGAGCTCGTCGTCGCCGACGAACTTACGGAGTTGGCTGCGCCGACGAGCCTCGAGGTCGGACGGCTGCGGTCGTGGGACGTCAACGGCTGGTTCCTCCGCGAGTAGCGCCCCCCCTCATACTCGGGGCTGGTGGGGTCAGATGACCTTGTCGGCGCGCAGGGTGGCGAGGTCGGCGGGGGAGAGCCCGAGGAGGTCGCCGAGCACGGCGTCGGTGTGCTCGCCGAGAAGCGGGGCGCCGGTGGGCGTGGGGGTGGGGCGGCCCACGAATCGGGGGAAGGGTGCCTGCTGGCGGACGGGGCCGAGCACAGGATCGTCGACGGTCACGAGATCGCCTCGAGCGGTCATGTGGGGGTCGGCGAAGATGTCGGCTGCGGTGTACGCCGCGCCCACCGGGACGTCGGCAGCGATGCAGCGCTCCTCGATGTCCCCCGTGGTCAACGCCGACGTCCACTCGGCAACGATGCCGTTGATCTCGTCGTGACGGGCGACCCGGGCCTCGAGCGTGGCGTAACGCTCGTCGGAGGCGAGCTCGGTCCGACCCATGGCTCGGCAGAGGCGCCGGAAGTTCTGGTCGGAGCCGGCCACGATGCACACGTAGCGCCCGTCGCTCGTGGGGTAGTTGTCGAGCGGAGCGCTGTTCTTGAGTACGTTTCCCTCGCGGCTGCGCACCACGCCGAGCAGGTCGTAGGCGGCCAGGGTCCATTCGAGGATTCGCAGCACCGAGCCGTAGAGGAAGGCGTCGATCACCGCTCCCTTCCCGGTGCTACGGATGTCGCGCTCGTAGAGCGCAGCCACGGCGGCGTTGGCTGCGAACACCCCGGTGAGATAGTCGGAGATCGTGACGCCCACCCTCACCGGGGGACGGTCGGGATAGCCGGTGAGATGCAGCAGCCCGCCGTAGCCGATGCCGAGGCGGTCGAGCCCCGGGCGTTGCGAGCTGGGCCCGTCCTGGCCGAACACCGAGATGCGCACGGTCACGAGATGCTGCGCCAGGTCGGCCGGGGCGATGCTCCACCCTTCCATGGTGCCGGGCCGGAAGTTCTCGACGACCACGTCGGCGGTCGCCGCGAGCTGGCGGAACAGCTCCTGGCCTCGTTCCTTGCGCAGGTCGAGCGTGACCGATCGACGGCCCCGGCCCTCCACCGCCCAGAACAACGACTGGCCGTCCTTGAAGGGACCGATCTCTCGCATGAAGTCGCCGCTGCCGGGTTGTTCGACCTTGATCACCTCGGCGCCCATCTCGCCGAGCAACCCGGCACAGAAGGGCGCAGCGATGCGCGTCCCCACGTCGATGATCCGCAACCCGTGCAAGGGGCCGGGTCGGGCGGCGGCGGGGCTCCCGCTCGCGGGGCTGGGGTCGGGGGCGTCGCTGCTCATCGAGGCAGGCCCAGCACGCGCTCGCCCAGCACGTTGCGCTGGATCTCGTTGGACCCGGCGAAGATCGACGCCGCTTGGTAGTAGAGCCACGACCGTTGCCAGGCGCCGTTGCCGGGGTTGTCGACGGCTCCCTTCCACAACGGCGCGGCCGGGCCGAGCACGGCCATCACGGTCTCGTGCAGTCGCTTCGACATCTCGCTCCAGTACAGCTTGAGTTGCGATCCCTCGGGCCCCGGCTCCAGCCCCTTCTCGAAGCGTGAGAGGGTCCGCCAGTTGTGCAGTTGGAACAACTTGACCTCCACGAAGGCATCGGCCAGGCGACGCTCGATACGAGGATCGTCATACACCCCTTGGTCGAGTGCCATTCGTAGCAGCTCCTCCAGCAACTGGATGTGCACCTGGAGTTGTCGGGGATTGGTGCCGCGCTCGTAAGAAAGTGTCTTCGACGACACGTTCCAACCGTCGTGCTCTCGCCCGATGAGCTGATCGTCGGGCACGAACACGTCGGTGAAGAACACCTCGTTGAAGTCGGGCTCCCCCGTGTTCTGCACCAACGGGCGCACGTCGACGCCATCCGATCGCATGTCGATCACGAGGTACGAGATGCCCGTGTGCTTGGGGGCATCGGGATTCGACCGGGCCAGGCACACGCCCCAGGTGGCGAACTGCGCGTACGACGTCCAGACCTTCTGGCCATTGACGATCCAGCCGCCCTCGACGCTCTCGGCCCGGGTCGACACTGCCGCCAGGTCGGAGCCCGCCCCGGGCTCGGAGAAGAGCTGGCACCACATCTCCGCGGCGCTGAGGATCTTCGGGAGCCAGCGCTGCTTCTGCTCGGGGCTGGCCCAGTGCAGCAGCGTCGGACCCACGAGATTGATACCGATCCGGCCGACGAGCTCAGGGGCCCGGGCCTGCGCCAGCTCCTCCTGCACGATGTAGTGCTCGTTCGGACCCGCACCCCGACCGCCGTACTCCTCGGGCCAGTACACGCCCACCCAGCGGCCCTGTGCCAGCAGGCTCTGCCACTCGCGGCCGAACGCCACCTCCTCGGCGAGATCGTCGAAGCGCGGTGGGAGCCCCCGGCCGTATTCCCACGGGAGGTGGGCTCGGAGCCACGCCCTCAGCTCGGCTCGGAATGCCTCCTGCGCCGGGGTCGGTGAGAGGTCCATTGGTCGGGATCGTAACGGCAGGAGGCGGGCCGGCGCGGGTGGCGCCGGGCTCCTCCCGTTACGATCCCGCCGTGGACTTCGAGCTCGACGACGACCAGTTGGCGCTGCGAGACGCGGCCCGTGAGCTTCTCTCAGGGATGGCCAGCCCGGGCCAGGTGAGGATGTCGTCGGGTGGGCCCGACGGCGTGGGGCAGCAGCCGTACGATCGGGCGCTGTGGACAGCCATGGCCGAACAGGGCTGGATGGGCGTCCTGACGCCCGAGAGTCAAGGGGGACTTGGGCTCGGGCTGGTGGAGGCCGCGGTGCTCCTCGAGGAGATCGGTCGGTATCTGGCGCCGGTGCCCTTCCTGCCGAGCCTGCTGGCCCTCGCCGCGATCGCCCCCTCGGGTGGCGCCGTCGCTCAGCGCTGGGCCCCGGCGCTGGTGATGGGCGAGTCGATCGGCGCCGTCGCCTGGTCGCGCGACGGGCAGGCGACCGCCATCGTCGACGGCGCAGCGGGCGCATGGCGGCTCACCGGTCGATGCGATCCCACGGTGGCCGCGCCGGTCGCCGACGTGCTCGTGGTGTTCGCCACGCTCGCGTCGGAGCAGCGGGTGCTCCATGGCCCCGTCGGCCTGTTCGCCGTCGAGTGCGCGGCGCTCGGAGCCAAGCGCCCCAAGGCCGAGCCGGCGATGGACCAGACCCGTACGTTGGGCTGGGTCACGTTCGAGGACGCCCCGGCGATCATGCTCGGTGGTGTCGACCTCGCGACATCCCTTGTCGATATGGCTGCGGTCGGCGTCAGTGCCGAGATGCTCGGTGGGGCCAGTCGCGCCATGGAGATGACCGTCGACTACGCCAAGGAGCGCGTGCAGTTCGACAAGCCCATCGGCAGCTTCCAGGCCGTCAAGCACCGTTGCGCCGACATGCTCGTCGATGTCGAAGGCATGCGCTCGGCCGTGTACTACGCCGCTTGGACGGTGGGCGCGGCCACCGACGACGCTTCGGTGGCCGCGAGCACGGCCAAGATCTGGTGCTCCGACGCCGCCCGACGGGTGATGGCCTCGGCGCTGCAGGTGCACGGCGGGATCGGCTTCACGTGGGAGCACGATCTGCACCTGTACCTGAAGCGCTCGCAGCTCGACCAGCTGAGCTTCGGCGACGCCGACCACCACCGCAGCCGGCTCACGGCCCTGCTCCGCCCCAAGGTCGAGGCGGGTCACTCGGTGCTCTGACACCCCGCGGTGTCGGCCGGCGGTCGTGCTCGGCGCGCCCCAGCACTCGCGAGTGCTTGGGGTTGGCTGGCGCCCTTGAGCACTCGCGAGTGTTCAGGGTTGGCTGCCCGCTGTGCCGCCGGCGGCGAGGATTCGGAGGGCAGCGCGGTCGGGCTTACCGGCGGGCAACAGCGGGAGCTCGTCGAGCACGATCACCCGTTCCGGGGTCTTGAACCGGGTCACGCCGCGTTCGCTGAACCAGGCTCGGCACCGGTCGAGATCGAACGTCTCGGCGCCGGTGGTCACCACGAAGGCGCACACCCTTTCGCCGAGACGCTCATCGGGCTCACCGACCGCGACTGCTTGGCGCACAAGGGGATGGGCCTCCAGGTGGGCCTCCACCTCGGCGGCGGAGATGTTCTCGCCGCCACGGATGATGATGTCCTTGATCCGCCCGACGACTGTGAGCCAACCCTCCTCGTCGACCCGCCCCAGATCACCGCTGCGGAACCATCCCCGGACGTGCGCGGCCGCTGTCTGCACCGGGTCGACATAGCCCACGAACAGCTCGGGGCCGCGGAGCCAGATCTCGCCGCTGCCTCCCACCGGAAGCTCGCGCAACGTTGCCGGGTCGGTGATGCGGATCTCGACTTCCCCGGTGGGCAGGCCGTCGGTGTCGACGGTGCGGGCAGGATCGAAGGATGGACCGGGGGTTCCGGGCGCCCCGTTGAGCGTGGGCGTGGTGGTGACCGTGGGCGCCTCGGTGCTGCCGTAGGTGCGCTTGACGGTGGCGTCGAGGGTGGCGGCTGCTGCCTCCACGAAGCCGGGACTGACCCCGGCTCCGCCGCTCGACACGAGACGCAGGGTCGCCACCTGCTGGCGGCTGAAACCCTTGGCGTTCATGAGTCCCAGGAAAAACGTGGGCGGCCCGATCATGAACGAGATCCGCTCGTCACGGATGATGTCGACGGCCCGTTCGGCGTCCCAGCGGTCGACCAACACGGTGGTCATCGGCACGGCTCCGGGCACCACCACCCCGTTCAGCAGTCCCGAGATGTGGGCCAGGGGCGCGGGCATCAGCACGGCGTCGCTGGGGTGGAGACCGTGTAGCCCGGTCATGAGCCGGCCCTTCCAGGCCAGGCCCCGCTGGGAGTGCAGCACCGCCTTGGGCGATCCGGTCGAGCCGCTGGTGAACAGAACGACCGCGATGTCGGTCGAACGGCCCACGCCGCCAATCGCGGTCTGCGGCACGGGTGCACTGTCGATGAGGTCGAACCCACCACCAACATCGCCCCGCACCGGGATCGTCGCGGGCCGCTGAGCCAACGGCAGATGCGTCGCGGCGAAGGCGACCACGGGCCGGGTCGTGAGCACAACGTGGTCAACGTCGGCGTTGCTGGCCAGATGATGGATGGGGACGGCCACTGCGCCGATCCGCCAACAGGCCCGGTACAGCAGGTAGGCCTCGTACCAGTTCGGGAGCTGCCATGCCACCGCGTCGTACCGGCGCACGCCAGAAACGCGCAGGCCGCCGGCCAACCGGGCGACCTTGGCTTCGACTTCGCGCCCCGAAAGGCGCACGGGCGCGCCGGCGACCGATACGTCGACCAGGAGCGCGCCCCGGCCCGAGGCCCGCTGGGCCCGCGCGGAATGCGAGGCGGCCGCAGCGCTGAGGAGCTCGTCGAGCGAAGGTCCGTCCCACGGCCCGCCCGGACGCCGGTAGTGCGAGGCTCGCGTGTGGACGTGCGTCGCCCGCAACGACATGGGGTCGCCCGCGCTGAGGGGCACAAGAAACAGCGGGGAGTCAGCAGGGTTCGGCGGCACAGCTGGCTCGAGTGGCGCAGGTGGCGCGGGCCGCGCGGGTTGCGCGGGCCTGGGATGTCACAGCGCCCAGCCGGGGCTGGCGGTCGTGCGCCCCTTGAGCACGTTGGTGCCGATGAAGTTCCGCTGCGCCTCGATGGTGCCGGCGCCGATGCACAGCCCGCGCACGTCGCGGTAGGCGCGTTCGACGGGGTACTCGCGTGAGTACCCGTAGCCGCCGAGGAGCTGGATGGCCTCGTCGCACACGAACTTGGCGGCGAGGTTGCAGGCCGCCTTGGCCATGGCCGTCTCGAGCGCAGGCGGCGTGCCGCCCGCCCCGGCGAGGTTCACCGCTCGGTACAGCAGCAGGCGCGCCCCCTCGAGCCGGGTCGCCATGTCGGCGATCTTCCACTGCAGGCCCTGGAGCTCGGCGATGGGTTGGCCGTTGACCACACGGTCGTTCATGTAGCGGATGGCGTGCTCGAGCGCGCCCTGCGCTGCTCCTGTGCACATGGCGGCGTTCCCGCAACGCTCGTGGTTGAGATGCCCGAGCAGGACCTTGAAGGCTTCCGTGTTGCCCGGATCGCCAGCGATGAGAACGTCGTCAGGCTCGATGGGCACGTCGTCGAACGCCAACTCGGCCTCGGTCGCGGCATGGATGCCCATGTTGTGGTGCGTGCCCACCAGCGACACGCCGGGACGGTCGAACGGGACGATCACCGCCCCGATCCCTTTGGCCCCTTGCCCTCCCGGCCAACGGCACCACACCAGGCTGGCGGCCGCGGCATGCCCGAGCGTGGAATAGTTCTTGTACCCGTTGAGACGGAAGCCGCCGTGTCCATCGTCGAGCAGGTGGGTGCGCATGTTCTGGACGGCCGAGCCGGCGTCGGGCTCGGTGATGCCGATGCTGATGATGGCCTCTCCGGCAGCGCAGGCCGGCAGCCACCGTTCCTTCATGCGTTGGTTCCCCAGATGCTCGATGCCGCGGGGTGGCCCGTTGAACGTGAGCTGGCAGGTGACCGCGGTCGACACGTCGGCCCGGGCGATCTCCTCGAGGACGATCGCCCCTTCGACATCGCCGTAGCCGAGCCCGCCCCATTTCTCGCCGATGGTGACCCGGTAGAGGTCGGCGGCGGCGATCGCCTTGCGGGACTCGTGCGGGACCTCGCCCGACTCGTCGTGGTGCTGAGCCCGGGGAGCGACCTCGCGGGCGGCGACCTCCCGAGCCAGATGCCGAAGGGCCTGCTGGTCGTCGGTCTCGGCCAGAAGATTCCTGCCGGGCGCATGGTTGGACGAGTGAGCCATCCCGACACGCTAGTCAGCCACCGGGTCCGGCGAGCGAGCCCCGAGATGGAGCTGGCTGGCGCAGCCGACCCCCGGCCTGAGGCGCGGGAGCGTCGAGCCTTACGCGGCAACCCGTCGACCGGAAGCGGCCAGCGCGACCGGTCGCGCGGTGCACACGAGATGGCCGGCATCGACGGCGATGCGAGCGATCCGGCGGCCCTGGGACGCGAACCAGGCGTTGAGGTCGTCGACCCACTGGGCGAGGGCGCGGCGCACGTCGGCGGGACGGCCGGCCAGGGTGGGGATGCTGGTGGGCTCGGCCACGAGGCGCCCCCGCACGACACCGATCTCGACCACGAGAGAGGCGATGGCCCGGAGCCTCACCTCGATGCGCTCGCACCCGCTGGCCGAGTCGATCGTCCGGAACGTGGCCCGGGGCACGACGAAACCGCCGGCGACCGGCAGCCACGACTGCGCTCCCGGCGCCAACTCGAGCCGGTCGGCGCGGCCCTGCACGAACTCGCTGAGCGGAGCCGGAGCGGTTGCGGGGAGTCGGGGCGGCGTCTGGAGTCGTGCGTTGCGTTGCGCCATCTCGTGCTCCCGGAGCCGCCATCGACCGTATGCTTGGTCTACCAAGCATACTGCGAAGTGCACCCAGCTGTCGACCCGGTCCGAGTGTGACTCCCGTCACCCGTCCGTCCGCTGCTCCGAGAAGGCGAGCGAGATCGAGCGAGGGGCCGGTCAGCTCATGAACTCCCCGCCGTTCACGTCGAGACCGGCACCGGTGATCACGCGTGAGAGGTCGGACGCGAAGAACACGACGGCGTTGGCGCAGTCGGCGTCGTCGGGGATGATGCCCAGGGGGATGTCCTTGGTGATACCGGCCACGAACTCGTCCTGCGACACGCCCATCTGGGCCGAGGTCCCGACCACGTAGCTCTCGACCGGCGGACCCCACATCCAGCCCATGAACACCTGGTTGACCCGGATCTTGTAAGCCCCGAGCTCCTTCGCCAGCATCTTGGTCGCCGCGGTGAGCGCCCCCTTGGAGGTGGCGTACCCCGACTGGTAGGGGAGGGGTTTCTTCTGGATCATCGAGTTGACGTTCACGACAGAGCCGCCGCCCTGGGCCTTCATCGGGGCGATGACGGCCTGGGTGAGGTTGAGAGAGCCGAACAGGTTCACCTCCATGGTGGCGTGCCAGTCGGCGAGATCTGCATCTTCGAAGAGCGTGAACGCGCCCGGGATGTAGGCGTTGTTGGCCAGCACGTCGACGCGCCCCAACGCCTTGATCGTGCCGGACACGAGCGCATCGCAGTCGGCCTTGCTCGTGATGTCGGTGCGAAGCAGGTACGCCTTGCGGCCCAGCGCCTCCACCTCGGCTGCGGCCTCTTCGAGGGCCGAGACCGTGCGGGCGCCCACAGCCACGTCGGCTCCCTCCCGAGCGAAGGCCCGGGCCAGCTCGATCCCGAGCCCGGGACCGATCCCCGAGACGATGCAGACCTTGTTGTCCAACAATCCCATGTTTCAGCTCTCCTGTTCGGTGCTGATGTCGTTGTGTGCCTTGGTGTGCATGGCGGTGATGTTGCCGATGAACTGCTCAAGGTTGCTGGTCGCGTACTCGGCGACCCCCTTCATGTCGGGCACGTACCACTCGAGCCCTTCGCCGATGATGGCGTCGATGATCCCTTGCGCGCACAGCTCGGGCGGGAACTTGTCGCCGTCCTTGAACGCCGCGGGGTCCGAGCCCGGGCGGTCCCAGATGTCGGTGTCGAACGGCCCCGGGATCACCAGCCTCACCCGGAGTGGCGTGTCGTGGAGATCCATGGCCAGCACCGAGGTGAAGCCAGTGAGCGCAAACTTTGATGCGCAGTATGCCGACTCCCACAGGATCGGGATGCGCCCGCCGAGCGAGGTGACGTTCACGATCGTGCCCGAGCCCCGGTCGAGCCAGCGAGGCAGCAGCGCCAAGGTCATGTGGACGGGCGACAGGTAGTTGACCCTCGTCGTCTCGTCGAGATCGGCGGCGCTCAAGCGCCTCACGTCGCGCACCTTGGGGATGGCCGCGTTGTTCACCAACACGTCGAGCCCGCCGAACGCGTCCCACGCCTCCAACGCCAGGGCTTCGGCCCGGTCGAGATCGCCGAGATCGACCGTCCACGACCGGTGCGGTCCTCTCGTGGGCGTCGGGCCGAGTCGGCGACAGTCGTCAAGCACGCTGGCGAGTTGCGCTTCGCGGCGGCCCACGATGCCGACGGTGGCCCCGAGCTCGGCGAGCTGTCGCGCCAGCGCGGCGCCGATCCCCGACGACGCCCCCGTGACCAACACCGTGCTCCCGGCAAGGCCTGCGGCGGAGGCATCGCCGGGGGCCTCGGGCGATGGAATCTGCGCCGGTGGGTGTGCGGAACCCGTCATGGTGGCGGACGCTACAGCGACCCCCGCCGCTGTGGCAGGCTCTCGCCCCGTGACGCCCTGTCTCTTTTTGTGGTCAGACGGCGAGTGGCCGTCCCACCCCGACGCCCGCCAAGCCGCGCTCCAGGGGTGCCCGGGGCGTGCCGATGGCGTCGACGGTATGGATCCGAGCAGCCGCTTCGCGGCCTACGTGGGACGGGTCGAGGACATCCGACCGGGCTCGAGCCGTCTCCTCCGGGTGGCCGGCCGTGACATCGCGGTGTTCGCCGTCGATGGCGAGTTCTTCGCCATCGCCAACGAGTGCCCGCACCACGGCGCGTCGCTCGTCGAAGGCCGTGTACGCAACGGCAACGTGCTGTGCCCGTGGCATGCCTGGCACGTCAGCCTGAAGACCGGCGAGTGCTTCGAGGCCCCGTACCGCCCGGCCCAGACCTATCCCACCGAGGTCCGCAACGGGCAGCTCCTCGTCCTCGTGCCGCGGAGCCTCCCGGCGCCTGGTCCGGCGCACGCGCTCGGTCCCGAAGCGCAGGCCGTCGAGGTGGGTGCCAGACGCGGCGTGCACTGAGTCTCGAGCGCAGACGGCGGTAGCGGTGGCTGTCTTGGTCTGCTCGTACCCGGCACGAGCAGACGGACGAGCACATCGGTCCGGGACTCGCCGGCGCGGTGTGATGAGCGCACCCGAGGTGAGTGGGGCCGTGTTGATGGGTGACCCACGGCGAAAAGCATTGCGGCCTCGAAGCGTGGTGGCGGGCAGGTCGGCCATTCGGCAACGGTCGGGTCCCAGCCGCGCTCACCGCAGACAACGCGTGGGATGTCCGTGGTGGTTCAGTGCTGAGCACGCTCGTTCGCCACCCAAGCCCCCTCCCCACGCCAACCAGAGCCATTATTCTTCAGACGTGGTTGCTCACGCGGACAAGCCGATCTTCCACGCCGTGTCTGCAGACGAGTGGGAGCAATGGATCGTTGGCGATACCACCGGCGCCGGTGTTCGCCTTCGACTACGAAAGAAGTCGTCGAAAATGCCAGGCATCACATACGTCGACGCTCTCGACGTCGCTCTATGCCATGGCTGGATCGACGGACAGCGCCAATCCGACGACGCCGACTACTTCCTGCAAGCTTTCACCCCTCGTCGATCCCGAAGCCCGTGGTCACAGACCAACCGCGATAACGTCGAGCGGCTTATCGCAGCGGGTCGAATGCTCGCGAATGGGCACGCCGAGATCGAACGAGCGAAACAGGATGGCCGTTGGGACGCCGCCTATCGGCAACGAGGAGCGCCGGTACCTGAAGACCTCAGCGCAGCACTCTCGGCGAGCCCGGCCGCTGCGGCCACGTTTGCTGGTTTGTCGAGTCAGAACCGATGGGCGATCGTGTTCCGACTCGGAAACGTGAAACGACCCGCAACCCGAGAACGGAAGCTCAACGAGTTCATCTCAATGCTTGAACAAGGTACATCAATTCACCCATAGTCGACGCCGACGGCGCAGCTCTCCTGTGGCCGATCATGCGCCCGCCCGTGTCGAGTGTCACACATTCCGTCCAGGCGGTCACCCCTTCTGGCGTCGTGCACCGAGGATGATTCGGAGGATCGTCTGCCCGTGGTGTGCCGAGTCCGGGTGACCACGGAGGTCATCGGTTGGCAACGGGGCGGAAACACGGCCCTGGTCGACTCCGGCGATGAGCGTCTCCGGCACCGATGCCCTCACACTGTCGTCGACCGCCAGCACCGTGCTCGCGGCGCCCTCGGTCACACCGGCGTTCGCCCTGTCCGCAACGGCGGCGACGTGTCGGTGGGGCGCGATCGACCCGTCGGCTCCGCCCGTCCTCACGATCGGCTCCGGCGACGTGATCCGGGTCGAGGCGGTCTCGCACCACGCAGGGGATGCGCCCGACCTGATGTTCGACGACGGGATCGAGCGGCTGTGGGCCGAGATCCCGCCGAGCGAACGCGGCCCCGGCGTGCACATCCTCACGGGACCCGTCGCCATCGAAGGTGCTGTCGCCGGTGGAGCGATCGCCGTGCAGATAATGGCGATGACGCCCCGCCTGCGCCACGGGTCGAACTGCGCGGCCCACTGGGGGCTGCTCCACGACCGCTTCGCCAAGGAGCGCATCACGATCTACGAGCTCGACGGTGCTTCGAAGAGTGGTCCCGACGACGAGTTCCCTGCCCTGGCCAGCCCGGCATTCGCGTACGACTTCCGGGGCCGCCCGCTCTACGACGCGCCCGGGTTCGTGACCCGTGCGGCCGACCGGGTGGAGGAACCGTTCTCTCGGGCGGTGGCCGTCCCGGTACGGCCGCACTTCGGCGTTCTCGGCGGGGCGCCGGCCGAGCCCGGCGTGCGCTCGAGCATCCCGCCGGGCACCTTCGGCGGCAACGTCGACAACTGGCGCTGGGGGCCGGGCGCGGTCGTGTATTTCCCGGTCTTCCACGACGGCGCTGGCCTGTTCTTCGGCGATCCCCACTTCGCGCAGGGCGACGGTGAGATCTGCGGGACGGCCATCGAGGCCTCGGCCAACGCCATCGTGCGGGTGGTGGCGGTCGACGACCTGTCGATCACGGCGCCCGTCCTCGAGACCGGGAGCCACTGGTTCACGCACGGCTTCGGGGCCACGCTCGACGAGGCCATGCGCATGGCGGCCGAGCAGATGCTGGCGCTGCTGTGCGACCGGGCCGGCCTGAGCCTCGACGACGCCTACTCGCTGGCCTCGGTGGCGATGGATCTCGGGGTGACCCAGGTGGTCGACGGCGTCGTGGGCTGCCACGCCTCGGTGGCCCCGTCGATCTTCGTGTGATCGCTCAGGCGTCACCGCGCCCTCTCGTCCGACCAACTGCCAGAACACCGTCGTATACGCGCGACTACTGGCAGTTGCTCAAGAAAGGGTGGGTCAGGACGCGGCCGACGCTCCTGCCGAAGCAGCCTCGGCGGCGGCTTGCTGGCGGGCGTAGGCGATGGTGCCTTGGAGGTACTGGCCAACGTCGGGGAACTTGTGGGCCACCACGTCACCGAACCAGGCGGGCACGTAGATCTCGAACGTCCCGGCTGCAAGCTGGTCGACCACGGGCTCCACGATGGCCTCCACCGGCAGGGCCTCGACCGGGGCTGTGAAAGGATCGTTGTCGGGGAGCTGGAACAGCGGGGTGTCGATGACGCCGGGGTTCACGAGATGCACCGAGACGCCGGTGCCGTCGAGGTCGACGAGCATGCCCTCCGAGAAGGCCGTGAGGGCGGCCTTGCTGGCCGAGTAGGCCGCCTCGGCCGGCGGGCTCAAGCGGGCCGCAACCGACGAGATGCTCAGGATCGCTGCGCCCCCGCGCTCGGCGGCCCGGGAGATCATGCGGGGCAGCAGCGCCAGGATGATGCGGACGGGCGACGAGTAGTTGATGGCCATCACCGTGTCGCACACGTCGCCGGTGAGCGCCTGGACCTTGCGGCGCTTGGGAATTCCGGCGTTGTTCACGAGGAGGTCGATGCCGCCGAGCTCGTCGTCGGCCCTGAGCGCAAACTCGGCGGCCGACGAGAGTTCGGCCAGGTCGACCGTGAAGGCGCGGTGGCCGGACCCGTGCACTGAGCAGCGCGCCAGCACCTCCTCGAGCTTGTCGGGCCGTCGAGCGCAGATGCCGACCGTGGCGCCCCGGGCGGCGAAGCCCTCGGCCAACGCGGCGCCGATCCCCGACGACGCGCCCGTCACCAACACCCGCTTGCCATCCAGTGTCATCCCCATGGGCGCGAATGCTAGGGAGTTGCTACGTTCCCGGCATCCCGGCTTGCCGACTCCGGCTCCGGGCTCGCCCACCTCAGCCCGGATGCTCATGGCTCTCACACCGCAGGCGGCATCGCTCGAGGGCAAGGTGGCCGTGGTCACGGGCGCCGCTGTCGGCATCGGTAAGGCCATCGCCGAGGCGTTCGCCAACTTCGGCGCCGACGTGGCGGTGTGCGATCGCGACCGTCCCAACCTCGACCTCACCGCTGCGGCCATCGTGGCGGCCGGGCGGACCACCGTGGTCGGCGAGCTCGATGTTCGCGACCGCGAGGCCGTGGAACGTCATGTGGCGCAGGTGGTCGCGCGCTTCGGACGGATCGACGTGCTCGTGAACAACGCCGGGGGCACGTTCTTTGCGCCGCTGCTCGACGTGAGCGCCCGGGGTCAGGAGTCGTTGGTACGGGAGAACTTCCACTCGGTCACGAACTTCGTGCGGGCGTGCGTGGCCCACATGCCCGAGGGCGGCTCGATCATCAACGTCACCTCGATCGAGGCCCATCGGGCCGGGCCGGGATACGCCGTCTATTCCGCGATGAAGGCCGCGGTCACGAGCCTTTCGCGAACGCTGGCGCTGGAGCTCGGGTCGCGATTCATCAGGGTCAACAACATCGCCCCCGATCGCATCACCACGCCCGGCGTCGGCGCCATGGGCCCGGCGACCGGCCTTCCCCGCCCGGGGACGGTCGACGATTGTGCCGGTGCCGCGGTCTTTCTCGCCAGCGATCTGAGCGCCTTCGTCACCGGTTCATCGGTACACGTTGACGGGGGCAACCTTGCTGCCGGGGGCTGGCGCCGCAAGGAAGCGCACGGGGGAGTAAACGGGAGGAGCAAACACGGAAGTGGCGATGCATGACGGCGTACGTCCGGGCGGGCCGTCGGTCCAGTAGTCAACCTTTGAGTACCGAGCGGAGCCAATCATGAGTGACAGCGGAGCCAGCGAAATGAAGTTCGGCGTGGCCCTCGGGGCCCTCAACCCGGCGTTCCACGTCGAGATCACCGTGCTCGCCGAGGAACTCGGCTTCGAATCGGTGTGGATGCCCGAGCACCTCGTGTTCCCGGTGCAGATGGCTGGCTCGCCCAACCCGGGCGATGAGCACCCGCCCGTCCCGCCGTCGACACCGGTGCACGATTGCTTCGGATATCTGTGCTATCTCGCTGGGCGCACGAGCCGCATCCGCCTGGGCTCGCACGTGTACAACCTGGGCCTACGCCATCCGTTCGTCGCGGCACGGGCGGTGACCACGCTCGACGTGATGTCGGGCGGTCGGGCCGAGATCGGCATCGGTGCCAGTTGGCTCGAGAGCGAGTGGACGGCCGTCGGCCTCGACTTCGCCACTCGTGGACGCCGGGTCGACGAGAGCCTGGCCGTGTGCAAGCGCCTCTGGACCGAGGAGGTGGTCGAGCACCACGGCGAGTTCTACGACTTCGGCCCGGTGATGTTCGAGCCCAAGCCGGTGTCCAAGCCCTGGCCAGCCATCCACGTCGGAGGCGAGTCGGGAGCGGCGCTGCGGCGAGCGGCCCGCCACGGCGACGGTTGGATCGGCATGGGTCACACCCTGGAATCGGTGGCCGAGCCGGTCACCCGCCTGCAAGCGCTGCGCGACGAGCACGGGACGGCCGAGAACCGTTTCGAGGTCACCGTGGGCGGCCCGGTCACGTCGCGCGACGACCTGGCCCGGTGGCGCGACGCCGGTGTGCACCGTCTCGTGGTGTCGCCCTGGCGGCGTTCCCGCGAGGCGGTCGAGGGTCTGAAGGGTTTCGCCGAGCTCGTGTACGGGTAACCGCCGTCCCGCCGTCCCGCCGTCCCGCCGTCCCGCCGTCCCGCCGCCTCGTCGTTCCGCCGCCTCGAGGTTCCCGTCACCCCGAGGTTCCCATCGTCCCGAGTTACGGTGACGGGATGATCTCGGTGGTGATTCCGGCACGCGACGCAAGCGGTGTGATCGAGGGCCAGTTGGCGGCCCTGGCCGTCCAGGTGGTCGCGGAGCCGTGGGAGGTGATCGTGGCCGACAATGGGTCGACCGACGCCACCGTCGCCGTGGTGGAGGCTTGGACCGACCGTCTCCCGGTGCGGGTGGTCGACGCCTCCTGGAGTCCGGGGGTCAACTTCGCTCGCAATGCGGGGGCTCGGGCCGCGCTCGGCGATCGGGTGCTGTTCTGCGATGCCGACGACGAGGTCGAGACGGGCTGGGTCACGGCGCTGGCCGCTGCGCTGCGCGACCACGACGGGGTGGGCGGGCGGATCGACCGGCGCCGGTTCACCGATGTGTCACGTCAGCGCGACGGTCTCGTCGTCTCCGCCGGGCTCACGCCCTGGCCGGGCTACCTCTCGTTCGTCACGGGAGCGAACTGCGGGTTCCGGGCCGCGGTGCTGGTGGCGTTGGGGGGCTTCGACGAGGAGTTCTCCGGCGGGGGCGACGACGTGGAGGTGTCGTGGCGCCTCCAACTCGCTGGATACGGCCTGGGGTTCGTGCCCGAGGCCGTCGTGCACTACCGCGAGCGGACCCACGGACGGGGCGTGGCCAAGCAGTTCTACCACTACGGACTCCAGGATCCCCATCTCCATCGCAGCTTCGCCAGTCAGGGCATGCCCCGCTCGGGGATCGTCGACGGGTTGCGCAGCTGGGGACACCTGCTCGTCCGGGCCCCACGCTACGTCCGGACCCCGGCCGGGCGAGCTCAGTGGGTCCGCAGTGTCAGCCGCCGAGTCGGTCGCATCGTGGGCAGTGTCGTGTATCGGAACCTCTACCTCTGACACGTCGAACGGGGGTCTGGGTCACACGAGGGTGGGGCGCGCCTGTCCGTCGATTCCCGTGAGCTCGACACCGAGCCGGGCGGTGATCGTGGGGGCCAGGTCGACGACATCGATCGGTGCCGATCGCGGACCGGGCTCGATCCCCGGGGCCCGCAGGATTGCCAGCCCCGAGGGCCGGTGATCGCCGGATCGGATCCCCTGGTACGAGCCACGCACCACGCCCACGATCGGTGAGCGGGCGCTGGTGATCGGGCCGTCTCGGCGCCAGTCGACGAGCAGGTCGGGGAGGTCGTCTCGCATCTCGCCGGGGTACAGGTCGTCGACTCGCAGCACCCTGCGGACGAGGGGTTCGCCGGTGTCGGCATCCTCCAGCTCGAGGAACCGTTCGCTCAGCCAGTCGAGGAGCTCGTCGTACTCGAGCCCCCGAGCCACCCGTCCCCGAGGTTCCCGACCGACGAGGTTGATCCGCACTGCGCCGAAGAGCTCGTTGTTGGGGATGGAATACACGCCCCGGGAACCGTCGACGCTGGTGGTCGTCGAGGGCCGATCGCCGCGTCGCCGCTGCGCGACCTTCCGGCGGAGGCGTTCGACGCGACGCCGGGCGATCTCGGCCAGTCGACGGCCGAGCGAGGCTCGTCCCGATGCCACGTCGAGGCGTCGCACGATCTCGGCGAAGAGATGATCGCCGTCGTGGTGGGGCCCGATGCCGTGGCTCAAGAGCACCAGGACCGGGGTGACGGCGTCGACACCGTCGAGCAGCCGCCCGAGTTCGTGGTCGAGGCTCTCGTAGGTTGTCTCGAGCGGATCGCCGAGCCGGTCGGCCAGCGCCGGGTCGTGGCCGGGCCACGTGGGGTCGTGCAGGCTCCAGAACTGGTGACCGGCGCAGTGCGACTCGCCGTAGACGACGAGGAACAGGTCCCACGGTTCCCCGGCGAGGAGCTCGAGGCACATGTCGGTCCTGACGGCCATCCCCCGGGCCAGGCGATCGCACAGGTCCGCGCCCTCGCCTCGACGCATGTAGCCGTCGCAACTGCCGACGACGGGATGGGCGCCGTGGCGGCTCAGCAGGTCGTCACCCAGCGGATCGGGCGACCAGGCGGGGGCCAGCATGCGGTCGTGGGTGCCCCAGTCGATGCTCTGGAGCCCGTCGATGTCAGCGACGAGCGAACTGAGGGGAGCGTCGAGCACGCACACCCGGCGACCCTGGCGCGACAACGTCTGCCAGAACGGGGTGGGCGCGATGTCGTTGGGCGTGCGCCGGGCGATCTCGTACGTGCCGTTCAGGATCTGGCGGAAGCAGTAGAAGCCGTGGCGTCCCGGCCAGCGACCGGTGGCGAACGAGGGCCACACCGCGCCGACCACGATGCCGTCGGGATTCCTGGTGGGGGCCCACGCCGACTCCGTGAGCAGACGGGCGAGCGTTGGCATTCGGCCTTCACCGGCCAAGCGCCGGGCCAGGCTGGCGTCCATGGCGTCGAGGCCGACCACGAGCATTCCTGGCGTCGCGGGCATGGCGGGCAGGGCGGCCGTCCCGGTCGTCCCGGGCATCGCGGTCATCCTCGGCTCCCGACGTGTCCGTCCGAAGGTGGCCGTCGACCGAACCGGCGACGCTGACTCGGTGGCGTCGTGAGCGCCCATCGGGCGACGGTGGCGCGCCCGAGATGCCGCAGTGCTCTCAGGGATGGGCGCGCCCGGCACGAGGACAAGAACAGCGCTTGCGCCTGCGCGGGCTCGCCCGAGGCCAGGGCGAGCAGGCCGGCCCGGCACAGTCGGAAGGCCTTGGCTCGGGGATGGGCCGCGAACCACACCGACTGCTCGTCGATGAAGGCCAGGCTCTCACTGACGCGCGCACCGAGCCCGTTGCCCGAGCGCACGCCGTGATGGATGCGTACGAGGTAGCCGACCCGCTCGTCGGTCGTGACCGGGTGCCGTTGGGCGGTGCGCCACCACCACTCCACATCCTCCAGCGCTCGCCAGCGCTCGTCGAAGCGGGCCATGGCCTCGCGCCGCAGCATGGTGGCGCCGAGGCTCGGGGTCAGCCCGTCGAGGATGGTTTCCGAGATGTCTCCTTCGAGACGGCGATGCTGACCGTTGGTGTCATGAAGGAACCGTGTTCCGCACACGGCAATGGGGTGTCGGCTCAGCCCGTCGAGGCCGATGGCGAGACGATCGGGGGCGAACAGGTCGTCGTCATCGAGAAAGGCGAGCACGTCGCCCTGCGCAGCGTCGACCCCGGCGTTGCGCGCCCCGGCCGGGCCGGGATCGCCGTCGAGTCTCACGAGCCTGATCCGGGGATCGTCGGGGATCGTGGCCGGGGGGTCGGATCCGCTGTCGACGATGACGATTTCCCAACCGTCGATCGTCTGTGCCAGCACCGACGCGATGGCCTCGGCCAACAGCTCCGGACGGTTTCGGGTAGGGAGGATGACGGTGATCGTGGCAGAAGCCTCGCTGATCGGTTCCGATCGGTCAGCATGCTCAGGGAGCTCGATATCCAAGCACGCTTCTGCGTCGATCATGTCACACCCCGACGCGCCATCTGGCGTGCAGGATCACGCTGGCGTCGTCGGTGACGGCGATCTCGGAGATCCGACGGCCGTGGTGCTGCCACTGGGCGGAGAGCGAAACGGCCCGCTTGACCGGTACCTCCACAAGGAGCTCGTGGGCGTCGGAGGTGAGGAACAGGTGCGACATGGTGTCGTTCCACGACGCGGTGTGGTGGCCGATCGCCACGATGATGTCGGCGCCCGATCGGAGCGCCGCAGCGGCCGCGGGCTCGAACGGGTCGGCCATCCGAGTCTCGACATCGCCGACCTCGAAGGAGTCGGCCAGGGCCGAGGCGGCGGCGATCCGATGCTCGGTCGGCGCGATGACGAGCGACGACGTGGCCCCCTCCAGCCGGGCGAACGTGGCCGCAAAGCCGGCGTCGGGCCCGAGATCGAGGACGCGACGTCCACCCCAGGCGACGCGGGGCCGAACGCGCTCCCAGGTGGTCTCCCAACCTCGCAGGCCGATGCCGTGCAACCCGACGAGCTCGTAGCCCCACGGCTCGCTGGCCTCGGAGCGCGATCGATCGGTTGCACCCAGCTCCCACACGTTGCCCAAGTCGAGCAGGCCGGCGATATCGCGGTCGATCCAACCTTTGTGCTTGACGACCTTCCGAAGTTCGCCCCGCTGGAGCCGGTGTTGCCACCGCCGGGCGTAGATGCGGGCGACCGGGCCCGTGGGATGGCGGGCCAGGACCACCGAGCGCACGAGGTTCCTGAAGGCCATCGGCGTTCGGTTGGGTCCGACGCCCAGCACGTCACAGCCCAGGGCTCGCAACCGGGGTGCACGCACGGCTCGCCCCCAGTCGAGGAGGTTCGCCCGGCTGTCGGGGCCGACGATGATGTTCCCGACGCTCACATCGCCGTGGGCCACGCCGGCGAGGTTGGTGCGCACGATCGCAGCGAGCGCTCGGAGCAGCGACACCTCGTTGCCGCGGCCCGATCCCAGCAGCCGGTCGACGGTCTCGCCCTCGATCACGGGGATCCGCAGCACCTCCCAGTTCCCGTCGAGCATGGCGTGGGTCGTGGCCAGACCCTCGCCACGGATGCGCTCGCCAAGATGGCGCGCGACCTCGTGCTCCCTCGTCAAGCCGGCGCCGAGCTTCAGACGGACCGCCGGGGTGTGCCTGTAGACCTTCACGATCTGTCGACCGTCACGAAAGACCCGCCGCTCGCCGTCGTGCCAGCTCACCGCAATCAGCTCGGCGTCGGGGAGATGGCGCTGCTGGAACCGGCGCCAGGCCCCGGTGCGCTCGAGGTGCTCGGAACGCACGGTCCTCGGTGACGCTGACGACGGCGCGGACGACGGCGCTGCCGGGGGCTGGGAGCCGTTCGTCGGCTCCCGTTGAACCTGCCGTTCGGGCTCCCGTTGGGGCTGCCAGACGACGGTGGGGACGGTACCGGCGGTGGAGGCGGTGCCGGCGCTGGTGACGGCGGTGGTGCGGCCGGCTCGTTCCTTCTGGCGCATTCGGTGCGTATCGACCAGATCGCGACGTGACTTGAGCGAGCCTGCCCGCCCGGACGGACCTCGCAGCGCGCACCCCTCGGCATCGCCTTCGCAGCGCCTCAGCCTCGCAACACCGCTCCCGGGAGGGCGCCCGTGTGACGACCATCGCGCAGCAGCGCGACACCGTTCACGTACGTGGCCACGTAGCCCCGGGCGTCGACGACGAGGCGACCGGACGCAGCCGGGAAATCGACGACCCAACGGGGATCGTCGGCCGCCAAGCGCGAGCGGTCGATGATGTTGAGGTCGGCCCAGGCGCCCGGGCGCAGGGTACCCCGGTCGCGGATCCCGTGGACGGCCGCAGGGATCGACGAGAGGCGGGCAACGGCCTGCTCGACCGTCAACACCCCCGATGGCACCCATTCGCTCAGCAGCCGGGTCGGATAGTCGGCTCCGACGAACGACGCCAGGTGCGCGCCCCCGTCGGACGATCCGGCCATCACCAGCGGATGGCGGATGAGCGTCGCGAGCGCCTCCTGGCGGTCGCGCGACACCGGGGCGTTCAGCGTGAACACCGTCTCCAGGTTCTCGTCGAGCGACACGTCGAGATAGCAGTCGAACGGGTCCTGCCCGCCCCGCTCGACCGCGAGCTGCGGGACGGTGAGCCCCACCCAGTGCCCATGCCGCTCGGGATCGGCGACCGACGCGCAACACACGATGTCCCACACGAACGAGAACGCCCGTCCGGTGGGGTCGGCCAGCTCCAGGCGCATCTGCTCGCGCACGGTGGCGTCTCGGAGCCGCTGCGAGCGCTCGGGCTCGGGCAGGCACAACGTGTCGCGCCAGGTGGGCATCTCGTCGTAGAGGAACGTGCTCCCGAGCGCGAAGAACACGCCCTGCTTGTTCGCGGCGAACATCGGGAAGATGCGGAGCCCGTCGCGTTGGGCTTCCTCCGCGAAGGCCAGCGAGTTGCTCCAGCCGTTGGGGGCGTTGTGCATGCGGGTGAGCGTGTTGAGGTTCACGGGCTTGCCCGAGACCTCGGCCATACGGCGGATCAGCGCCCTGTCGCTGGCGTCGTAGCCCACGAGGAAGGTGCGGGGGATGAACTCGATCGCTCCGTGGTCGAACTCGGCGAGGACGGCGGCCAGGGCCACGAGCTCATCGGGCCCGGCCAGGTTGGACGGGACGGGACGGCCGTCGTGCGCTTGGTGGATGTCGAGCTGGCTCGACGTGAAGCCCGCCGCGCCCTCGGCCATGGCGATACGCACGAGCGCGGCCATGGCCGTGATCTCGTCGTCGGTTGCCGCCCGCTCCTGGGCCTCGTCGCCCATCACCATGCGCCGCACGGCGGAATGGCCCACGCTGAACCCGGCGTTGACGCCGATGCGGCCGTCGAGCCCGGCCATGAGATCGCCGACGCCGCCGCCCCGGAAGTCGACGCCGGCCTGGAGCGCGGCTGCGGGCATGCCCTCGACCCGGCTCAGCATCTGGAGCAACCAGGGCACGTCGTCGGGCGTTGCCGGGGCGATCGTGAACCCGCAGTTGCCCGTGAGGAGGGTGGTGACGCCGTGCCACGAAGCCGGCGAGCACGTGGGCTCGAAGTGGAGCTGTGCGTCGTAGTGCGTGTGGATGTCGACGAAGCCCGGGGTGACGAGCAGGCCGTCGGCCACCACCACCTCGGTTGCTCGGGCTCGCTCGTCAGCGGTGACCCGTCCGATCGTTGCGATGCGCCCGTCTCGCACCGCGACGTCGGCGGTGTACGACGGCAGACCGGTTCCATCGACGACCGTCCCGCCGGTCACGATGAGGTCGAACGGGGCCGAGCGATGGCTCACGGTCGCTCCAGCCCGTACAACGCCAAGGCGTTGAGGCCGACGAACCCGGCGCGGGAGGAGGGCGACATCGTCTCGGCGTGCTCCATGAGCTCGTCGACCACGCCGGGATACTTGGCGTCGCTGTGCGGGAAGTCGGACGCCCAGATCATGGTGTGCTGACCGATGCGGTCGCCGAGCAGCGCTGCGGTGTGCTCGCCCGGGTCGAAGCTCACCCAGCACTGCCGTCGGAAGTACTCCGACGGCTTGAGCGTGAGATCGGGCACCTGCCAGCCGTACGACTCGATGAACTCGTCCATCCGGTCCATCCAGTGGGCCACCCATCCGCCCCCACATTCGAGGACGCCGATCTTCAGCTCGGGGTAGCGCTCGAGCACGCCACCCCACACCAGGTTCGAGAGCGTGAGGTGCTGGTCGAAGAAGAGGATCGTGGCGTGGTGGGTGCCCGGCGCCATGAGGTCGGCCATGCGACGGCTCGTACCGTCGACGTCCCACGGCCCGGCGGGATGGAACGCCAACGGCAGCCCTTCCTCGATGAGCGCCTCGTACACGGGGTGGAAATCGGCGTGGTGGAGTTGGCGGCCGAGGAACGGGTTGGGACGACACCAGCCGGCCTTCATGCCCAGACGGGCGATGCGATGCACCTCCTCAGCGGCCGCCGCCGGGTCCTGCATGGGCAACACGCCCGTGCCGATGAGTCGGTTCGGATCGGCCTGGCACCAGTCGGCCAGCCAGTCGTTGTACACGCGGCAATGGGCGACGGCCAGCGCCGGGTCCTCGATGCCAGCCAGCTTCAGGCTCAGGCCGCCGTACATCACGGCCATGTCGATGCCCTCGGCGTCGAGGACCTTCAGACGCTCGTTGGCATCGAAGCCCGCCGGGTTGAGGTCTTCGTAGTGGGTGCCCTGACCCAGGTTCACGTACGGCGTGCCGGCATTGCCCAGCCCGGCGAGGCCCCGGTCGGTCAGCACCTTGTCCTCGACCAGGCAGGCGTCGAAGCCCGTGTCGGCGTTCCAGCGCAGGCGCATCGCCCGATCGCGCATCGAGGCGGGGAGGTTGTCCTCCCACAACCGAGGGGGCTCGCACAGATGCCCGTCGGCGTCGACCACGTGGTGGCGGGGTTCTGCTTCGCGCTCGGCGATCCCGGGGCCGCTCGTGCTCTGGTTGACGCCTGCGGGTTCGTCGCGATCGGTCATGGTCCCCTCAGCTCGTTCGCCAGTCATGACACGGTGCGCCGGATCATCGGCATGGTCAATCACGTGCCTGTTATCGGACGCCTGATCGCTAGTCTCCCGTTGTGGACGTTGACCTCTCGCCGAACACCCTGCGCGCCTACCGGTCCGACTGGGCCGACTTCGTGGCGTGGTGCGAGCCTCGTCGGCGCCGCACCCTGCCGGCGACGCCCTCCACCGTCGCCGCCTACGTGACGTGGTCGGGGGAGCAACACCGGCCAGCCACGGTGCACCGGCGGCTTGCCGCGATCGCGTTCGAGCACCGGCGCGCCGGTCTGGCGGTGCCGTGTGCCCATCCGCTGGTGCGGTCTGCGGATGCCATGGTGGGCTGGAGGGGCAGGGAGCAGCGGAGGGCCTCGGTGCCGGTGAGCATCGATGACGTGCTCGGGCTCGTCGGTGGCCTCGACGAGTCGGTTGCTGCGATACGTGATCGAGCGCTCATCCTCGTCATGTTCGGTACCGGCCTCCGGCGTACGGAAGTCGCCGTCCTCGACCTGGCTGACGTGGCCCTGCGGGGACGTTCGCTGCGGGTGTCAGTGCCAGGGCGACCTGAGATCGTGGTGCCCCTCGGATCACGCCCAGCGTTGTGTGCCGTGACGGCCTGGCGGGCGTGGATCGCCGCGCGCAGCGAGCGGGTGCCCGATGGCCTGCCCGTTCCTGCATTCTGTCCGGTCGATCGCTGCGGCCGCCTCGGGGAACGCCATCTGTCCGGCCGATCTGTCGCCCGGATCCTGGCTCGAGCGACGGAGCGGGCCGGGATGGAACCTGGGCGGATCACCACCCGGTCGTTGCGGAGTGGGCTGGTGCTCGTTGCTGCGTCGAAGGGGATTGCTGACGACACCATCATGCGCCAGAGCGGTCACCGTCAGACCCGTCGCGTGCGGGAGTTGACTCGCATCGGGCGAGTCCCCCCCACCCACTCCCAAATATGCGCGAAATTGCGCACGGGGTGAGCAATTCCGCGCACATTTGGTGGGGGTCAGGCGCTGCGGTTGGTGCCACCGGGGTAGGCGCCGCCGCCGAAGCGCTCGTCGAGCGCTTCGTAGTCGACGAGAAAACCTTTGCGGGGCAAGGCGTCGACGAACTCCACCGTGCGGGGCTTCTTGTACGAGGCGATCCGGGCCCGGCAGTGCTCGATGAGCTCTTCGGCGGTGACGGTCGGGTCGAGGTGGGTCGCACCGCCGGCGCCGGCGTCGCCGCCGTCCAACGAGAGGGTGCCGGAGCGGAGCACGACGATGGCCTTCACCGACTGGGTCCAGCGCTCGTCGGGTACGCCGATGATGGCCACGTCGGCGACCGCGGGATGGGTCCGCAGGCAGCTCTCGACCTCGGCGGGATAGATGTTCTCAGCCGCCGACTTGAGCATGCGCCCCTTGGGCCCGATGAACGAGAGTGAACCGTCGGCCTCCCGGCGACCCAGGTCGTTGGTGCGGTACCAGCCGTCGCGGGTGCGTCGCGCGTTCTCGTCAGGCCGGTCCCAGTACCCGTTCATCACCGTGAGGCCGCGCACGGCGATCTCGCCCACATCGCCGGGCCGACACTCGGTGCCGTCGTCGTGGAGGATGCGGATCGACGTGACCGGCGACGGCCGCCCGTGGGTGCCGATGCTCCGGCCGGCTGAGTCGGCTGAGTCGCCGGACTCGGCGGAGTCGGCCGAGCTCGTGAGCTCGACGGGGCCGGGGAACGCCGTGAAGGTGGTCATGCCCATCACCTCGGTCTGGCCGAAGCCGCCGGGACGGCGGCCCCACGGGCTCTCGTCGGGCGACGTCATGGCGGCCCACTCGGGGCGGCCCCCCAGGATCCGTAGCGACGACAGGTCGTAGCGGCCGTTGGCGTTGGCCTCGACGATCTGGTCGATCGTCGGGCCCAGGATGTATGCGCCGGTGCAGCGTTCCCGCTCGATCAGCTGGCACAGCTCCTCGGCCACGACGCGCCTGACGAACACGTTGGTGCCGCCCATGTGGAACGTCGCCAGCGTGAACATGAAGCAGCCGATGTGGAACAGGGGGCCCGAACACAGGTAGCGGTACTGGGGTGTGATCTGCTGGGCCATGGCGATCACGAGGTCTTGCCCGATGATCGCCAGATGGCTGAGTTGGGCGCCGTTGGGTCGGCCCGAGAACGCTGCGGTGTAGATCTGCAGAACGGGGAGATCGGCTCCGACCTCCAGCTCCGGATCGTCGGGGGCACCCAAGGCGAGGAACGGCTCGTACGAATCGGCCGCCGAATCGGCACCCGCCGGGTGGATGTCGGTGTCGTGGCGGAGCCATCGGGCAGCGGAGGGCCGGGACAGCGCCCGTCCGGCCCGCACGGCCTCGCCGACCTCCTCGTCCTGCCAGATCACGATGGCCGGCGCGCAGTCGTCGATGACGAAAGCCAGCTCCTCGGGGGTCTGGCGCCAGTTCACCGGGCAGAAGACGGCCCCGATCTTGGCGCAGGCGAGCAGACCCTCCATGATGCGGAACGAGTTCTGGCCCAGCCAGAGCACCCGGTCGCCGACATGGACGCCGCTGGCGACGAAGGCGTTGGCCAAGCGACTCACCCGGTCGTCGAGCTCGAGGTAGGTGAGCCGCCTGGCGCCGTCGACGACGGCGGTCTGGCGCGGCCACGAGCGACGGTGCTCGCGGATGATGTCGCCCAGCGTGAGGCTTCGGATGGGGTCCACGGCCGGCGCCTACTTCCCGTCCGGAGACGGGGAGCTCCCCAGCGAGCCGGCGATACGAGCCGTGAGCGAGGCGGGGAGGAGCTTGGTGAGTACCGCCCCGATCTTGTTCTGCACGCCGGGGATGCTCACCGCCCGGTCACGATCGAGATCGGCCAGCGCCCGGGTCACGACCTGCGGGGCCGTCTGCCACAGGGCCTCGGGCACGTTGGTGCCGCTGTGGCCCGAGCGTTCCTGGAACTCGGTACGGGTGTATCCCGGGCACACCGCCATCACGCTCACACCCGTCGCTCGGCATTCGCCCCGGAGCGACTGGCTGAACGAGTTCACGAAGGCCTTGGTGGCCGAGTAGGTGGCCAGTTTGGGAACGGGCGAGTAGCCGCCGAGCGACGACACGTTGACGATGGCTCCGAAGCGGCGCTGGCGCATCGCCCCGAGCGCGGCATGGGCCAGGCGAACCAGCGCCACCACGTTGAGCTCGATCATCTGCTGCTCGCGATCGAGCGCCAGCTCGTGGAACGGCCCGCCGGTGCCGAAGCCGGCGTTGTTGACGAGCAGGTCGACCGGCGTCTGACCGGGTGCCGGTGCGGCGAGTCGGGCCTCGACGGCCGCCCGTCCGCCAGCGTCGGTGAGATCGGCGGTGAGCACCTCGACCGAGCGACGGTGCTCGCGGCGCAGATCGGCGGCCAGGACCTCGAGTCGCTCGGTGGCGCGAGCCACGAGCACGAGATTGCTGCCGCGGGCCGCGAGCTGACGCGCGAACTCGTGCCCGATGCCGGCCGAGGCGCCGGTGACGAGTGCGGTGGGCCAGTGTCGTCGTGCCATGGGCCGGAGTCTCGCGCCGCTTGGTACCGTGGCTCCATGGGAACCGAGACGGTCGACGTGTCACCTGCCGAGAACGCAACTGCCGGTTGGCGTTGCGCCGTGTTGGGTGCGGGCGTGATGGGCAGCGGGATAGCGCAATCGTTGGCCCAGGCGGGCTACGAGGCCGTCTGCTACGACGTGAGCACCGAGGCGCTCGAACGGGCCGTCGAGGGTGTGCGCACGGGGCGTTACGGCGTCGAGCGGGCCGTCGAACGGGGCAAGCTCACCCGCGCCGCCGCCGATGCCGCGCTGGCCCGGCTGTCGTTCACCGGATCGTTCGAGGACGCCGTCTCCAAGGCCGATCTCGTGGTCGAGGCCGTGTTCGAGGACCTGCCTCTGAAGATCCGGGTGTTTCGCGAGCTCGACGAGGTGGCCCCGGCACGGGCGATCCTGGCCACGAACACGTCGGGCTTCCCTGTGGGGGCCATCGCCGCCGCCACCGATCGGCCCGAGCAGGTGATCGGCTGGCACTGGGCGTCGCCGCCGCAGGTGATGCGCCTGGCCGAGATCGTCCGCCACGCCGCCACGAGCGACGCCGTGGTCGACGCCGTGAGCGAGGCCGCCCGTCGCTGCGGCAAGAACCCCATCGTGGTCAACGACCAGCCCATGGCCTGGGGCTTCGTGGCCAACCGGGTATACGGCGCCATGCTGCGCGAGGCCGAGCGGGTGATCGGCGACGGGGTGGCCACCCGCGAGCAGGTGAACCAGCTCATGGTCGACTGCTTCAACTGGCCCGTCGGCCCCTACGGCATGGTCGCCGGCGCCAAAGGCGGCTGGTGAGCCGTTCTGTGTGCAGAAATGCTCACCCCGTGAGCATTTCTGCACAAATTTCGTGGGGGTCGTGGGGTGGCGGTGGGTCAGGCGTCTTTCTTGCGGCGGACGATGAGGACGAACTTGGTCGTGAGGACGGGCGCTCCGGTGGCCTGGTCCTTCCAGGAGGTCGTTGAGACGTAGAACTCCATCACCCCGGTGGAGCCCTCCTTCTCGTAGACCTCGTCGACCACGCCGTGGCCCTCGAGCACGTCACCCACTCGGGGCCACGAGTGGTACTCGAACGACTGCTCGCCGTGGAGGATGAGCCCCCGCTTGCGCAGCTCGTTCATGTCCAAGCCCCCGCCGACGGCCTCGCCCGCCGAGTTCCAGTAGCTCATCACGAACGGGAACGTGGGCGGGACGGGCGCGTTCGCCGACTTGTAGACCGGATCGTCGTCGAGGAGGGCCTGGGCGAAGACCTTCACCGGACCGGCTTCGATGGTGACGACCTGCGAACCCAGGTCCAAGCCGATGTACTCCGTGAGCGCCATTGCGCCTCCTCGGGCTCGTAGCCGCTGCTCGGTCAACTGCCAGTTGCCAGAATGCCAGACTGCCAGATCGCCGTAGGCAGTCACGTTGACCGCGGCCGCCAATGTGGATCGAAGACATCAAGCTTGTCGTGGCTCCCGTCGCCGACGCCACCCGGAGCTTCCCGGAGCAGCGCAGCGGCCGGGAGCATCGGCGGCGCAATCGCGATCGAGCATCCCGGGTGTACGAAGCGGGAGCGTTCGACCTGCGTCAACAGTCGACGCTGATGGCCAGGGCGGTACAGACCTCGTGCATGCGCTCGGGACCAAGTGTCGTGATGTACGTCGTGCAGAGGGCCGTCCGGATGGAGGTCAACGCGTCGAGCGCGAGCACGCACGGGCGGGGCATGCCGTCAACGGCGTCGAGGGCGACCTCCGTCGGGATCGAACGCACGACGGTCGTCGTGGGAACCGCCGTCACCTGGTGCAGCACGGCCGCTGCGCCGCTCCGAGTGAGGATCAGAAACGGGCGCGCCTTGTGGTTCGGATGGTCGTACCACCAGACCTCGCCGCGAGCTACCACGAGTCGACTCCTGCAGCGCGCTCCTCGGCCTCGAGCCGACCGAGCAGCTCGCTCGTGGACGTGTCGACGACGGCGAAGACCTCGCCCCACTCGTCGGGTGCGGCCTGCGGCGAGCGTCGATAGCCCTCGACGATGGTCGTGGTCACGAGCTCCTCGGGGTCGTCGTCGAGGAGGTGCTCGACGGCTTCGCGTATGAGCGCCGAGCGCGATATGCCCCTTCGGAGCGCACAGGCGTCGAGCCGCTTGACGAGCGCGGCGTTGAGCTGCACGATCGTCTGCGTTCGCGCCATATGGCGACCATAGTATCAGACGGTCCCGTCCCGCTCGCCGAGGGTCACCACTCGACGACGAAGGGGGCGATCCTGGTCGACCGGTCGGCGAAGAGCGCCGCCTTGTTGGCTGCGATGTCGGCGACCGTCCACCGGGCCTCCTGGCGGATCTGCGACGCGACGGTGAATCCCTGGAGGAGCTGCACCGTGCCGCCGAACACCACGAACACCTGCCCGGTCACGTCGGACGCGTCGTCGGAGGCCAGCCAGGCCACCGTGGGGGCCACGTTGGCCGGCTCGTAGGGGTCGAAGCCATCGGGGGCCTCCATGTCGAACGCGGCCTCGGTCATGCGGGTGCGGGCCCGGGGGGCGATGGCGTTGCACGTGACGCCGTAGCGCTCCATCTCGCGGGCGAAGGTGATGGCCATGGCGGCGATGCCGGCCTTGGCGGTGCCGTAGTTGATCTGGCCGGCCGCGCCCATGGTGCCGGCCTCGGACGACGTGAAGATCATGCGGCCGTTGACATCGCGGCCCGCCTTCACCTCGGCGCGCCAGTACGAGCAGGCATGACGAGCCATGGCGAAGTGGCCCTTGAGATGGACGCGAATGACGGCGTCCCACTCGGCCTCCTCCATGTTGAAGCTCATCTTGTCGCGCAAGAAGCCGGCGTTGTTCACGAGGATGTCGAGACGGCCGAAGTCGGCGACGGCCTGGGCCACCACACGCTCCGCCCCGGCCCAGTCGGCGACGTCGTCGGCGTTGGCCGAGGCCCGTCCACCGCTGGCGGCGATCTCGGCGACCACCTGCTCGGCGGGTGAGGGATCGCCACCGGTGCCGTCGCCGCTCACACCGACGTCGTTGACGAGCACGGCTGCACCTTCGCCGGCCAGCAGCAGGGCCTCTTCGCGGCCGATGCCCCGTCCGGCGCCGGTGACGATGGCGACCTTCCCGTCGAGCGCGCCCATGGTGACCTCCGAGGTGGAATCCGAGGCGGCAGCTTGGCCGTGGATCCCCGCTCGGGTCCAACGGAGGCCACTCCGTGTTGGGATACCCGTGGCGCACTGGCAGAATGGGGGGATGAGCAAGAAGAGGCGACCCCCGGCACGTCGACCCGCCAGCGGGGGTCGCGTCGCGGTCGCCGAGCGCACCCGGCGTGACGGTCCGCTTCCTCCCAGCGTCGTCAAGGGCGAGGTGAGCCCGATGCGGATGGTTCCTCTGGCCATCCCCCGGCCCGATTACGCGGCCACCGGTCACCCGTCGAGCCGCTACTCGGCCAACGTCGTCAAGAATGCCGACCAGATCAGCCGCATGCGCGCCGCCTGCCGGGCCGCCCGTGATGTGCTCGACGAGATCGCGGTGCTCGTGGCCCCCGGGGTCACCACCGAGACGATCGACGAGGCCTGTCACGAGGCCTACATCGCCCGGGGCGGATACCCGTCGACGCTCAACTACCACGGGTATCCCAAGTCGCTGTGCACGTCGATCAACGAGGTGATCTGCCACGGGATCCCCGACAGCCGTGCTCTGCGCGACGGCGACATCGTCAACCTCGACGTGACCATCTTCCTTGATGGCATGCATGGCGATTGCTCGGACACCGTCCTGGTCGGACAGGTCGATGACGATTCGCGCCGCCTGGTGCGCACCACCCACGAATGCCTGATGCGCGGC
>JANLSK010000171.1:0-13578 GCA_031362415.1 Actinomycetes bacterium | reverse complement strand
CCGGGCCGCGAGTTCAAGTGAAGTCACTCCAAGAAGCCCGTCTCTACACTTTCGTTGATACCGCCTACCTGCATGGCCGTGATCCGGCGCAACTCGCGCAGCAACTCTGCGACGGCGGATCGGACATCATTCAACTTCGTGCGAAGCGCGAGACCGGCCGTGGTAGCACAGGCCAGGCGGGCACGGGACCAGGCTGGGCGTGAGGCTCTCCGAGGATCAGAGCGGCTGGACGATCACGGTGATCGTGGCCGATGAGCCCAGCGCGGCGCCGGATGCGTCGATGGCCTCGATGCGGTAGGTGTAGCTCTGGCCGGCTTCGACGTGGATGTCGACCCACGACGTGATTGACGGACCGCCCCAGATCGTCATGCTCTCGACCCCGCCCGGACCGGTCTTGTGCAGCCGGTGCTGCGCCGTGGCCGGGTTGCCCAAGGCGCTCCAGGAGCAGTTCATCGAGATCCACCCGTCGTTGCGCTTGCACGTGAGCGACATGCTCTCGGCCGAGCCCGGGGGCGGAGGGGCCGGGGACGTGGTGGGAGTCGTCCACGACGAGCTCGTCGACGACGTTGACCCGCTCGCATCGGGCGGTCCGGCCGTCGTGCTCGTCACCGCGCCTGCTGTGGTGGTCGTGGTGCCTTCAGGTCCTTGCGGTCCGAAGGGCCCTGGCGGCGGGGTCGGGCCGGGCGTCGCGGTGGTCGGCGTGGTTGTACCCGACGGACCTGTGGAAGGCGGCGGCGCTGGAGCCGGCGTCGAGGTCACGGTCGCAGCGGCTGCGTCGACATCGGGCTCGGCCGGCCCGTCTGCTCCGGTGGACGGGGTCGCCGTCCCCGACTCCTCCATGATCGCGGGGCCGTTGCCGAGCCCGGCATCGGACGAATCGTCGCCACCGGCCCCGGGGTCGTCGATGTCGAAGGGGCGATCCCGTCGAACGTTTCGGCGAACTGGTGCTGGAGCGGGTCGGGGAGCACGCCGACAGTGCCGGCGCCCCCGGAGGCCGCCGCTGCGGCTCCGACCCCGAACGTGAGCTTGCCGACCACGGAGAGCCCGGCGATGAAGTGCTTGACCAACATGAACTTTCTCCTCCACTTCGGAAGTCCGGCCACCTGCGGCGCAGGCCCGTCGACGTTGCTTGCTGCGGTCGCCCGCAGGTCGCCCTTTTCGGTGGAGATGCCGTGGAGAAAGATGGTCGACAAGGCGAGGGACGGTTGGGGAACCGGCCCGGCGCCAAGGCGCCGCACATCGGCGACGAACGCCGTCAACATCGGGTGCTCGGCACCCTGGTCGCCGGCGAGGATCGCCTCGATGCTGCGTTCGTCGAGCGTCGCAGTCCGTGGCATCTCGTCACCGTCATCGTGGAAGGAGGTCATCGGGGTACGGCCTCCGGCTCGGGGGCCGTCAGCTTTCGGCGGAGTTGTTCGAAGGCGCGCCGTTGGAGCGCTTTGACCGCTCCGGGGCTCCTGCCCACCACGTCGGCAACCTGCTCGATGCCCAGGTCGGCGACGATCCGCAGCAGCACCAGGTCGCGCTGGTCGGGAACGAGCCCTGGCACAGTGCGTGCACGTGCTCGCGTGACAAGCGCTCGAGGGCCCCGTCGACCGCATCACCATCGGCTGCGATCGCTCGGGTGTCGCCCATGTCGTCGACCGACTGCTGGTGTATGAAACCGTTGCGGCGCATGGTCTTTCGGCGCTCGTCCTGCAAGCGGTTGTGGGCGATCACGAACACGAACGATCGGAACTGCTCGGCGTCGCCGGCGAAGCGCTCGATCGACTTCACCAGCGCGAGGAACACCTCGCTGGTGAGGTCGTCGGGTTCACGGGCGTCCTGTCCCCGGAAGTAGCCGGCGCCCGCAGGCGCCAGCGAGTGGTAGAGCGCCTCCCAGGCTCGACCCTGGCCGGCGCGCGCATCGGCCAGCACCGAGGGGAACGCCTCGGGCGAGAGGGCATCGACGGGCCGGGAGCTCACCTGCCATCGATCGGCACAACCCGTCCCCCGCTGGAGGTCAGTGGTTGGGGTTCTGGTCCTTCATGAGCTGGCGGTCTTGACGGGCGAGGTGGAGGATCTGCGTGCCTTCGGTCTGCTCGACATAGCGGACGAAGCGGTACTTGTCCTCGAAGCCGTCGGTCTGGCGCGGGGCGACGCGGGCGTGGCCGGGCAGCGTGCGCACGTTCACGAAGCTGCAGACGTCGCGGGTGAAGGCCAGCTCCATCTCGGCGTCGAGCTCGTCGTACGTGCTCACCTGCGAGGTGTGGGGCACGCCGGCCGCAGCGGCCATGGCGGCCAGGTCGGTGCTCGATGCCGTGGCGGTGGGACGGCGCCCCTCTGGGCCCCAGCCGATCGATTCGTAGCACGCGTTGTCGGCCACGAACACGACGAGGTTGTCGGGCCGGTGCTGGCCCAACGCCACGAGTTGGCCCAGCTCCATGAGCACCGAGCCGTCACCGTCGAGGCACATCACCTTGCGATGCGGCAGCGCCAGGGCGAGACCGACGGCCAGGCCGATCACGTCGCCCATCTGGCCCAGGTGGGCGCTGCGGGGATGCTCGTTCGTGTGATGGGCCCATTCGAACGACACCGCGCCGATGTAGGTGGCCATCACCAGCGCGTCGTCGGGCAGGCGGGCGGCGAGCCGGCCCAGCCAGTCGTAGCGATCGAGTCCCTCGGTGATGTCGCTCATGTCAGTCGCTCCAGACACAGTCGCCGGAGATCAGCACGGCTGCCGGGTGAAGCTGCGCCTCGGAGATCCGCTGGGCCCGCTTGATGCTGCGCCGCAAGAGCGCCGGGTCGCGCACGATGAGATAGGGGACGCGCAGCGCGTCGAGGAGCGGCTCGACCACGATCCCGTGGGGGATGCCCCAGTGCTCGGTCTCGCCCACATCGCCGCGGTACGACAGCATCAGCACGACCGGGACGCCCGTCCCTAGCGAGATCCGGGCGATGTACTCCGATGCCACCCGCAGCCCCGAGTTCTCCATGATCAGCGCCGGTTTCTTGCCGCCCAGCCAGGCCCCGGCGCAGATCGAGAAGCCGACGCCCTCGTTGCAGACCGGCGCGTACTGGATGTCGGGATCGGCTTCCACACGCTCGTGGAGGTTGCGTTGCCAGCCGTCGGGAAGCCCGGACACGAAGTCGATCCCGGCCTCCTTCAAGCCTGCCAACGCCTCGTCAGCGGCGTGCTCCAGCATCGAGACCCTCCTCGTTCGAATCGTGATCGAACCGAGCGGCACTCTACGCCCCGTGCTGGTGGGCGGTCTCGATCGCTGGCAGACTGGGGATCGGTTCGCGCCCGGCATCAGGCGGATCCACGGAGGACCCACGGAGGACCCATGGCCCAGTCGCCCACCGACTTCTACGCCTCGATCATCGGCCTCATCGAGTCGCGACGCGACGCGGCCGAGGCCGACGTGCAGAGCTTCTTCAATCGTCCCATGAGCGAGCAGGAGCTCGTGGAGTGGCTGTCGTTCCAGGCCTACTACGAGTTGCGGGCCGCCCAGTTCATCGGCCGCTGGCTCTCGGACACGCCCGAGCGGGATGCGTTGGTGCTGTTGGCCCAGCAGGTCGAGGACGAGGCGCTCCACTACGAGTACTGCATGCGGGCGCTCGACAAGCGCGGCGTCACCTCGCTCGACAACTGGAAGCCCGAGCCGGAGTGGGAAGAGTGGATCGACGGCTGGTACCCGTCGGGCATCGACACCCTGGAACGGGTCGCGGCGCACAACGTCACCGGCGAGGTTGGGGCGTGCCAGGCGTTCTACGACATCAAGCCCCGCATTCCCGACGACGTGGTCAAGACGCTGGAGCGGATCATCCCCGACGAGCAGTTCCACATGAAGCTGGGCCGGCAGATCCTCGAGAAGTATGCGCTCACTGATGATCAACAGGAGCGCGTGCGCCTCCGGGTGGTGCGTACCTTCGAGCTCGAAGAGGCCGGGCGCGTGGCGTTCAATCGCCGCATGGCTCGTCTGGGCCTCGCCGATCTCGGCGAACCCGGCCCGTCATTGCTCTGAGGAGACAACGTGTTCGATCCCTTCCAGTACTTCTCGCCCATCGAGTTCGTGTTCGGCGCCGGGCGTCGCACTGAGATCCCGGGCCGGCTGGCGGCGCGGGGGGTCGAGCGAGTGCTGGTGGTCACCGACGACGGCATCGTCAAGGCGGGCCTGGCCGAGCAGGTCGAACGGCTCCTCACCGAAGCGGGGATCGGCGTCGAGCGCTTCACCGACGTGAAGTCGAACCCGACCGTCGAGAACGTCGACGCTGGCGCAGCGGTCCTGAAAGCCATGGGGGCACAGGCGATCGTCGCCGTCGGCGGTGGCAGCCCCATCGACGCGGCCAAGATCATCGGTGCCGCTGCGGCGAACGGGTGCTCGTCGCACGCGTTCATGACCGGCGAGCGCACGATCACGGTGGCCGGGGTTCCCCTGGTTGCGGTGCCCACCACGGCGGGCTCGGGGGCCGAGTCGGCCAAGGTGTCGGTGCTCGTCGACCATGCCACCGGTGAGAAGAAGGGCGTGTTCGGCCCGGGGACGGCTCCCGCGCTGACGGTCCTCGACCCCGAGCTCATGGTGGGGATGCCGCCCTGGCTCACCGCGGCCACCGGGATCGACGCGCTCTCCCACGCGCTCGAGGCCTACCTGGGCCGGGCCGCCAGCCCGTTCTCGGATGCCTTGGCGGAGCAAGCGATGCGCCTCGTGGCCGAGTTCGTGGAGCGCGCCGTCGAGAATGGTCACGATCTCGAAGCCCGCTCGGCCATGACGATCGCATCGGCGCTCGGCGGCCTGGCCAAGGAGCAATCGGGCCTGGGCATCCTGCACGCAGTGGCCATGCCCGTCGGCTACATCTACGACCTCCACCACGGCTATCTCTGCGCAGCGCTCATGCCGGCCACGCTCGACTGCAATCGCTCAGCGGCGCTGGCCAAGACGGCCTGGATCGCCCGCACGTTCGGCGTCTCCGACGCCGACGACGAGTCAGCCGCAGCAGCAGCCGGCGCGACGATCAGGAGCCTCAACGAGCGCATCGGCCTCGGTGCCCGCCTGCGCGAGTCTGGCGTGCTCGACGACGATCACGATCGCATCGTCGCCGACGCCATGGCCAGCTACCTCTTGAAGAACAACCCCGTCACGGGAACACCCGAGCTGTGCCGCGAGGTGCTCGTCGCGTCGCTGTGACCCCAGACGGGGGTTTTTTGTGGCTGCGACCGCGCCTGGGGCGGCCCCGGCAACAATGAACGACTACGGGTTGCTCTGGAGGAGCTCCCAGAGATACGACGGCGACAGGGGAGTGCGGTCGATCCGGTCGGCGACGTGGGGCAACGCGGCGGCGACGGCGTTGACCACGCAGGCCATGGCGCCGTTGGTCCCGCCCTCGCCCATCCCCTTCATGCCGCCTGGCGTGTAGGGCGACGGGATCTCCATGTGCTCGATCGTCACGTTCGGCATCGAGGCCGAGAGCGGGGCCAGATAGTCGAGGAAGGTGGTCGTCAACGGCTGGCCGTCGGCGCTGTAGACGACCTCCTCGATCAGTGCGGCGCCGAGGCCCTGGGCGATGCCGCCGTGGATCTGACCTTCCACCACGAGCGGGTTGACGATGGTGCCGCAGTCGTGCACCACCGCGTAGTGCTCGATGGCGACCTCCCCGGTCGCGGGGTCGACAGCGGCCCGGCAGACGTGCGCGGCGTACGAGAACGTGGCCGAGAGCGGGTCGTACCCGGCGGTCTCGATGAGTCCCGGCTCCATGCCCGCGGGGAGCGAAAAGCCTTGCCAGGCCCGCTGGGCGACCGTGCCGATCGGTACTGAGACGTTCGTGCCGATGACCGTCGCCCGCCCCCCGCCGAGCACGATGTCGTCGGCCGCGGCTTCGAGGAGCTCGCCGGCGATGGCCCGGATCTTGGCCGCGAGCTTGTCGGCGACCAGGTGCAGCGCCCCGCCCCCCACGGGCATCGACCGCGAAGCTGCCGTCCCGTAGGCGGAGTACGGCGTGGTGTCGGTGTCGTTGAACACCAGCGCTATCTGGTCGATGTCGATGCCGAGACGGTCGGCGCAGAGCTGCGCGAAGGTGGTCTCCTGACCCTGGCCGTGAGGTGAGATACCACTGGCGACGCGCACCGATCCGTCGGGCTCCATGCGGATCGTCGCCGTCTCGTGACCGCCGATGCACAGGCCGATGAGCTGATTGGTGTTACTGGGCCCGATCCCCGCCATCTGCACGTAGAAGGCGTACCCGACGCCCCGGATGCGCTCGTCGCCATCGGGTCGCTCAGGAAACTGAGCGGTCAGCTCGCGCGCTCTGCGGAGGCATGCCGGATAATCACCATTGTCGAAGGTGATATGTGTCCGAGTCGTCGCTGGCAGCTCGTGGGGCTCGAGCATGTTCGCCAGGCGCAGCTCGACCGGGTCGACGTCCAAGGCCCGGGCGACGAGGTCGACGGTCCGCTCTCGGATCAGGGCCGCCTGGGTCTGGCCGAAGCCGCGGTACGCCCCGAGCGGCGTGCGATTGCTGGCTATCACCTTGGCCGTGGTACGTACGGCGTCCCACCGGTAGGGCCCGGGGACCAACCCGGCCATGGTGAACAGCGGCCCGCCCCCGAAGATGGCGAACTGCGCGCCGGTGTCGCGCTGGGCGTCGATCCGCAGTCCTCGCAGGCGCCCGTCCTCGTCGAACGCCACCTCGACGTCGACGTGCTCGTCGCGGGCCTGGGTGGTCGAGACCATGTGCTCGGATCGGTCCTCGATCCATTTGACGGGCCGGCCCAGCCGGAGCGCCGCCAGGCACACCATCAGCTCGTCGTCGTAGATGTGGTCTTTCAAGCCGAAGGCGCCGCCGACGTCGGGGGCCACGACCCGGATCCGGTGCTGGGGAAGGCCCAGCACCTCACTGACTGCATCGCGGATGGCGTGGGGGGCCTGGTTCGACGACCAGATCGTGAGATGGTCTGTGGTCGGATCGGGCGCCACCACGATCCCTCTGCCCTCCATGGAGATCCCGGCGATCCGGCCCAGGTGCATCCGGTGACGCAGCACCCGGTGAGCCGCGGCGAACACCGCGTCGGTGTGCTCGGCGGTGTCGCCACTGTCGAACGCGCTCAGCACGTTCGTTCCGTACTCGGGATAGAGCAACGGGGCACCGGGCGCGAGTGCAGCCGTGGCATCGGCGACGACGGGGAGATCGTCGATGTCGACGACGATCTGGTCGATGGCGTCCTCGGCCGCGTATCGCGATGCCGCGACCACCACACCGAGGGGCTGGCCCACGTACCTGACCCGACCGTCGGCGACACGCGTCGCGGTCTGCGGCTGCACGCCGATCGTCCACAGCACCGGGACGGGATGCGTTGCCGCGTCGATCTCGGCAGGGCCGAGAACGAGCTCGGCGTCGACGGCGGCCGTCGCATCGAACGAGCGCACGATCCCGTGGGCCGCGGGGGAGCGCACGATGGCGGCGTGGAGCATCCCGGGGAGCTCGATGTCGTCGACGAAGTGCCCGCGGCCGCGCAGGAGTCGGGCGTCGTTGCGCCGCGGGATCCGTCGGCCCACATAACGCGCGCTCACCGGCCGAGCTCCTGCCAGGTGTGCTCGATCGCGGCCCGGATGTTCACGTACCCCGTGCAGCGACAGATGTGCCCACCCAAGGCAACGAGTGCCTCATCGAGCGTCTGGCCCGAGCGCTCGGCGGCGACGATCGTCATCACGATCCCGGCCGTGCAGAAGCCGCACTGGAGACCGTGCAGTTCGTGCATCGCCTGTTGGAACGGATGCAGTGCCCCGGGAGCCGTCCCAGCCACCGATTCGATGGTCTCGATCGTGGCCCCTTCGGCCTGCGGCGCCAGCGCCAGGCACGAGCGGGCCGGGGCGCCGTCCCAGATCACCGTGCAGGCACCACAGACGCCTTGTTCACAGCCGACGTGGGTGCCCGTGAGACCCAGGGTGTGGCGCAGCACGTCGCTCAGGAGGGTCCGGCACTCGACCTCGACGACGCGGGCTTCGCCGTTGACCACGAGGTGCACAGCGCGGCGTTCGGTCATGGGCGGCTCCTCCGTTCGGCGATCAGCGTGTGGGCCGGACACGGAGTCTGACGCTGACACTCGGCGATGTACATTGTTAGCCTGCCGCGGTGACCACCACGACGATGGCGACGAGAACGTTGATACGGAACGGGATCGTCATCCCGTGCGAGGGCACCAAGGTCGTGTTCGACCCCGGGTCGGTGCTCGTCGAGGGGACGACCATCGTGGCCGTCGGCCCCGTGGAGGAGCTCGACCGCGACCCGCGAGCGGCCGAGGCCACCGTGGTCGACGCCACGGGCCAGGCGATCATCCCGGGCCTGCACAACTGCCACCTCCACAGCGGGTTGTTGCGGGGCACCGCAGAGTCGATGTCGCTGTGGGACTGGCTCGAGAGTTATGTCGACCCGGCCCACAAGGTGATGACCCCCGAGATCGCCGAGGCCGCGTCGTACATGGCCTACACCGAAGGGCTCCTTGCCGGCACCGTCTCGGTGATGGACATGTGGCGCTTCATGCACGGCTCGGCCCGGGCTGCCGACGAGATCGGTATTCGGGCCACGCTGGTGCCCTACACGGCCGACCTGTACGACTACTTCGAGACCCTCGAGACCAACCGGCGCCTGCTCGAGACGCACCTGAACGCTTCGGACGGGCGGGTCCGCGCCTGGGTCGGCCTCGAGCACATCATGTACTGCTCGGCCGAGATGTTCCGCGCCGCCGCTGATCTTGCGGCCGAGTTCGGGACGGGCATCCACACGCACTCGTCCGAGTCGATCTGGGAGGTGCAGGAGTCGCTGAAGCGCTTCGGCCGCCGGCCCATCGAGGAGTTCTACAACCGGGGCGTGCTCGGCCCGCAGACCGTCGTCGCGCACTGCGTGTGGCTCGACGATCGCGAGATCGAGCTCATGGCCCAGACCGGCACCAGCGTCGCGCATTGCCCGTGCTCGAACATGAAGCTCTCGTCGGGGCCGGCCCGGGTCGGCGACTACCGACGGGCCGGCATCCACGTGGGCCTGGGCAGCGACGGTGAGAAGGAGAACAACAACCTCGACATCATCCAGGAGATGAAGTTCGCGTCGTTGCTCCAGAAGGTCTCGACGCTCGATCCCACCACCGGCGACCCCTGGGACATCCTCGACATGGCCACCCTCGACGGGGCCACGGCACTCGGGCTCGGCGACGTGAGCGGCTCGCTCGAGGTGGGAAAGCGAGCCGACGTCGTCACCGTCGACCTGCGCCAGTTGCACTTCACGCCGCTCTTGCACGGCAAGAACTTCAACGCCGCGGCCCATCTCGTGTTTTCAGCCTCGGGTCGCGACGTCTCGAACGTGTGGGTCGACGGGCGCCACCTCGTGGCCGACGGCCGGGTCACATCGGTCGACGTCGAGACCGTCCGCAGCCGGGCTCAGAGCGCAGCCGAAGAGCTCTTCGAACGCCGCGAAGCCGTTCTGGGCACAACCCCCAGCCCCCGGAATACCCAGTAGTCAAGAGCTGACTACCGAGCGGTGGCCAGCACGGGGTAGTGGAGGAAACCGGCGAACTGGTTGGCCCGCAGGCGCACGGGATCACCGTCCAGCTCGAAGCGGGCCACGCGGCGGATCACCTCCGTGAGCATCGAACGCACCTCCATCCGTCCCAGCTGGGCGCCGATGCAGAAGTGCGGGCCGCCACCGCCGAAGCCCACATGGTCGTTGGGGCTGCGCCATGGGTCGAGGCGATCGGGGTCGGCGAAGACCGTTTCGTCGCGGTTGGCCGACGAAAACGACAGCACCACCTTGTCGCCCGCTCTGATCTGTTGCCCGCGTAGCTCGTGGTCGACGGTTGCCGTGCGGCGGAAGTTCATGGCTGGCGACGCCCAGCGCACGCACTCTTCGACCAACGATGCGGGGCACTCAGCCTCGGGGTTGGCGCTCAGCGCGGCGTGCAGCTCGTCGAGTAGCTCGGGCCGCTCCACGAACGCCGACACGGCCTCCGAGAGCGTGTGGGCAACGGTTCCCACACCCCCGACGACGGTCACGAGCACGAACAGGGCCAGCTCGTCGTCGGTCATCCGGTCGACCGTCCCGTCGTCGCGCACGATCTCGGAGCGCACGAGGTCGGCAGCGATGCCGGGGTGGGCGTCGGGGTCGCGTCGCACCCGGGCGAACAGCTCGCGGGCGTAGTCGACGGCCACCATCTGGATCTCGGGACGGGGCTTGCCCGACGGGTTCAGCTCGGGCTCCTGGGCCAGCGAGATCATGAGCGACCATTCGAGCATCCGGTCGTGGTCGTCGGTCGGTATCCCGAACATGGCCGCAGGAACCTCGAAGGCCATCGGCGTGGCGCAGCGGTCGTGGAAGTCGCCCCGCCCGTCGTCGAGCAGCGCGGTCACCGTGCGGCGGGCCACGTCGCGAGCCAACCCCTGGAATTGGCGGACCCGACCCGGCGTGAAGGCCGGGCTCACGAGCCGCCGGGTACGGGTATGGTCGTCGGGATCCTGGTTCACGAAGATCCGTTGCCGGAAGGCCAGCTCCTCGTCGCTCCTGGGATCCTCCAACGAGGAGCCCCGCACGGCGTTCGAGTAGCGCTGCCAGTCGCGGTTGGCCGCAACGACGTCGTCGTGGCGGGTGATGAGCCAGTACCCCCGTCCCCCGGTCTCGGCCGGTTCGGGGTGCCACGCCACCGGCTCATTGGCTCGGAGCCAGGCGAAGTAGTCGTAGGGCACGCCCGATCGGAACAGATCGGGGTCGAGGAGATCGAGTCGGTCCATGGGAAGCTCCCGGGCTTCGCTCGTCAGCTGAGCCGGACGGGCATGTGCTTGATGCCGTTGACGAAGTTCGACCGGAGCCGCTCGACGGGCCCGGTGAGCTCCAGTCGGGGGACCAGCTCGACGATGGCGTCGAAGATGGCGCGGGCCTCGAGACGAGCGAGTGACGCTCCGAGGCAGAAGTGGGGTCCGCCAGCGCCGAAGGCCACGTGCTCGTTGGGCTGGCGCAGCAGGTCGAGCTGGTCGGCGGTGGGCCCGAAGAAGGCCTCGTCGCGATTGGCCGACGGGTACCACATGACTACCAGCTCGCCCTCGGAGATCTTCTGGCCGGCGATCTCGACGTCGCGGGTCGCCGTGCGAGCGAAGTGGTGCACGGGCGTCACGTAACGGAGCAGCTCCTCGATGGCCACCGGGATGCGCTCGGGATCGGCGGCGAGGAGGGCGTGCTGATCGGGATGCTCCATGAGGGCCAGCGTTCCGTGGGTGATGAGGTTGCGCGTGGTCTCGGACCCGGCGTTTTGCAGGAGGAGGAAGAACACGTCGATCTCGTGCTGGGTCAGACGGTCGACCGTCCCGTCCTCACGGGTCATCTCAGCGCCGAGCAGCACCGAGATGAGGTCGTCGCGAGGACTCGTTCGCCGCTCCTCGCACATCCCTTCGGCGTACATGTACATCGAGGTCATGGCGGCCATGGCGTCCTCGGGCGTGTGGACGTACTCGGGGTCGTCGCCGCTCATGGTGACCTCGGTCCACTCGAACACCTGGTGACGGTCGGCCTCGGGCACGCCCACGAGTTCGGCGATCACTTGCAAGGGGAGCTCGACGGCCACCTGGCTGACGAAGTCGAACTCGCCGGCGTCGGCGGCCCGTTCGATGATGCGGCGCACGAGGTCGCGAATACGCGCTTCCATACCGGCCACCCGTCGGGGCGTGAAGCCCTTGTTGACGAGCAGCCGCATGCGGGTGTGCAGCGGCGGATCGAGGCTGATGAGCAGCGGGAGGTCGGTCTGGTCGGGTCGCTCCGGCCAGGCGAAGGGCCCCGGCCGGGACGAGAAGATCTCGGGGCGGCGGGAGATCGACAGCACATCGGCCATGCGCACGACAGACCAGAACGCCTGGTTGCGCTCCGTGGCGTCGTGGTGCACGAGCCCGGGGACGGCCCGCATCTCCTTGAACACCTCGTGGGGCACGGCTTCGGCCCAGATGCCGTTGTCGAACAGGTCGACTGCGTGGGGCTGCGTCATCGTCATGGCTCAATCGTGCCTCAACGCGGGGGCTCGTGGCACCATCTCGGCCATGAGCCAGAGCGCCAGCGAGCTATCCGATGTCAACGAGGCGAGGGTTCGGGAGCTGTGCGCCGGTCTGCTCGCCGAGCACCCGCCATCATCCACCCCCGCCGGGGCGTTCCTGGGCGCCCAGTTCGACCTGGGGCTGGCCTGGGTGCATTTCCCCGTCGGCCACGGGGGTCTGGGTCTGTCGCCCAAGCTGCAGCTCATCGTGAACGACATGTTGACGCCGGCTGGAGCGCCCGAGCCCTTCAGCCGCAACCCGATCGGGTGGGGAATGGGCGCACCGACCGTCGTCACCCACGGCAGCGAGGCCCAGAAGCGTCGCTACCTCCGGCCGCTGTTCACCGGCGAGGAGATCTGGTGCCAGATGTTCAGCGAGCCCGGCGCCGGCTCCGACGTCGCCGGCCTCTCGACGATGGCGGTGCGCGACGGCGACGAGTGGATCGTCAATGGCCAGAAGGTCTGGACCTCGCTCGGGCACCTGGCCCGCTGGGGGATGCTCGTCGCCCGAACCGACCCCGGAGCGGTGAAGCACAAGGGGCTCTCGTACTTCGTCGTCGACATGCACGCACCCGGTGTCGACGTGCGCCCGCTCCGTCAGCTCACCGGCGAGGCCGAGTTCAACGAGGTGTTCTTCAGCGATGTGCGCATCCCCGACGCCGAACGCCTCGGCGACGTCGGTCAGGGCTGGCACGTCGCGCTCACCACGCTGATGAACGAGCGGGTCTCGCTGGGCGGCGGCGTGCCTCCGAGGGGCTCGGGGTTGATCGGGCGGGCGGTCGACCTGTGGCGCGCGGTCCCGGCCGACGACCGTGACCCCATCCGCCGTGACCGCCTGACCGCGCTGTGGATCGAGGCCGAGACGATCCGGCTCACCAACATGCGGGCCTCGGGCGTGCGCAAGGCGGGCATTCCCGGGCCCGAAGGATCGGTCGGCAAGCTGGCGACGGCCGAGTTCAACAAGCGGATCACCGAGTTCTTCTGCGAGATCCTCGGCGCGGCATCGATGGTCGGCGTCGAGTACGGCTTCCGCCGGCCCGTCGCAGGTGAGGGCGGGCTCGATCGCTACGACGATCGCCGTCTGTTCCTGCGGATGCGGGCCCAGAGCATCGAGGGTGGCACGTCTGAGGTGATGCGCAACATCCTCGGCGAGCGGGTGCTGGGTCTTCCCGGCGACGTGCGCGTCGACCGCGACCGCCCCTGGACGGAGGTCCCCCGGAACTGACGTATCGAAGATTTTGGGGGGTCCGCGGTGTTCGCGCCCGCTCAGGTGCCGATACTGGGGTGGTGCGACGACTTCCCCGCCTCCTCGTGGTGCTTCTCACCGTGTCCATGCTGGGGGGCGGTCTGCTCGCGGCGTCGAGCCCGGACCCTGCCGGGGCGTATCCGGGCGCGCCGTGGTTCGAGCCGTCACGGGTGTACACGCAGAACTTCCCCGACCCGGCGATCCTCGTCGACGGCAGCCGCTACTACGCGTACGCCACGACCACCGGCGGCGCCTACCTCCCGGTGATGACCTCCCCCGATGCCGTCACCTGGAC
>JANLSK010000169.1:0-5003 GCA_031362415.1 Actinomycetes bacterium | reverse complement strand
CCGACGAGGTGCTGGTGCGCATCGAAGCGGCTGGAGTGTGCGCGTCCGACCTGGCGGTCGTCACCTGTGCTCCCACGGCCTCGACGACGCCGGCGCCCTCGTGGCCCATCACGAACGGCGTCAGCATCATGCCGGCGATCTTGCCGGTGACGACCGCCAGGTCGGACGCGCACACTCCAGCCGCTTCGATGCGCACCAGCACCTCGTCGGGCTCGGGATCGCGCACCGACAACGCATCGGTGCAGACGATCTCGGTGCCCGTGAACACGATCCCACGCATCATTGGTCCCGTCGTTTGCGCCCAGCCGTCTCAAACGTCTCGCTCGCTGTCGCTGTCGAGCCGCAGGCTAACGAACGCTACGGGGCAGCTGCCGTGGCCGCCGTTGCGGCGACGGCTCGGACGATGGCCGCCACGGAACGGTCGACATCGGCCTCGGTCGTCGACCAGTTGCTCACCGAGATGCGCATGGCGGAACGGCCCTTCCACACCGTGGCGCCCATCCAGCACTCGCCGCTGCTCTGCACCGCAGCGACCACCGCCGTCGTGCGCTCATCGGAGTCGTGGAAGCGCACGAGAACCTGGTTCGACACGACATCGTTGCGGACCTCAGTGCCCGGTACCGATCGCAGCCCGTCGGCGAAACGGGTCGCCAGCACGCAGCACCGTTCGACCATCTCGGCCACGCCCGCCCGCCCCAACTGGCGCAGCACCGCGTACACGCCGAGCGCCCGGGCCCGGCGTGACGACTCGGGGACCCAGTGGTGATTGTCGCGCCCGTCGACGGCCGCGCCGAGGTAGGGGGCGATCCACGCGCAGGCCGCCCGGTGGGCGTCGGGATGGGCGCACAGCACGATCCCGCAGTCGTAGGGCACGTTCAGGCCCTTGTGGGCGTCGGTGGCCCATGAGTCGGCCCGGTGCCATCCATCGACCAGATGACGACGCTGGGGGACGGCCGCCACCCAGGCCCCGACCGCCCCGTCGACATGCACCCAGGCGGGAACCTCGGCGGCGTGGGCCAGATCGCAGATGGCGCCGATGTCGTCGAACGCGCCCGTGTTCACGTTGCCGCTCTGGGCGCAGACGATCGTCGGCCGGCCCCTCGTGGCCTCCAACGCCGCCGGGAGTGCGGCGACGTCGAGGCGGCCCTGGGCGTCGGCGGGAACAACCGTGATGGCGTTGGTGCCCAGCCCGAGGTAGCGCACGACGAGGTCGATGGTGGCGTGCCGCTCCTCGCCCACGATCACGGCGATCGCCGGGGCCCCGGTGAGGCCGTCGGTTTCGACGTCGTGGCCGGCCCGACGGAGGAGCTCGTGACGAGCCGCCGCCAGGCCCGTCCAGTTCGCCATGGTCGCCCCGGTCACGAATCCGTGGGAGATCCCGGCTGGGAGACCGAGCAGCTCGGCCAGCCAGCGGCCGGCGGTCTCCTCGACGATCGCCATGGCCGGCGCCATCACATGGGCGGCGCTGTTCTGGTCCCAGGCGGCGGTCAACCAGTCGGCGGCCACCGAGATCGGCAGCGCGCCGCCGGTGACGAAGCCGAAGTAGCGGGGCCCGGCCGTGGCCACGATCCCCGGTGTGACGGCGGCCACCAACGCGTCGAGCGCCTCCACGGCGTCGGTCGGGGTCTCGGGGAGCGGCCCGCCGATGGCCATCCGGAGCTCGTCGGCGCCGAGGCTCGGACCCACCGGGCGCTGGGCCACGTCGTCCAGGTAGGCGGACGCGTGCTCGAAGGCGCGCCGCAGCACGAGGGCGTGATCACGACCGGGCGGGGGCTGGTTCATGGAGGTGTGGCTCCGCTGGAGGCTGGCTCATGTGGGGTGGATCCGCTGGACGGACAGTCGAAAGGGCTCGTCGTGGGCCGTGACCAGGGCGCCACACCTTCCCATCAATGTTCACAACGACGTCAAATACCATGTCGTACTGAACACTGCTCGAAATCGGGCGCCTCACCATCCGAGCGATGTTCACAACGACGTCAAGGATCATGTCCTACTGAACAATGCTCGGAGGCGGCTTTTCGAGCGCCCGAGCCTGGAGCCACCATGACAGATGAAACACACACCACGAGCAGCCTGGCCCCCGAAGCCGACCAGCATTCCGTTGCCGGAAAGGTCGTGATCGTCACCGGCGCTGGACGGGGCATCGGCCGAGGCGTCGCCCGCCATCTGGGCCTGGGCGGGGCGAGCGTGGTGGTGGCCGAATGGCGGCCCGATCGGCTCGAGAAGGTCACGTCCGAGCTCACCGAGTTGGGCGTCAGCCATCTCGGCCTGGTGTGCAACGTGATGGAGCGGGCGTCGATCGAGGACATGGTCGCGAGCACCCTCGACCGGTTCGGGCGCGTCGACGGTCTGGTGAACAACGCTCAGACGTTCGCATCCACCAAACCCATCGCCGAGACCCCCGAGGACGACATCGACCTGCTCATCGGCTCGGGTGTGAAGGGCACGCTGTGGGCCATGCAGGCGGTGTATCCGCACATGCGGTCGCAGGGTTGGGGCCGGATCGTGAACTTCGGCTCGGCTGCCGGCGTCACCGGTGGTGAGGGCTTTGCGGCCTACAACGCGTCGAAGGAGGCCATCAGGGCCCTCACGCGCACGGCGGCGCGGGAATGGGGCCGCGACGGCATCTGCGTGAACGCCATCTGCCCGGCTTCGGCGGGGCATCGAAAGCCCCCGGGCGACGACGACCCGATCCGCAAGGCCGTGTGGGACCGCATGTACGACAACCACCCCATGGGCCGCGACGGCGATCCCGAGCACGACATCGCGCCCGTGGTGCGGTTCCTGTGCACCGACGCCTGCCGCTACCTCACCGGCCAGACCCTCATGGTCGACGGCGGCGGCATCATGTTCGCGTAGCGGACGGGCCGAACCCGACAACCATCCGAGCATTGTTCACGACGACGTCACATCCCGTGTCCTACTGACCACTGCTCGGAGATGGTGCTCTGCTCGTCAAGCGTCAAGCGTCAAGCGTCAAGCGTCGAGCGCAGCGAGGATCTCGCGCAGCTCCCAGGGCTTGGTGATCCGACGGATGTCGGGCCGGCCGAGCCAGTTGGGGACGGCCATCGTGGTGTCGAGGCGGGCCCACGACGGGCCGGCCGGCCAGAACCGGCGCGAGAGCTTCTGCTCGGACGTCGTGCCCATCTTCTCGACGGCGGCTGCGTACTCGCCGGCGGTGGCCCGGGCGCCCTTGACGTCCCAGTAGTCCTCCTCGTAGTCGAAGAGCCCGCCGCCGGCGTACCGGGCCGTCGAGATGCCGGCGAAGTCGAAGTAGGCTGGACCGTCGGGGTCGGGGTTGTCCCGTCGGTTCTGCAGGTACCACACGACCCGGCCCGTCTCGTCGACCATGTACCACTCGAGGATCGTGTAGATCTCGGGCACGCCGGCCATCACCGGGTTGATCCAGGCCTCGATCTGACGGCGGCCCGTCATGTTGCCCCAGAAGCGCTCGACGTAGCAGGCGTCGTCGGTGAACAAGCGGGCCCAGGCCGTCCAGTCCTCCTCCACGCAGCCGGTGAGGTAGAAGTGGGCGAACGCCTCGTCGACCTCGGCGCGGTCGAAGCGCTTGCCGTGATCGACCAAGGGGTTGACGGGCGACGGGTGCCCGGGCGACGGGTGAGCTTGGTTCATCGGGTTCCTCCAACGGAGCGGGCATGCAGCCCGAACGGGCGAGACGGGCGACGGCTATGACGACGGCCCCGCTTGGGCGCCCCGAATCAGTCGACCAGTGCGCGACCCGGTCGACTCGCCGTCGACGAACGCCACCTCGCCGGCCACGATCGTGCTGCGATACCCCCGGGCCTTCTGCAACAGGCGTTTCCCCCCGGTCGGGAGGTCGTAAGCGATGCGGGGAGGGCCGATCCCCAAGGCGTCCCAGTCGATGAGGTTCACGTCGGCCTTGTAGCCCGGCGCCAACACGCCCCGGTCGTGCAGGCCGACCAGGCGCGCCGTGTCGGCCGTCTGGCGCTTGATCAACCAGGGAACGGGGATCCGCTCGCCCCGGGTGCGGTCGCGGCCCCAGTGGGTGAGCAGGTACGTGGGGAACGAGCCGTCGGAGATGAGCGTGCAGTGGGCGCCGGCATCGCCGAGCCCGGGGACGGTCGACGGTGAGAGCAACATCTCGCGGGTGGTCTCGCAATCGCCTTCGACGTAGTTCATCACCGGCACGTACAGCACCCGATGGCCGTCGGCGCCGGTGAGCCAGTCGTAGGCCACCTCGAGCGGTTCCAGCCCAACTGCCGCGGCCCGGCCGGCCACCGAGTCCTCGGCGAGCGGCTCGTAGTCGGGGGGATCGTCGAGAGGGAACATGTTGGCGAGATCGGCCAGGGCCAGGCGTCGTGACTGGGCCTCGGTCACGATGGCCGTGCGGGTCTCGGGGTCGCGGAGCCGCACGAGCCGTTCGGCCAGGGGGAGCTCGTCGAGGGGGAGGTAGGACGGGCACATCTTGAACGGGTGGATGCGCGATTCCAGCCCCATCACGAGCCCGACGGGCCGGGCCGCGACCTGCCCCCGCATCGGCAGCCCGTCTCGGTCGGCAGCCTCGATGAGGTCGAGGAGACGGCGCCATTTCGTTGGTGCTGCTGGGTTCTGCAGGACCGTGATCGACATCGGTCGGCTCCCTGACGCCACCACCATCTGGCGCAGCAGCTCGAATTCGGCGTCGAGATCGTCCCAGTCGCAGATGATCTCCATGACCCCGGCGCCGGCCGCTCGCAACCCCCCGGCGATCCCGAGCAGCTCGGCGGCTCCGGCGGTGAGCGACGGCGTGAGCTCGCCGTCGCGTGTCTTGTGGTTGATCGTGCGCGACGTCGTGAACCCGAGGGCTCCGGCAACGATGGCGTCGCGCGTGAGAGCGGCCATGGTCGCGATCTCGGCCTCGGTGGGATGCTGGCGGTGATCGGCGCCCCGCTCGCCCATCACATACGCCCGCAAGGCGCCGTGGGGGAGCTGCGCGCCCACGTCGATCGCCCGGGGGAGCCGGTCGATCACGTCGAGGTACT
>JANLSK010000146.1:0-9218 GCA_031362415.1 Actinomycetes bacterium | reverse complement strand
GAGGTGGCCCAGGTGTAAGCCGTGGTGAACATGCTCGGCGACCTGCTGGCCACGGAGTCGCTGGAGCCGGGATCGGTGCGCCCCTTGGGGAATCGCAACGACCGCGGCGCACCCTGGGGCTTGTACCCGTGTGCCGGCGACGATCAGTGGGTAACGATCTGCGTGCGCCACGACCACGATTGGGAGGGGTTGCTGGCTGCGATGGGTGATCCGTCCTGGGCCGCCGATCCGAAGCTGGCAACCGTCGACGGACGACGGGCCGCCCACGACGAGATCGACGAGCGGCTCAAGGCGTGGACGGCCGAGCTCACCAAGGACGAGGCGACCGCGGCTCTCCAGGCGCAGGGCGTGCCGTCGGGTCCGATGCTCACCGCGACCAACCAGCTCGATGATCCCCACTTCAACGCCCGGGGCTACCCCCACCCGATCATGCAGCAGGATCTGGGCCCGATCACCCTCGACGGGCCCGCCTTCCAGGCCACCCTCATGGCCGAGCCGTTCATCGCCCAGGCCCCTCGGGTCGGCGAGCACACCCGGCTGATCTGCACCGAGCTCCTCGGTCTGTCCGACGCCGAGATCGACGCCCTCTTCGCTGCCGGCGTCCTGGAGGGCCCGCGCGACGCGTGACCCCGGCGTCGTCCTGTCGAGCACGTTTTCGGCGCAACCGTCATCCATACCCTCTGGCTGCTCCGAACAACCCCTTGGCTGCTCCTATCATGCCGGATCAGCTTCGACTCACCACAGCCGATCACCAAACAGGGGGATACCCGCATGAGCGACCTTGATCTCGACCGCCGTGAACTTGACGGATCCATCACCTGGGACGAGCTGCACCCGCTGACCAAGCAGGCACTGTCTCGCCGGCGCTTTCTCGGGACCAGTGGCAAGGCCAGCATCCTGCTCTTCGGGGCGTTCAGTGTGGTGCTGGCCGCCTGTGGCGATGATGACGACGACGGCTCAACCGCTGACACCACCGCCCCTGCAGCCGCCGACACCACGGCCCCGGCTGCGGGATCGACGTTGGTCCTCTATGAGCGCTTGGGTGGCAACCCCGCCATCACAGCCGTGATCGCCGATTTCGTCGACAACCAGGTTGTTCCCGATGCCCGGATCAACTCGTTCTTCGCCAACACCGACCTGGACCGTTTGAAGGTGCTCCTCGTGGAGCAGGTGGGCAGCGCCACCGGCGGGCCCGAGGTGTACACCGGCCGTGACATGAAGACCACACATGCCGGGCTCAACATCACCGTCGAGCATTTCAACGCCCTCGTCGAGGACCTGGGCAAGTCATTGGTCGTCTTCGAGGTTCCGACCGCCGAGCAGAACGAGCTCGTCGGAATCCTGGCCCCCCTCCAGCCCGACATCGTCACCGCCTGACGTTCGTTGGCCCGACACACCGGTCGGGGAGATCCCTCGGCGCCCGATTTTGAACAGTGGTCAGTAGGACACGGCATGTGACGTCGTTGTGAACAATGCTCGGTGTTGTCCGGCAAGCCACACCCCGTCACCGACGAGGCCGTGTCAGTGGATCGTGACAGTGCCGGCGTTGCCGTCGACGGTGATGATGGCACCGTCGGGGATCGATTCAGTGGCGTCGGCCACGGAGACCACGCAGGGGATGCCGAGTTCGCGCGACACGATCATGGCGTGGCTGCCCATCGCCCCGACGTTCACGACGACTGCGGCCGCGGCCACGAACAGCGGCACCCACGACGGGTCGGTCTGCGGCGCGATGAGCACGTCACCGGGTTCGAGGCCCACCGGATCGGCGGCGTCGAGGATGACCCGGGCGCGGCCGGTGGCCACACCCGCCGAGCCGGCTGCCCCCTGCAGCACGCTTCCCGATCCGGCCGTGGCGACGTGCTTGTGGCCTCGACGTGTCATCTCGGTCAAGGACGGCACGCGGCCGTTGACGACGAACAGCGGCTCATAGTCGAACAAGCTCCGGTACTGCGCCCAGCGCTCGGCGATGACCGGCCGAAAGGCGTCGGGTGCGAAGCGGATCTGGTCGAGCTCAGCGTCGATCAGCATGAAGATGTGCTCGATCTCATCGATGACGCCGCGCTCAACGAACCGTCGCCCGAGCTCGCGCAGCGCCACACGCATCTCGTTGATGATGCGGACGACGTTCGTCTTGGCCCGCTCGCGCCCGGCCAGGAACAGCTGCGCCGACTGCAAGGCGGCCTCGAACAGCCCGGCGGTCTCGGCGTCTCCGGCGATCTTCGGGCGGATCTCGTCCAGGAGGCGATCGCGTTCGGCAACCGCCGCGGCGTTGCGTCCCACCGGAGAGTGCGCGTCATCGGACCGGCGCATCACGTCGATCGCCGCCAGCGCGATGCGCGGCCGGACCTCCCATGAGACAGATCGCAGGTCGTACTCGTTCTGGGCCCGTGAGCCGTGGTCGACCAGAAATTGCTCGAACCGTGCGAGGAACTCGGCCGCCACCGGGTCGTTGGATGCCTGCAGCTGGTCGAGCACGTCGTCGGGTCCGGCCTCGAACGCGACGTTGACGACCTGCGACCCGCGTGCGAGGCGCCCGAGCTGCCACATGGCATGCGCTGGTGCCGCCGAGTCGACCTCGATGCCGGCGAGGAGCCGGATCGACTGGGTCGGATCACCGAGGCCTTCGCAGATGGCGGCCAGGGCGCCCGGCCCGAGCGCCGAGAGCGACGAGACGCGCATGGCGTTCTCGAAGGTCTGCTGCACGTACGCCACCATGGACCGGGCCCGAGCGACGAGCGCGGCGTCGGTGAGATCGGCGAGGTTCGGGCGCTGCTCGCGCAAGGAGCGGGCCAGGTCCTTGTCGGCGTCGAGCTCGGGCAGCGCATCGGTCGACATCGCCCAGGCCATGGATGCGCCCAGACGGGCCTCGTGGACCGGGGAGTCGTGCCACGGCTGGTGTTCGTAGGGCGGCACCTCGGCGCGCTCGTCGAAGAACGCCTTGTCGATCATCTCGGGTGAGGCGCCGGGCATGCGGGCGCCGAACACCCGGGTCATCGTCAGCGGGTTGTACGGATATCCGCCGAAGACCTTGAACAGCTCGGGGAGCTCAGGGTCGACGAACTCGTCGTAGTCGAGAGCTCCGATCGCGATATAGGCGTCGCGCAGGCCTCGACACATCCCCTGGCGCAGCACGAGGGCCTGTCCGAGCGGGCTGAACGGTTCGGGGAAGACGTCGGCCGCGTTGCCCCGGGTCCAGGCCGGGAACCGCTCCTCGAGCGTCGAATCTCCGAACCAGGCGCTGTCGCTGCTCACGGACGTGCTCCCTCGATCGATGGGGGCGCCGAAGCTGCGCCGTCGCTGCAACCTGTATCACATCCGGGCCTCGAGACGCTGACCTCGGCGGTTCCCGTCACCATCCGCTCGGCGCCGCGGGCGAGCCACACCGAGCACGATGCCGTCCATCCCGATTCGGTGGTCGTCACCGAATCGACGATCCCGTGCGCTTGCACCGTGTCCCCGTCGAGCACCCGGGCGTGGAAGGCGACCGTCAATCGGCGGATCGAGTTGTCGCCCGCCCACGCCATGAGCATGTTGGCGATGTAGCCGAGATTGAGCGGACCCTGGTTGACGGTGCGACCGCCGAGCCCGAGCGCCGCGGTGGCCTGGCGGTCCCAGTGGATGGCGTACGGGTCGCGCAGGATCGCCGCCATGGTCTTCATCCGCTGGGCATCGACCGACGCCACGGTGAACGGCGGGATCCGGTCGCCCACCCGTGGCCCGCCGGTCATCGGACGAACCTCCAGCGGTTCGTGACTCTCGCCGCCAACTCGCCCCCGGGCTCGAACAGCTCGATGGTGAAGGCGATGTCGTCGTGCGTGGGTCGGCCCTCGCCTGCGCCGGTCCGTTCGGCGGCGACGATCCCACCGTCGATGCGGTAGCGGCACGCCTCCCGCAGCGGGCGCAGATACTCCCAGTCGTAGCCGAGCAGCGTCACCGAACCAGGGCGGCCGTCGGCCCCGCAGAGCTCGAACAGCTCGGCGATCGACGTGCCCGCCCCCTGGATCGGCATGTGGAACAACACGATCGGGTGCGCGAGGTCGCTCGTCATGGGGCCACGCTCGGTGCAGTCGGTGAGCAGCGCGTTCTCCCAGTGGGCGATCGTGTACTCGCCGCCGGCGAAGCGCGTCCCGACGAGGGCCGCCAGCTCGGCGCTGGTCATCGGAGCCCATCCCACCAGGCGGCGCCGTTCATCGGGTACCGGGCCCGGTAGTGCTCACGGCGGGCGGCGAGCACCTCGTGGTCGGCTGGCTCGATCGAGCGGGGAGCGGAGCCGCCGGAGCGGCCAGAGCCGGGGCCCTCGGAGCCGGGGCCCTCGTCCGGCTCGGTGGTCTCGGTGGCCAATGGGGAGCATCCGACGACCGGGTCGACCCGTTCGAGGCGAATCTCGGCGATCAGCTCGCGCATCGCTCCGGCGAGCACGTGGTGGTGCTCGCTGGCCTGGTGCTCGATGAACGCGTCGTAGTCATCGAAGGCCAGCGTCGCCTGGTAGCTCGCCGGCTCGGACAGGCGGACGTACTCGTAGCGGCGGATGCCGTGCTCGCGCTCGAGCGTTGCGGCGGCAAGCTCGCGGGCCGCAACCTCGAAGGCCGCCTCGCATCCGACGATCACCGTGATGTGAGCGAGCACGACGACCATTTCCGGAAATTAGCCGACTGGTATGTTCCGGCCATGCATGTCGACCTGTACAGCCCGGAGACGCACGAGGACTGGTATCCGACGTACCAGCACCTGCGCGACGAACAGCCCGTCTACCGGGTCCCCGGTACCGACGACTACGTGATCAGCCGCTACGACGACATCATGCACGTGCTGCGCCATCAGCGGACGTTCCCGACGGGCACGAGCAAGCGCCGATCGCCCGCTGCGCAGCAGGTGTACGACCGCGGCGGGTGGGAGCGGATGACGCCGCTGGGCACCAACCCGCCCATCCACCGCCACTACCGCAACATGGTCGACCATCTGCTGAACGGTGACGGGCTCGAGCACTGGCGGCCGTTCATCATCGAGTCGATCGACGGGTTGCTGGCGAGCTTCGAAGCCGACGGACGGGTCGAGTGGATCACGCAGTTCTCCTCGAGGCTTCCGTCTCTCGTGATCACCCGCATGCTGGGGCTGCCCCTTGCCGATCTCGACCGTCTCCGGGCGTGGAGCTCGGCCTGGGTGCTCCCGTACATCCGCAAGCTCGAGCCCGACGAGGACGTCTGGGTGGCTGAACAGGTCGTCGAGTTCTACGCCTACCTGAAGGCGGTGATCGCCGACAAGCGATCGACCCCGGGCGACGACATCATCAGCTCGTTGGTCGCGGCGACGTTCGCCGGCGAGCGGCCGCTCACCGACCAGGAGATCATCACGATCGTCGACCACCTGTTCATCGGCGGTAACGAGACCACGACGTTCGCCCTGGCCTCGGGCCTGTGGATCCTGCTGCGCGAATCGGGGCTCTACGAACGTCTCGCCGACGATCGGGGACGGATCCCCGACTTCGTCGAGGAGGTGCTGCGCATCGAGTCGCCCACCCAGGGGTTGTGGCGCGCCGTCGCCGAAGACACCGTGATCGACGGGGTCGCGATCTCCGCCGGGTCGACCGTCCACCTTCGCTATGGCTGCGCCAACCGCGACGAGCGGGTCTTCGCCTGCCCGGCCGAGGTGAACCTCGATCGGCCGAACTCACGCCGGCACATGGCGTTCTCGCTCGGCGAGCACCACTGCCCCGGAGCCGAGCTGACCAGGCTCGAACAGGTGCTCACCCTCGATGCGGTGTTCGACCGCCTGGCCAACCTGCGCTTCGCCGACGGTCGCAACGACTTCACCCACGTGCCGATGTTCACCATGCGATCGCTGCGCGAGCTGCACCTCGAATTCGACCCGGTCTGCGCACCGGCGACCGAAGGCGGACAGCAGTAGGCGGGGCAGGCGGAGGCAGGGGATCGGCCGGTCAAGAGCTGTCAAGCTCGAACGCACATCGGGGTCGGCGCCACACGGGGCTCGTCGGGTCGGAGGTTGTTCGGGGTTCGGGGCACCGCACCTGGTAACGTCTCCGGCGACCCGTCGCGCACCTCTGTGGGTGAACGCGCGCTGAGTTGGCGTACCTCTTCTTCGTTGCTCTCGTGTTTCGTGTTCCCCTGTGGTTTCGTGGCCGGTCCCTCGTGGGCTGGGCTCGTGGGACGGAAAGCGCCGATTCGAGGTTGCGCACCCCCACGACGACCCGCTCCGTGTCACCCCGCGGACGGGCCCCAGCCAGGAGAACACGTTGTCACCCAGCTTCACCGATCTCGGCGCGCCTGCCGATCTGCTCAGCGCGCTCAGCCGCAGCGGCGTCACCACGCCATTTCCCATCCAGATCGCCACGATCCCCGACCTGATGGCCGGCCGCGACGTGTGCGGCAAGGCCCCCACCGGTTCAGGCAAGACCCTGGCCTTCGGGATCCCGCTCGTCGCCCGGGTCGGTCAGGGCCGCCCCGGCCAGCCCCGGGCCCTCGTGCTCTCGCCCACCCGTGAGTTGGCGCTGCAGATCCGCACCGCGCTCGAGCCGCTCGGGCACGTCCGCAAGCGCAAGGTGCTCGCGGTCTACGGCGGCATGAGCTACGACCCGCAACGTCGAGCACTCAAGCGCGGCGTCGACATCGTCGTGGCCTGCCCGGGACGGCTCACCGACCTCATCAACCAGCGGGCGCTGAGCCTCGACGCCATCGAGATCGTCGTCATCGACGAGGCCGACCGCATGGCCGACATGGGATTCCTGCCCGACGTGCGCAAGCTGCTCGACATGATGCCGACTGCCCGGCAGACCGTGTTGTTCAGCGCCACGCTCGACGGCGACATCGACGTGCTCGTGCGCGAGTACCAGAACAACCCGGTGCGCCACGACGTGACCTCTCCGGAAGAAGAGGCGACTCCGGCCCGGCACGTGTTCTGGAAGGCCGAGCGTCACGAGCGCGTCGCGCTCACCACCGAGGTCATCAGCGGTGTCGGGTCCACCATCGTGTTCTGCCGCACCAAGCACGGAGTCGACCGCCTGTCGGAGCAGCTCGAGCAGGCGGGCGTGCGGGCGGCGGCCATCCACGGCGGCCGCAGTCAGCGTCAGCGTGAGCAGGCCCTCGACTCGTTCCGCAGGGGACGGGTCGACGCGCTCATCGCCACCGACGTTGCCGCTCGCGGGGTGCACGTCGACGGCGTGGCCTGCGTGGTGCACTTCGACCCGCCGGACGACACCAAGGCCTACGTGCACCGTTCGGGCCGTACCGCCCGGGCCGGGCTCACCGGTGTGGTCCTGTCGTTCGTCGGACGGGAGAAGGCGCGGGGAACCCGCCGTCTGCAGGAGGAGCTCGACCTTCCGGTCGGCCTCGTCCGTCCCGACCTCGACACGCTCGGGATCATCGACCTCCGCGCCGCGGGAGCGGCGCGCGCAGCGCGGCCCGCACGCGAGCACCTGGCTCACCGTCCGAGCACCGACAGCCGCCCGAGCGGTGACGCCCATGTCCCCGCCCCGCACCGGCATCGCTCGCCGTCGGGCAACCGCTCACGGGCACCCATGCGCTCCGGTGGAGCAGCGCCGCGCACCCCCCGCTGAGCGTCACACGCCGGTGGGGCGGGTGCCGATCACCTTCTCGGCCTCGAACCGGGCGATGGTGTCGTCGTCGTAGCCGAGCTCCGAGAGGATTTCCCGGTTGTGCTCGCCCATGGTGGGCGGGCGCAGCCGGACCCAACGTTCGACCGACTCGTAGCGGAACGGCGGACGGGGCAGCGGCACCCGTCCCACGATCGGGTGCTCGACCTGCTCGCTGGACCGCCGGGCGACGAGCTGCGGTTGCTCGCCGTTGAGCCGGGGGTCACGCCCGCGTGCGGCCGGAACGCCAAGGGCCACGAGCTCTTCCGCGACCCGGTCGATGTCGTCGACCGTCGCCGCGAATGCCCGCAGGTGCGTGTCGATCTCATCGTGATGGGCCCGACGGCCGGCATGTGAGTCGAGCCGGGGATCGGCGGCCCAGGCGGGATCGCCCAACGCGTCGCGCAGCGCATGCCAGTGGGCGTCGGTCTCGCACGAGATCGCCAGCCACTGCTCGGCTGTGGTCGAGGCCTGGTCTGGGCAGCGATACAGGCCCTGCGGCGCGGCGTAGGGCGAACGGTTGCCCTCGCGCTGCATCTCGTTGCCGTACGCGCTCCACTCGACGATCTGCTCGGCCGCCGCGTTGAGGGCGCCCTCGACCATCGTCACCTCGAGCAGGCTCCCGAGACCGGTGCGGTCGCGTTCGGCCAGGGCCACGAGGAACGCGAAGGCCGAATGCATGCCGGCCAAGGGATCACACGGCCCCTGCTGGATGCGGGGCTGATCGTCGGGGTGCGACGTGATCCAGGCCAGGCCGCTGATCTGCTCCATGGTCTGCGCGAACCCCACGTTGTCGCGCCAGGGCCCGTCGAGCCCGAAAGCCGGCATGCGCACCAGGATCGTCCGGGGCGAGAGCTCGTGGAACTCCTTCCAACCCAGCCCGAAGCTCTCGAAGACCCGGGGCGAGAAGTTCTCGACGACGGCGTCCGCCCGCTGAATCAAGCGGCGCATGGCTTCCATGCCCTCGGGATGGGCCAGGTCGAGGGTGAGCGAGCGCTTGTTGGAGTTGGCCGCCAGGAACACCGCGCTGTACTCCCACCACGCGCTGCCCGGGGGAGCCGACATGAAGCCGGTCATGCGCATCCCGTCGGGCTTCTGGATCGACTCGATGTGGATGACATCGGCGCCGAGCGCAGCCAGGATGCCCGTCGACGCCGGCCCGGCCCACCACGCCGTCGTGTCGAGCACCCGCAGCCCGGCCAGCGGCAGATCATCGGCGCTGCCGGCCGGAGCCGTACGGGGGCGATCGCGCTCTCCCCACGCGATCGTTCCGGTGTGCTCACCGAGACGGGCGGTCGGCGTACGCGGGCCGAGGACCTCATCGTCGAGCTTGTACGGCGGCCGGGGTTGCTCGAAATCGCCATCGGGGTTCTTGACGAAGACACCCCGGGCCCGCAAGTGCACATGGTCGAGCACGGTGCGCCCCGAGAGCACCGGCGCCACCGGGATGCGCAGCATCGCGGCCTTCTCGACGATCTCGGCCGTGGTGTGCTGCGTCGTGTACTCACGGACGATGGCGTTCCACTCGTCGCGCCGGCGCTTGCGCCCCATCACCTGTGGCAGCTCCTCGTCGGCGAGGAGGTCGGGACGGTCGATGAGCACCAGGAAG
>JANLSK010000113.1:0-10180 GCA_031362415.1 Actinomycetes bacterium | reverse complement strand
CCTCCTGAGCCTGTCGCGGCAGCCCGGCCGCGAGGGTGGGCGGAATCGACAGGTAGTTGTTCTCCTCGGTGCGCAACCAACCCAGGCAGTAGCTCAGGTGCACCGCCCGGCGCGCCCCGGCCGTGCTGTTGGCGCCACCACCGTGGATCACACCGCCGGTATAGACGAGCGCCGACCCGGCCAGCATCTCCGCGACCGCGATCTGATGCGGCTCGGGTGCGATCTGCTGGTCGATCGGGAGGTGCCGGTCGGGCCAGCGGTGGCTGCCGGGCACGACTCGGGTGGCGCCGTTGTCGGCCGTGAAATCGACCAGCGCGATCACCGATGCGAGCTGCAACTCGGGCGACGGCTTGGGCACGTCGATCCACACGCCCTCGTCTCGATGGAGCCATTGATCCTCCGAGCCCGGACCCCGCTCGAGGATCTGGCCCAGGTTCAGCTGGAACCGGGCGCAGCTCGCGCCGAGCACCGCCTCGGCGAGACCGAGCAACACCGGATGGCACATCACGTCGGTCGCGAACGTCCGCGAGATCCCCGGTACCCCGGCGACGCTCTTGGTGAACGCCCCCATGAACGCCTTGGCGATCGGGTTGAACACGGGGTTGTCCGGATCGGCCGCGGCGACGGCCGGGTCGACCTCGGCGTTCACCCGGGCCAGCACGTCCGCCGACAGGAGCCCGTCGATGATCACTGCCCCGTCGCGTTCGAGAACGACCTGGAGTTCAGCCAGATCGTCCGTCACGTGAAACCGCTCGATGGTCGCCGTGCTCGTTGCGCTGTTCGTCATGCGCCGATCGTCGCGCCTCGAATCCGGCGAAGCATCGGGGAGAACCCCAATTGCCTCGTCGTCAGGGATGCTCGAGCGCTGGTGGTGACAACACCACCTGGGTGGGTGTGGTGGCTCCCTTGTCGGCCTTCGCTGAGCGGGCGATGCTGCTCGTGATGAGCTCCGTCCGGTTCCTCGCCCGGCGCCAGCGCCGCCGGCAGATCACCGCGCTGGCTCTGCTGGCCGTGCTGGCCGGGACCATCGGCGGCGCGGCGATGTCGCTCATCGCTGGCGCCCGGCGCTCGTCGAGCGTGGTCGACCGGGTCTTCGACGCCGTGCCCCACTACGACATCGCGGCGTACGCGCCCGGGCTGAGCCGGCAGCAGGTGCTCGCCGTCGCTGGGGTGGAACGCGCGGATCCCGAGGGATACCTGGCCATGATGAAGATCGACGAGGCGGGCCGCCCGATCGCCGGCGTGGACGGCCTGGTGGTCGACTTCGCCGCGCCGGCCGATCCGACGTTACGCCTGCTCGAGGGCCACGTCCCTGACGGCACCGACGCCTCCCACGTGCTGGTGAACGACGCTTTCCGGCAAGGGTTCGGGCTCGGGGCTGGCGACGACGTGACCGTGCGGTTCTTCGGCCTCGACCAGAACCCGGAGGTGGAACGAGGCGTCTACGAACCGGACGGGCCGATCTACACCTTCCGCATCGACGGTGTCGTGCGGTTCGCCGAGGAAGTCGCGACCGACGAGGTCACCCAGGTGCGATCCGAGGACGACTTCGACCGATACTCCAACAAGTTGATGCTCGCCTCCTACGACTTCTGGCTCCTTCGCCACGAAGAGTTCCTCGACTACTTCGATGGCTACCGGGTCGCGCTGGCCGACGGGCCCGCCGGTGTCGAGGCCTTCAAGGCCACGATCACCGGGCTCGTCGACGGCGACGGCGAGCCGCCGGCCTTCGAGCCGCCGGGCACGCCACGGCGGGCGTCGTTCGAAGCACCCGTCGATCTGGAGACCACGGCGCTGATGGCGCTGGGGGTCGCGCTGGCGATCAGCGGCCTGGCGATCGTCGTACTGCTCGTGCGGATCGGGCAGCGGCCCCACGAGCGGGAAGTCCCGGCCCTGCGAGCCGTGGGCTTCACGTCGACGCAGCTCGCGACGGCCTCCGCGTTCCGGGTCGCTCCTGCCGCGGCGGCGGCCGCGGCGCTTTCGGCCGTCGTGGCGGTCGGGCTCTCGGGGCGCTACCCGATCGGCGTCGGGCGCCAGCTCGAGCTCGACCCCGGCGTGCACGTCGACCTGTTGGTGATCCTGATCGGTGGGATCGTCACCGGCCTGGCCATGCTCGGGAGCGCATACCTCTTCGCCCGGTCCCGGCCAGCCCGGTCGGCCACGGCGCTCCGACCCACACTGGCCCGCTGGCTCGCTCGGGTGGGCGCGCCGAACGGGATGGTGCTGGGAGCCCACCTGGCGTTCCAGACGCCCGACGGGAGGCGCTCGTCGACGGCCCGCCAAGGCGTCGTCGGCGCGGCTCTGGCTGTGGTCGTGGCCGTGTCGGTGGGGACGTGGCTCGCCGGCGTCGACCGCCTCTACTCCGAACCCGACCGCCACGGCTGGCCCTGGGACCTCGCCATCGGTAACAGCAACTTCACGCTCGACCCCGACCGGGCGACAGCGCTGGCCGTCGATCCCCGGTTCGCGGCGGCCACGTTGGCCACGTACGGGCAGGCCACGCTTGGGGGCGAATCGGTCGAGGTCATGGCCATCGACCCGGCCGGGACCGCGCCGCCGGTGGTCGTCTCAGGACGTCTGCCCGCGGCGCCGACCGAGGTGGCGCTCGGAGGGCCGTGGGCCGCGGCCCGGCCCGGTCTCGGCATCGGCTCGAAGATCGAGCTCTCGGTGGCCGGGGGCGAGTTCGACCACGGCAGCGCAGGGCCGCCGGCCGAGCTCGCGGTGGTGGGTGTCGTCCTGGCACCGATCTTCGGCGAGTCGGATGTCGGCGACGTCGCCGTCGTGACCCTCGACGCGGTCACGGCCGCCGGTGGCGACGCCACCCCCAGCTACGTGCTGGCCCGGGTCGACCCGACCTCAGACTCGACCTCAGGCTCAGAGAGCGACGCCGTGATCGCGCAGCTCCGCGAGGAGCTCACCGAGGAGATGACCACCGACATCATCCCCGCCCGGGTCGTGGGCCTGCACCGCGTCCGCAGCGTGCCCCTGCTGGGCCTGGCCCTGGCCGCGCTGCTCGGTGCCGTGGTGATCGGCTCGACGCTCGCAGCCGGCATCCGAGCCCATCGGAGGGAGCTGGCGATCCTCCGGGCCCTGGGGCTCGACCGTCAGGGGTCACGGCACGGTTCGTTCTGGCAGGGAGCTCTGACGTTGGCCGTCACCGTCGTCGTAGGCGTGCCCGTCGGCCTGATCGCCGGTGTCAACCTGTGGCGGCGCGCGACGGACGACCTCGGCGTCGTGCCGGGCGCGGTGATACCCGTCCGGTTCCTGCTCCTCACCATCGGGGCATCGGCGGTCTCGGTCGCTGTCGCGGTGGCGACGGCCCGGAGATCACACCGGGCCTCCCTGACCGCGCTCCTTCACGTCGAGTGACGGCGAGGCCGTCACCCGTCGCCCCGCCGCCCCGGCCGCCCCCGGCCGAGCAAGAGTGAGTTGTGGGGGGTATACGGCCCTCTGCTCACTCCTGCTCGCTCGCGTCGGAGGACGGGACGGGGCGAGGTGGTGACAACACCACCGGTGTGGGTGTGGTGGCTACCTTGGCGCGGTCAGGCAACCGGGGTCTACTGGACGCAATGAGGACCGTGATGACGGGTGCAGTCTGGCTCTGGGTGCGCGCCGAGTGGCGGCGCCGGCGAGGGTCGCTGGCCGCTGTGGCGCTGCTCATTGCCATCTCGGGTGGGGCCGTGTTGGCGGCGGTCGCGGGCGCTCGACGCACCGATACGGCATTCGCCCGGGGAGCGGCGGCCACGGCCGAGCCCAACATCGAGGTGCTCACTCCCGACTTCGTCTCGACGCTGCCCGACGACGCGTTCGAGCGGATCGTCGCCGATCCCGACGTGACATCGGCTGGGTCGTACGTGCTGCTCGGTCTGGCCCCGCAGCCGTCGGAGAACTTCTTCTCGATCGGGCTCGCGGAGCGCGCTGGCGATTCCGGTGACGACGACGTGTTCATCGTCCAGGGCCGCAACCTCGACCTCGCCGCGGCCGACGAGGTCATCGTCAACGAGGCCATGGCCGATCAGCTCGGTAAGGGCCCCGGAGATCAGGTCGCGCTCTGGTCGATGACCGAGGAGCAGTTCCTGATCCAGGTGTTCAACGAGTCGCGCCCGATCGACGAGCAGGTCGACCCGGGACCGCCGGCCGGGCCACGCCCCACGGTCACGATCGTCGGTGTGTTCCGTACGATCGAGGACGTCTCCGACAACCCCGATCCGTTCCTCGCGGTTGGCCCCGGATTCCTCGAGTCGTACGCGCACGACATGTGGCACTGCGAGTGCGGGATCAGGGTGCGGACCACGCCGGGTACGCGCGACGCCGTGATCGCTCGCTTCCAGGCCGCGTTCGGCGACAGCGCTGACGTCCAACCGACGGAGGACTTCGAGGCCCGGGGCGCCGACGCCATCGACCTGCAGGTTGGGGTGCTCGGGGTGACGGCACTGGCCTGCGCCATCGCCGGATCGGTCGTGGTCATCCAGGCGCTTGCGCGTCAGATGGCCCTGGCAGCCGCCGAACGCGACGCCCGTCGAGCGCTCGGCATCACCCGCCGGCAGGAGGCCGGCGCCGGGCTGGCCCTCGTGGCGCCGGCGCTCGCCTTCGGCGCTGTCGGTGCCCTCGGGACGGCTTGGCTGGCATCGGCTGTGCTTCCGGTGGGGCTGGCCGGGAGGGCCGAGCCCTACCCCGGGCGAGACTTCGACGGCTCGGTGCTCGTCACGGGAGCGACGGTCCTGCTGGCTGGTGTCGTGGTGGTGAGCATCGTGCTGGCGTCGTGGACAGCCCGGGCGCGTGGTTCGAGGAATCGGGCCGCACCGAGCCCGGTCCGCAGCTCGAGATGGCTCACCCGGCTGGCCGGCGGATCACCGGCGCGTGTCGTGGGGTTGAACCTGGGAACCCGGCGCTCGAGTGGGGGTACCGGCTCGCCCGTGCGCGCCGGTGTGGTCGGGCTCGCGCTCGGGATCGTCGGGGTGATCGCCGCCGGCCTCGTCGACGGCTCGATCGACCATGTGCTGGCCACACCACGCCTGTACGGCGCCGACTACGACGCGACGATCGACAACGAGCTGGGATCGGTGCTCGACATCGAGGCCATCGTGGCCGATCCGCGCTTCGATGCCGTCACGGCAGCCAGAGACGCCACGGCCCAGGAGAACGGTTACGGCACGACCCTCGCCGGCCCCCGCGGCGAGGCGACCGTGGAGGTCGACCCGACCGTGTTCGAGCCGCACAAGGGCTCCATCGCCCCGGTCCTCCTCGAGGGTCGGGCCCCGAGCGGGCCGGCCGAGGTGGCGCTCGGCCCCGGGCTGCTCGACGCGGTCGGGGCCACGATCGGCTCGCCGGTCACGCTCACCAACATCGGGGTCGTGGAGGCCGTCGTAGTGGGGGTGATCGTGAGCCCGGGCAGGGACAGCTCGGCCCGTGGCCTGGTGCTCGACGGGCCCGGGATCGACCTCCTCGTCGGTGACCTTCACGACGTCTCGTCCGTGCTGGTGCGGCTGGCCCCCGGCGCCCGTGACGCCACCACCCTGCAGGCACTCGCCTACGAGTACCCGGGCTTCACCGCCGATGGCGAGCCACCGGCCAACGTCGAGAACCTCCGAGAGCTCGGCAGCGTCCCCACGGCCCTGGCGATCTTCCTCGCCGGCATCGGCGCCGTGGCGCTCTTCTACGCCTTGCACACCGCCACCCGGCAGCGACGCCGCGAGCTGGCGATCCACCGGGCCCTGGGCGTGAGCCGGGCCCAGCTCGGCCGGGCGCTGGCCTGGCAGGCGGCGCTCATCGGCGTGCTGGGACTGGCGATGGGCCTCCCCGTGGGGCTCGTCGCCGCCCGGGTGGTCGTCTACGACCTCGCCGAGCGGGTCACCGTGGTGCCGTCGGTCTCCTACCCGAGCTGGGTCTGGCTGGCCGTCCCGGGCGCCTTGGCGCTGGCCGGGCTGGCGGCCGTGGCCCCCGCCCGCAACGCCCGCCGGCTCAGGCCGTCCGACGTGCTGAGAGCCGAATGATCATGCGCCCGGCCACCTCCACCACCTCGACCACCAGCATCAGCGCCACGATCAGCGTCGACGGGCACGATCGCGACGCAACGTCGGCCGAACGCAGCGACATCGGACTCGACGGGCGGGGGGCGCCATGACGATGGGAGCCGTGCTCGTGGTCGGCATCGTCGTGGCCGGAGTCTGGCTCATCGCCGGTGCCGTGCTCTGGCGACGACGCCGGGCCGAGCCCATGGGGCGACTGGTGATGGGGCTCGCACTCCTCGCCGGGATCGGGTTGGCGATGCAGGCCTGGCGCCAGGGTGCCGATCCCGATCCCGCGGGATCGGGATGGTCGACCGCCGATGTCGGGGCGGCCGGGGCCCACCTGGTCGCGGCGCTGATCATCGCCGCCGCGATGCACGTCCTCCTGGCGCTGCCCGACGGTCGGCTCATGAGTCGGGCCCATCGTCGGCTCGTCTCGGCCGGTTACGTCGTGGCCGCCGGCCTCGGCGCGCTCGTCATCGCCACCGACGACGCCGCCGCCGCCGACACCGCGGAGTCGATCAGCCGGTGGCCCTTCGTCGCGCTCGCCCTCGTGTACGCCGCGGTGGCGTTCCCGGCCGCCAACACCCGCTACCGGGCGTCGAGTGCACTCGACCGGCGGCGCCTCCAGTGGGTGGGCTGGGGCATCGCCGTCGCGGGCGAGATCGTCCTCGTGACCATGGCGCTGAACCTCCTTGCCGACTGGCCCCACCAGGTGGCTGCGGTGGCCCTGGGCGCGACCGGGCTCGTCGCCCCGGCGCTCGTCGCCGGCACCGACCCCCGGCTGGCGGGCCGGGTCGACCGTCTGCTCACCCACTCGGTGGCGCTGGCCGGTCTCACCGTGCTGGTGGTCGCCGGCTACGGGGTCGTGCTCCTCGGGCTGGGCCGGCGCCCCGACGACGGTGAACGCGGGATGCTCCTGTTGTCGATGGTCGCGGCCGGGGTCATCGCCATGGCCTACCCCTGGGCCCGTTCCCGGCTGGAGGACGGGGCCAATCGCCTCGTGTACGGAGAACGGGTCGCGCCCGACGAGACCATCCGCACGTTCGGCTCGCGCCTCACCCGGGCCATTCCCATGGACGAGCTGTTGCTGCAACTCGCCGAGTCTCTCCGCAAGACGATGTTGCTGCGCTCGGCTGAGATCTGGACCGGCGCCGACGGCCGCTACGAGCTCGCCGTGGGCGTACCCCACCGAACTGCGGCTCCCGTGGTGGTCGGCGAACGCGAGCTGCCCGTGGTGGCCCGGGCCGGGGTCTCGGGTGGCACCTGGGTCGAGATCTGGATCCCCGCGCTGCTCGCTCCCGACGAGAGCAACGGCCGGGATGCTCAGACGATCCGGGTGGCCCCCATCGCCCACACGGGCAAGCTCCTGGGCCTGATCGTGCTGGAGCGCCGGGCCGACGGCGAGCCGTTCGACGACGAGGGCGATCGAGTGCTCACCGAGCTGGCCCGCCAGGTGGGCTTGGCGTTGCACAACGTGCAGCTCGACTCGGCCCTGCAGGCATCGCTCGAGGAGCTCCAGTCGCGCAACGTCGAGCTGCGTGACTCGCGCACCCGCATCGTCGCGGCCGGCGACGCCGAGCGTCGCAAGCTCGAACGCAACCTGCACGACGGCGCCCAGCAACACCTCGTGGCCATGGCGGTGAAGCTGCGCCTGGCGCATGACTCCATCGAGGACGGCGACACCGCCGACGCCATCGGGCTCATCGACGAGCTGCGCAGCGACCTCACCGACGCCATCGCCGAGCTGCGGGCGCTGGCGCATGGGATCTTCCCGCCGCTGCTGATGAGCGGCGGGCTGGGCGAGGCTCTCCCGGCCGCGGCCACCCGGGCGGCGCTGGTCACCTCGGTCGAGCTCGACGGGATCGGCCGGTACCCGAGTGAGGTCGAGGCCGCCGTCTACTTCTGTTGCCTGGAGGCGTTGCAGAACGCCGGCAAGCACGCCGGCGCCGGGGCCAGCGCCCTGGTCCGCGTCTGGGACGATGCCGGCGTGCTGCGCTTCGAGGTCGCCGACGACGGTGCCGGCTTCACGCCTGGGCCGTCCACTCCCTCGACCGCGTCGGCAGCGGGTGCGTCGGTGGCGGGCGCCCGACGGGTCGGCCACGGCTTCGTGAACATGACCGACCGCCTCGGCGTGTTCGACGGGACCCTCACCGTCTCGTCCTCGCCCGGCGCCGGCACCCGCATCACCGGCTCCATCCCCCTCGGTCCGTCGTAACCCGGGCACACTTCAACTGTCAGCGTGGGTACCCGTATTCGGGTACCCCCGCAGACAGTTGGCGGTGGACGATCACGCACGCTCAGGCCCAGGCGGGATCGCCGCCGTCGGCCCAGAGACGGCGCAGCACCCGGGGGCTCAGCTCGTCCTTGTTCACGTACGCCTTGGCGCCACTGGTCCGGGCGCCGGGCGGCAGCTCGTCGAGCTGGTAGGTCGAGACCAGCACCACCATCGTGGCCGGATCGGCGGCGGTGATCTGGCGGGTGGCCTCGATGCCATCGATTCCGCCCATGTTGATGTCCATGAGCACCAGGCCGGGCCGGAGGTCGCCGTGCAAGGCAATCGCCTCCTCGCCCGACTCGGCCTCGCCGACCAACGTGAAACCCGCAACCCGCGCGACCACGGCCCGAGCGGCGGCCCGGAACGGTGGCTGGTCGTCGACGATCAGGACATCGACGTTGCTGACGGGCTCGGTCATGACGGGCTGCTCTCAGAGCTCGACGATCGACGCGGGGTCGGGGTGACAACCACATGATCGCACCCGGGGCGGCCGCCTGAGAACCATGCTGTCACGACCCTGCCGGGGGGTGCTGGCCTCCCCCGTCGGCGAGGAACACCAGCACGGCCTTGACCCGCCGGTTCACATCGGGCTCCTCGTTCAGGTTCAGCTTGGAGAAGATGGAGTTGATGTGCTTCTCGACGGCCCGGTCGGAGAGGCGCAGCGCGGCGGCGATGGCCGCGTTGCTCTTGCCCTGGGCCATCTCGCCCATGATCTCCCGCTCTCGCACCGTCAGGAAGTTGACGGGCGACCGTCGGGCCCGGGTGCGGGCGGCAACGAGCTCCTCGACGACCTTGGGGTCGACGACCGAGCCCCCGGCGGCGACGCTCCGGATGGCCGCGGCGAGCTGGTCGACGTCGGAGACACGGTCCTTGAGCAGGTAGGCCCGACCGTCGGAGCCGTCGTCGAGCAACGCCAAGGCGTATCCGGCACTGGCGTATTGGCTCAGCACCACCACCCCCACCGACGGATGACTCACGCGCAAGAGGTTCGCGGCGCGGACACCTTCGTCGGTCCCGGTCGGGGGCATGCGGATGTCGGTGATGACCACGTCGGGCCCGTGAGCCTCGACGGCGGCCAAGAGGCCATCGAGGTCATCGGCCGACGCGACCACCTCCATGTCGTCGACCCGGGCGAGGAGCCGGACCAGGCCCTCCCGAACGAGATAGTTGTCGTCGGCCACCACCACCCTGATCGGCACGGCCCGAATCGTACGGACCACGACCGTCGTCGCGCTGATCCCTGGGCCTGGTTCGGCTGGCATCACCAACGAGGGAGGGGTGGCGCCCTTCCTCGATCGGCGTCACCCGAGGATGCTCGTCGTACGTCGGTACCGATGGAAGACCCGTTACCGCCGAACCAATGAGCTCGCTTGAGCTCGACTCAACGAGGGAGCGAATCTCATGGGGACACGACGGAACGTGACCGCGGCCGCCCTGGCCCTGGTGTTGGTGACGGGGGCGGCGGCGTGTGGTGACGACGATGACGATGGTGCCGCCGACAGTGCTGCCGATGCGGCCGCCGACAACCGGTTGAAGATCGTGGCCGGCGACTACACCTTCGCACTGTCAGGTGAGGTGAACGAAGGCCTGATGCGCATCGACTTCGAGAACGACGGCGGCGAGTTCCATCTACCGGCCTTGTTTCCGATCAAGGCCGGCGTCACCGAGCAGCAGGTGATCGAGGCGTTCCAGTCTGAGGACGAGGCCGCCGCGGGTGCGTTGTTCAACGGCGACCCGGACGCCTTCCGGGGCCTGCCACCGTTCATCGACGCCGGCAGTTCGGCATCGGTGATCACCAACCGGGTCACCGCCGGCGACTACGCGCTCGTCTGTTTCGTCGGGACTGCCGAGGGAGAGCCTCATTTCGCGCTCGGGATGGTCACGACGTTCGCCG